>JAEWCF010000062.1 GCA_023390775.1 Bacteroidota bacterium | reverse complement strand
CTCAAGCTCCACAGCAAACGCAGCCGTTTCTTTTTGGGGATGGTTCTGTCGGCACTTAACTTTTTTCCGATACCGTTCTTCGTATTTGTCAGCATTACGCTGTCTTCGTACGGTTATTTCCAATTTCGGAGCGACATCCCGGCCTTCGTGCTTGGCGCGGGCATCGGGGCGTACTTCGGGTTCTACTGTTACATCGCGTTCTTCAAGAAACTGGAAGACCGGACGCGGTTCATCCTGCGGAACATGAACTACATCATCGGGTCCATCACGGGGCTGGTTTCGTTGGTCACCCTTTACAATATCATCGAATATTACTGGCTTTGAGTGCCGATGCCAACTTTTTCGAACGTGTTTATGAGGTCGCGTCGCAAATTCCGTACGGCCGGGTCACGACCTACGGTGCGATTGCCGAAGTGCTTGGTGCCAAAGGTTCGGCGCGGATGGTGGGCTGGGCGATGAATTCTTCCCACGGCCGCGACGACGTTCCCGCGCACCGCGTTGTCAATCGCGTCGGGCTCCTGTCGGGCAAGCATCACTTTGGGGGAACCAACCTCATGCAGCAGTTATTGGAGAGCGAAGGAGTCCGGATCGTGGATAATAAGGTGGCCGATTTCGCGGACCTCTTCTGGAACCCTGAATTATAGGTGGCCCAGAATCTCCTTTTTAAGCGCGTCGTATTCGCTCTGGACGATCAGGCCGTTGTCAAGCAACTTCTTGTAATTCTGTAGTTTCGCGAACAATTCTTCCTGGGTCAATCCCGACAGGCCTTTCTCGCGGATGTTTTCGGCCTCCGAATCAATGTCCATGTCCGGATGCTGTTTTTCATCCCGATACCCGGATTGCGGAACCGGAAGGTCTACGATAGGTTGGGTTTCTTCGGGAAATTGGACCAGTGATTCCGGCGAATCAATGGTTTCGGCATCAGGAGTTTCGATCACTTCGGCAACGTATGACACGGGCTGTACCGAATCCTTCGGCGCTTCGGCCTGTTCGCGGGCATAGGCGTAAATCCTGCGGGCCTGGGATTTCGGCAGATATTCCATCGACACGTTGATTCCCGTCCGGGTGGAGAACGAAAATTCCGAACCCAAAATGTTTTCCTTGACAAAACTTCCGGTGACCTCGTCCCATGAATAATCGGTGAAATCGAGCGAAAGGCCGAGGTTCTTGGGGCGACAGATGATGATCCGCCGGTTGGTAAGCGCGATCGCGTCGGGGAAAACGTTGATGGCGGGTTTTTTCTGCACGCCGATATACGCTATTTCCTCGTCCTTCATCAATAGGTCTTCAAGTTTTCCGGCAATTTTTTCTACGGCTTTCGGGTCCTGGTCCTCGTTCAGGAAATTTTTCAACTGGTCTTTCATGGCGATTGGATTGATACAAATTTAGCGAAATTCAGTTGGCCGAGGCTGCAATTTCGGCCTGGATTTTCTTGGGCAGCCCGGACCGGACAAGCTCGTAGGAATCCCGGATCAGTTCGGTGAAGAGCGATTGCGGCACATCGGAACCGGCGCTCACCGTATTCCAGTGCACCTTGCTCATGTGGTATCCCGGCGTTATGCCGTCGTACTCGAGCCGGAGTTCGGCTGCGCGAGCGGGTTCGCATTTCAGGTTGACCGACGGGTTCCCGCGCTCCCATTCGGCCAGCGAGGTAAGGGCGAACATCTTGCCGCCGACCTTGAAAACCAGGGTGTCCGAATCAAACGGAAAGTGCTCGGTGACTCCCGGAAGCGACGAGCAGATGGTATGGAATTCTTCAATGTTCATGATCTAAAATTAAAGAAAAATTTCACTTTTCGGTGTGTTGATTTTCGGTGTGCTTTTCCCAATTTTGCGTAACTTTATGTCACCAAAACCCATGTGACGAATCTGATTTTTATGCTCAAGCAGTCCCTAAACCTCAAACTTTCCCAGAAACTTTCGCCGCAGCAGATCCAGCTCATGAAGTTGATCCAGCTCCCTACGCAGGCGTTTGAACAACGGCTCAAGGAGGAGATGAACGAGAACCCGGCGCTGGAATCGGGAAAGGAAGAGGAGGAGGAATTCGAAAAGGACGAGTTTGCTCCAGAAGAGGAATACGATGACTACGAGGATGGTGAGCACATCGACACCGAGGATATCAACATCGATGAATACCTGAGCAGCGACGAAACTCCGGATTACAAGCTGCACGCAAATAATTACAGCGATGATGACGAGGTGCGGGAATCGCCGCTGGCATCGCCCGTGACCTTTCATCAGGACCTGCTCAACCAGCTCAATACGTTCATACTGTCCGACCAGGACCGCGAAATCGCCGAATACCTCGTGGGCAGCATCGACGATATGGGTTACATCAGGCGCAGCATTCCGGACATCGTGGACGATATGGCCTTTACGCAGGGCATCTATACTGATGAGAAAACGGTGGAGCGCGTCCTTCACGTAATCCACGAATTGGAACCGGCCGGTGTCGGGGCCCGCGACCTGCAGGAATGTTTGGTGCTTCAGCTCAAGCACAAAACACCCACCGAATCCGTCGGGCTTGCGCTCGATATCGTCGAAAACCAGTTTGAAGCCTTCACGCGGAAGCATTACGACAAATTGCAGGCGAAATTCGGCGTCACGCACGAACAGCTCAAGAAAGCGATCGAGGAAATCGAGAAGCTCAACCCCAAGCCCGGAAATTCCTTTACCGGCAATACGACCCGCCTTGTCGAGCACGTGGTTCCCGATTTTGCGATCAGGATCAACGAGGGCGAACTCGAACTCACCCTCAACGGCCGCAATGCCCCGACGCTGCACGTTTCGCGCGAGTACAAGGAGATGATGCAGACCTACAAGGAATCCCGCGAGAAGTCCAGTGCACAACGCGATGCGGTAATGTTCATCAAGCAAAAGCTGGATTCGGCAAAATGGTTCATCGATGCGATCCGCCAGCGCAATGAGACGCTTTTTGTGACCATGAATGCAATTATGCAGTACCAGCGCGAGTATTTTCTTGATGGCGACGAAACCAAGTTGCGCCCCATGATCCTCAAGGACATCGCCGATTTGGTCGGGCTCGATATTTCCACGATTTCCCGTGTTGCAAACAGCAAATACGTCGATACGCCGTACGGGACCAAACTCATCAAGGAGTTCTTCAGCGAGGCGATGGTCAATGATCAAGGCGAGGAAGTTTCGACCCTCGAAATCAAGAAGATTTTGAAGGACGTGATCGAGGACGAGGACAAGAGCAAGCCGCTCCCGGACGACCAGCTCGCCGAAATATTGAAAGAAAAAGGCTATCCCATCGCGCGTCGCACCATCGCCAAATACCGCGAACAACTGGATATCCCGGTGGCTAGGCTTCGCAAGAAAATGTGATGAACGGCCTCAAGCGAATCCTTCCGTTTTTTTCATACGCTTTCCATCCGTTGTTCATTCCGCTGATTGCGGTGGTCTACGCAATCCTGTTGGATTATCACTTCTTGCTTCCGCAGGAAAAATACCTGCTGTTGATCCAGGTGGCCATCATCATGGTCCTGATTCCCGTTTGCTTCTATTTCCTGTTGAGGTCGATGGGTCGGATCGATTCGGTAATGGCGGAAGAAGTTAGCCAGCGCAAAGCGCCTCTTGTGGCGCACATCGTATTGATTTACATCCTGCTCAGGCAAAGCATTACCCTCGAGCGGTTACCGGAAATTTACTTTTTCTTTCTCGGCGTGATGTTCTCGGCCATGATTGCCCTGTTGGCAACTTTCAGGAGATGGCGCATCAGCCTGCATATGATGGGCATGGCCGGGCTGATTTTTTTTGTGATCGGGATTTCGTTCCACAACCGCATTAATCTGGCCGATACCATTGCATTTCTGTTCGTGATGACCGGATTTGTCGCTTCGTCGCGATTGTACATGAAAGCGCATGATTACCTGGAATTGGCCATCGGATTTTTTGCGGGCATGTTGCCACAGATCGCGCTTTGGTATTACTGGGTATAATTAGGACCGGTTTTTGCGTTTGTAGCGATATGAAAAAGAATTTTACCGTTTTGGCATTTTTGTTCGCGATGATTGCATCGGCACAAAAAGTCACCGTTACAGGAAGGGCCGTCGATTCCTCGAAGGGCCTGAACGCGATCGAAGTGGTCATCAACGACACCCTGTCGCGGCTCATGAAGGATCCCAAGGCGAATCGCTCCAAATATTTGAGGATGTATCAGGATGAGCGCTATGTGGTCCGCACCGATTCGACCGGGGCGTTTTCCATACGTGCGGATCTCAATGACACGCTTTACTTCAAGTCTTACAGGCACGTGCCGCAGGCCAGGCCGGTTCGGGAACTGATCGGGAAAGAGCCGCTAATCAGGCTCATCGAGGAAAATTAGTTGACAATCAACCGTTCGGGCAGATCGATTGAAAACCGGGATCCGCCTTCGTTTCGGGGTTCGACCGTCAGGTTCCCCTCGTGCGTTTCCACGATCTTTTTGCAGAGCGCCAGCCCGATCCCCGTTCCCGGAAGGTTTTTGTCCATCCGCGAAAACATGTGAAAAGCTTTTCCGGCAAATTCTGGGCTCATCCCGATGCCATTGTCGGTGAGCGAAATCCGGTGGAAACCGGGTGCCGCGGTATTTTTCCCCTCGTATTTGATCTCCACCACAGGTTCGGAGTCGTTGAATTTTAACGAGTTGCTGATCAGGTTTGAAAATAGTTGCTGGATCTGGATGGGCAACGCATAAATGACGGGCAGGTCCTTGTAAATGATTTTGGCATTTTTCTCGCGCAGGGTCAGTTCGAAATCATTTTCGATGTTGGCCAGTATCACGTTAAGGTCGACATCCCTGAACAATTCCTTCGAATCCCCCACCTGCGCATAGGCCAGGACATCGCGAATCAGGCTGCCCATTCTGGCTGCCGAAGCGGTAATCTTGGACAGGTTCTTCAGCGCGAGTTCCCTGTTGTCAAGGTTTTCCTGCAGCAGTTCGGAAAAAATCTGAATTTTCCGCAGCGGTTCCTGCAGGTCGTGTGAAGCCACGTACGCATACTCCTCGAGCTGTTTGTTTTGGCGGCTGATTCGGTCCTCGTAGGCTTTGCGTTCCGAGAGGTCTTTGGTCACTTTAGAAAATCCGATCACCTTATTTTCCTCGCTGTGCAGCGCCGTGATCACCGTGCTTCCCCAAAAACGGGTGCCGTCCTTCCTGATGCGCCATCCTTCGTGGATTGCTTTTCCCTGCTCGCGTGCCTCCGCCAGTAGCCTGTCGGGCAGGTTATCGCGGCGGTCCTCCGGTGTATAGAAGATCGCGAAATTTTGACCCAGCGCCTCTGTCTCCTTATAGCCCTTGATCTTTTCGGCGCCCTTGTTCCAGTTCATGATGGTGCCTTCAAGCCCCAACAGGATGATGGAATATTCCTCGACCTCCGCAATCATGCGGTGGTATTGCTGTTCACTGAGCCGAAGTAGTTCACTCTTGGCCATGAGCTCCTCCGAAAAAAGCTGCTGTCGTTCTTCCGCCAACTTCCGTTCGGTGAGGTCCCGGGTTACTTTCGAGAAGCCGAAAACATTGCCCTCGTGATCGTGCAGGGCGGTAATGACCACCGATGCCCAAAACAGCGAACCGTCCCGCCTGATGCGCCAACCTTCGTGTGAGGCCTTGTTCTCGCGCGTGGCGGTCTCGATCAGCCTTTGGGGCAAGCCCGATTGAAGGTCCTCCTGGCGGTAAAAGATCGAAAAATTTTGGCCGATGGCCTCTTGTGCGGTGTAGCCTTTTATCTTTTCGGCGCCCCTGTTCCAATTCATGACGGTTCCGTCAAGGCCGAGCAATATGATTGCATAATCCTCCACTTCGGCGATCATCCTGTGGTAACGCTCTTCGCTTTTCCGAAGTTCTTCGTTTCTATGTGCGAGCTCGGCAGTTTGTTTTTGAAGGGCTTCGTCGGCAGAACGTTTGGCCGTGAGGTCCCGTGTCAATTTTGAAAAGCCGATCACCTCACCGTTGTCGTCCCGAAGCGCCGTAATCACCACCGATCCCCAAAATCGGGTTCCGTCCTTTTTGAGGCGCCATCCTTCATGGGTCGCCCGGTTGTTTTTGACAGCTTCGTTCAGGAGTACGTCGGGCAAACCGGCATTGCGGTCGTCGGGAGGGTAAAAGAGGCTGAAGTGCTGCCCCACTATATCGCTTTCCTGATAACCTTTAATGGCTTGCGCTCCCTTATTCCAATTCAGTACGTTTCCGCTCCGGTCGAGGAACAGGATGGCGTAATCTTCCACTTCGTCCAACATCTTCCTGCAAAGGAGATTGAAAGAGTCGAGGTTTTGTTTAAGCTGATTTTGGGAAATGGGCTGATTGGCGTGAAATTGTGTGGATTTGGATTTTTTCATTATAAATTTTCGGACGTCGCTTATTTCCCCTAATTTAAGGGAAAATTCGATACGGGTAACTCAAAAAATTCCCGCCATACTTCGTTTCCGAGCAATCCTAACGAAAGAATCGGCAAAATAGTTCCAGCCAATCCTTAAACACTCCTAAAAATTATTTTGTGTGCGAGGCGATCCAGCGATCGACCTTGCGCTCCAGCAGTTCCAAAGGCAATACGCCGCTCTCCAACACATTGGCATGGAAAGCCTTGATGTCAAATTTTTTCCCGAGGCCTGACTCGGCGCGTTTCCGCAGTTCGATGATTTTGAGTTGGCCGATCTTGTAGGAAAGGGCCTGGCCCGGAATGGCCATGTACCGTTCGATTTCGGCGATGATCGAGGCTTCGCTCTCCGCTTCGTTGTCAAGCGAATACTGTATGGCCTGTTCACGGGTCCAGCCTTTGGCATGGATTCCCGTATCGACGACCAACCTTATGGCACGGTGCATTTCGCTCCCCAGCATGCCAAAATATTGATAAGGATCTTCGTAGAGGCCCAATTCGCGGCCGAGGCTTTCGGTATAAAGCGCCCATCCTTCCCCGTAGGCCCCGAACCAATTGAATTTCCTGAAGTCGGGAAGCTTTGCGTTCTCCTGCTGAAGTGAAACCTGGAAGTGATGGCCCGGAATCGCCTCGTGCAAAAACAGGTCTTCGTCTGCGTAATAATTGTATTTCGTCACATCCGGAATGGGTACGTAAAAAATCCCCGGCCGAGTGCCGTCGGGAGAGCCCTGCATGTATTCGGCGCTGGCGGTCTTCTCGCGGAAAGCCTCGGTACGGCGGACCTCGAACGGCGTCTTGGGTTGCAGTGAAAACAGTTTGTCCACATTGGGTTTTATCCGCGAGTGGATGCTTTCAAAATTTTCGATGACCTGTTCGGGCTTGGTAAAGGGCATCAACTCTTTCCGGGTCCTGACATGGTCAAAAAATTCCTTGATGGTCCCTTTAAAACCCACCTGCTTTTTGACCTTTTCCATCTCTGCCCGCAACCTTGCGACCTCCTGAAGGCCCAGTTCATGGATTTTTTCGGGAGTGAGATTCGTTGTGGTCCATTGCTTTACAAGCGTGCGGTAGAGCGCATCGCCGCCTTTCAAGCTCCCAATCCCGCTTGTTTCGCGGCATGCGAGAAGATATTCCTGCTCGATAAAATCGGCCATGCGGTTGCAACGCGGGACTAGCCGTTGGGTTATGGTTTCTTCGTAAGCCTTTTCGATCCTGGCTTTCGCCGATGCGGGAATGTTGACCGGAATCTTCTTCACCGCCGAATAGAACAGGTTTTGATCCGGTTTCGGACTGGCCATGTCGCGGAATTGCGGCGCCACCCGGATTGCCAGCGCCTTTGGCAGTACCATGCCGCTGGCCATTCCCTTGCGCATGTAAACTTCCGCCGAATCGATCCAGACCGCGAATTTCTCCATCCTTTTGAGGAAATTGTCATAATCCTTCTCGGTCTTGAAGGGTTGTGCGCTTTCGCCGCTTGCCAACATGCCCATGGTGAGGTGGACGCCTTCAAATTGGTTGATGGGCATCAGGTTGTCCCGATGGCGAAGCATCTCGCGGCCAATCTCAACCTCCCATTGCATGATGCCGAGACTGAGTTTTTGTTCGTCGTCGAGCGAGGCCGTGTCCACAGCGGCGATTGCCTCCTCATATTTTTTGTAGAACGCCGATTGCTTTTCCCGATAAGCGTCGGTCATGTCGAGTTCCAGCCTGTCGTTGTATTCCGCCTGGCCGTAAAGCGTGGCCTCGAGCGGATTGAGCGCGTTCTTGTCGTCAAAATATTGTTTGCAAAGCGCATCAAACGATGGGGCGGAACTTTCGGATTTTTTGCAGGAAACGGCCATAAGTATCAGGCTGAACAGAATCAGGCGCATAGGATTAAAAATAACGAAAGATTAGAGATTTTTGAGGTTGATGATTTCCTGGTCAGTGAGCGCACGCCAGTTGCCGCGAGGCAGGTTCTTCTTGGTCAGGCCTGCGAAGGCGACGCGGTCCACCTTGAGCACATTATAGCCAAATTGCTCAAAAATGGATCGCACGACCTTGACATTCGCGGTCCGGAGCCGCAACCCGATTTCGGTCTTGGGCTGATCCTCAACGTATGAAATCTCGTCGACGAAAAGTTTGTGCCCGTCAAGCGTCACGCCTCCTGAAATCTTCTCTAGATCTTCGAATTTGAGGTTTTTGTCCAGCGTCACCTGGTAGATCTTCGCAGACCGCTGGCCAGGCAGGCTGAACTTGCGGATCATGTCGGTATCGTTCGTGAACAACAGCAGCCCGGTGGTATTCTTGTCCATCCTCCCGACGGGTTGCAGTTTGGCCTTCGAGGCCCCGCGCATAAGTTCGGCGACGTTGCGCATTCCGGGCTCGTCCTCGCCGGCGGTGGTAAAGTTCTTGGGTTTGTTGAGCAGGAAATATTCTTTTTTCTCGGGGACGATGTTGGTGCCGTCAAAGGTCACGACGTCGCCCGGTTTGACCTGGTAGCCCATCTCGGTCACGGCCACGCCGTTCACGCGGACGCTTCCGCTCTGGATATAGATATCGGCATCGCGGCGCGAGCAAACGCCCGAATTCGCGATGTATTTGTTGAGCCTGATTTCATCCGGATTGGCTTTCTTGGCCGGTTTTGGCGCTTTGGGCCTGGCATCGGCTTTTGGTTTGGCCGCGCGTTTTTCCATTGGAGGGCGCGACTTGGACGACGGGTTCTTGCCGCCCGGTTTTGGCTTTGGTGCGCTTTTCCGGTTTCTATTGGGCTGGTTCATGACTTTTTTTGGCAAAGATAAATAATTAGCAGGGAGCGCAGCCCGGATTGAGGCGGCATCCTTTGCGTAGCAAAGATATAGCCGAAAGCCGGAAATGCCTGCCCTTATTAGTGGCTGGTGAATAGTGGCTAGTGGCTTGGAAAAGGATAAGGGTTAAAGTTTGCAACCCAGAACCCAGAACGCAAAACCCAAAACCCACAACTAGAAGGTCATCCAACGCAGCATGTCGCGTCCGTGAACCAGTACGCGCGGCTCGACAAGCACGATGGAAAAAACGCCCGCGACGATCAATATTTTAAGCGCGTTGTGGAGGATGAGGTATTGCGGTTTTTTCTCGCTTTTCCACAGCCGGACCACCAGGAAGAGCAGCACCGCCAGGCAGATGTAAAAATAGATGTCCATGTAGCCGACATCGGCGCGTTCCACCAGGACGTACACGGGGAAAAGGGTGAGGATCGCGAGCAATGTGATGATTTTCTTCGAAGTTTGTTCGCCATAGGCAACGGGTACCGTCTTGTAATTGGAGACGAAGTCGCCGGCGAGGTTCTCCAAATCCTTGACCATTTCGCGGACGAGCAAAAGCAGGAACAGAAAGGAGGCGTGCGCGAATACGATGGCAAGCTGTTCGGGTTCATAACTCTGGAAACGGTCGAGCTTGGCGTAATAGAGCAGGATCCCGAAAAAAGGGAAAATAGCCAGGACGGCGGCCGTCACGTTCCCGATGATGGGGTATTTTTTGAGTTTGTGCGAGTAGAACCAGATCAGGAAAATGTAGGCCGAATAGAACGCCGCGACGCGCCATGAGACCAACAGGGCCAGCGCGACCACGAAAAAGTTGAGCCCAAAATAAACGTACAGCTTGGTTTTTTGGCTGACGAGCCTGTCCAGCATGGTTTTGTTGGGCCGGTTGATGAGGTCCTTGTCGGAATCGTAAAAGTTGTTGATGATGTACCCCGAGGCGATCGAAAGGCTGGAGGCCAAAACGAGGACGAAAAGGTTTGGATCGAGCAGGATGTCCAGCGACGGAATGTTCTTGGGCGCCAGTATAAAAATGGCCGCGAGGTATTGCGCCAGGGCAATTACGGGAATATTATAGCCGCGGACAACCGAGAACATCGCGATCACCTTCATCGCGGTGAGCTTGTTTTTCCTGCTCAGCATCGGCTGTGCCTAAAACTGGTAAACGACTTCGAGCTTGTAGTCCTTGAGGGCTTCTTTTGCCTTGTCGAGGTCTTCGGTAAATCCCAAAATATACCCGCCGCCGCCGGAGCCGCAAAGTTTGAGGTAATAGTCATTGGTTTCGATGCCCTTTTGCCAGACGCCGTGGAATTGTTCGGGGATCATCGGCTTGAAATGGTTGAGCACGACCTTGGAGAGCTGCTTGGTGTTGGAGAACAGCGATTTGATGTCGCCGCCGAGGAAGTTCTCGACGCACGCATCGGTATATTTGACGAATTCGTTCTTGAGCATTGCGCGGAAACCCTGGTCCTTTAGGTTTTCCATGAAGATGTTGACCATGGGCGCCGTCTCGCCGACAATTCCGGAATCGAGCAAAAACACCGCGCCCTTGCCGTTGGTGGCCTGTGACGGGATGCCTGCAGGTTCGATGTTGTCCTTTGAATTGATCAGGATCGGGATGCTGAGGTAGCTGTTGAGCGGGTCGAGGCCCGAGCTCTTGCCGTGGAAGAAACTTTCCATCGCCCCGAAAATATTTTTCAGCGTCAGCAACTTCTCACGGGTCAGGTTTTCCAGAACGGTGATCTTGTCGAAGGCGTATTTGTCATAAATGGCGGCCACCAGCGCTCCGCTCGAGCCAACGCCGTAACCCTGCGGAATGCTCGAATCGAAATACATCCCGGCGTCGATGTCGGCCTGGAGCCTGTCGCAGTCAAATTTCACAAGTTCCGGATCCAAAGTTCGCAAATACTCGGCAAACCTGCCCAGCGACTGGTTGGATTTGACGGCCTGCGGCGACGGATCTTCGTCAACCTTGAGCGCTCCCTTGTAGAAGTTGTACGGAATGGAAAGGCCTTTGGAATCCTTGATGATGCCGTACTCCCCGAAGAGGAGGATTTTGGAGTAGAATAGTGGTCCCTTCATAAGTTTGTCAAATGTCGAATGTCCAATGTCGAACGGGTGATCAGTCTATCGTTGCGCAATTTTGTTTCAATTTCACTTCGAGCTACAAGCCACTAACCACCAGCCACTAATTGCTTGGCCCCATGGCCAAGTTCATCACAAATGTACTGACCATTTTGGCAATGTCCAACTAATTCATTCTTAATAAATTCCTGTATTTTAACATCGTCCGCCGCCGGGTACAGCATATGGACGTTTGCTCCGGCATCTAACGTGAAACAGACCGGAATATTGGATGCCTTTCGGAAGCTCCAAATCTTGTTGATGATCTCGAGGGTATTGGGCTTCATGAGGATGAAATACGGGTTGGAAGTCATCATCATCGCGTGCAGGGTCAGGGCTTCGCTTTCGGTGATGCGGATAAAGTTTTCCAGGTCGCCGGCCATTAGCGCCTGCTTGAGTTGGGTGATGTTTTGGTGCGCTTGCGCGAATCGCTCCGAGGCAAACGGATGTCCGTGCATCAAATCGTGCCCCACGGTACTCGACACCTGCTTCTCGCCTCTGTCCACAAGCAGTATCGCATCTTTGTAGTCCTGGAAATTTTCGTGTAAAAACGATGAGCAGTCCACGCCAGTTAAGTCGTTGCTGCCGGGTATTTCCTCGTGTTTTCCCCAGGCGACGGCGCTGCCGGTGATGCTTCGGCACGCACTTCCGGACCCAAGCCTGGCCAAAAACGAGGCTTTTTGCAGGAAATGATCCTGTGCCATTTCCGGTTGAAGCATTCTCTCGATCGACATCATGTTCAGCGCCAGCGCGGCCATTCCTGATGCCGACGACGCGATCCCGGACGAATGCGGAAACGTGTTGTGCGTATCGATCGTGAAATGGTAATCGGTAATAAAGGGAAGGTATGCTTTCGTGCGATCGAAGAACTTGTGGATCTTGGGCGCGAAGTCGGGGCGGGGCGTGCCGTCCAATAAAATGTCGAATGAAATATCGGCGGAAGCCTTTTTCTCAAAGCCGACGTGCGTATTTGTGGTGCACTCGTTCAAAGTAAAACTCAGCGACGGGTTCGCCGGCAGCTGGTTCTCCCGCTTGCCCCAATATTTGACCAGCGCGATATTACTGGGGGCGCTCCATCCGGTTTGGCCGGAATTGACAGTATCGGCGTAAGGCTTCGGAACGAAATCGGCTTGATCCATAAAATCTTTTCGCAAATATACGATGTGCCGCGATTGGATGGGATTGATTATATTTAATAAAAAAATCATGGGAAAAGCAACCAAGATTGCCATCATGATCGCGCTCTGCCTTGCGGTCGGGTTCCTGTCCGGATATGCGACTCGCTCCGGCGTTGACGAGTGGTTCCGGTATGTCGAAAAACCGTTTTTCAACCCGCCGTCGTGGGTGTTCAGCCCAGTCTGGACCATCCTTTACATCATGATGGGAACCGCGGCGGGCATCGTCTGGTCCAAGATCGAGGAGAACCGGCCGCTAGTCAGAAGGGCATTGATATTTTTCGGGATCAAGCTCGCGCTCAACGGTTTGTGGTCGATCCTGTTCTTCGGGCTCCGCAACCCGCTTTTGGCGCTCATCGAGATCGTAATTCTCTGGCTGATGATCTACGAAACGATGAACCAGTTTCGCAAGATCGACAAAACCGCAGGCTATCTTTTCATTCCGTATTTGGCTTGGGTCAGTTTCGCGACGATACTCAACGGTTCGATCTGGTGGCTCAACCGTTAGCGGACGATAAATTTTTTGGTCGAAACTTCGCCCGATGCAGACCGCGCCGTCAGGAAATAAATTCCCATTTTCAGGTTTGAAACATTCACCGTCACATCGCCATCGCCCGAAATATTCAGGACTTTGCGGCCCGTTGCATCGGTGATGGTTCCATGCCAGATTCCATCGGTCGAGGCAATCGTCAGCAGGTCATCGGCCGGCACAGGGTAAATCGTAAAATCAACTGGTTGGGTCGTACCGATGCCCAAAATCGTGTTATAACCCGGCAGTGATTCCCAGGCGCTGGTTCCGCCCCAGGTACAAAGCGTGCGGACGTAGATGTCATAGGGCTGGTCCTGGTAATCGGCAAGATCGAAGGGGCAATTTGATATCATTCCAACAGCATCGTCTCCCGGAGCTGCGCTTCCCTGCGGCAACACGATCACTTCCCACGGCGAATCGCCGCCTACGGTCCAATGGAGTTTGGGGCCTCCGCCGTGTGTAAAGACCTGCAGATCAACGGGCGGCTGGCAGTCGTCGGCGGTACAAACGGCCGTCCCAAAATACTGCGGCTCGTGATCGACCTGCATCAGCGGATACTGATATACCGTCACGCCTAAACCGTTTTCAAGCGAAAGCGAGATCTGTTCATGCGTCGATGACTGATTACTGCGGACGATGTAATACGGCTCGCCCATGCAAAGCGCCACCGGCACCGAAACCGAAGCCATTCCCGGTTGCAGCTGCGGACCCAAAGTGACCACAAGGCCGTCCTGCCAAATCTCGAATGTGTTGCCGTCCCAACCGTCGGCGGCAGAATCATTCAATTCAAACGTGTACAGGCACTGATCGATGGGGTCGCATTGCGCGATGCATTGCAGCGATAAAAAAAGAAGCAGCAAGTGTCTCATTAATAGCGGTTTTGCGTAAATGTAGGAAAATTAAAGACCTGCGACCGCCCTCGCCGCCAAAAATCCCCCCGTCCACGCATTCTGGAAATTGAAGCCGCCGGTGATCGCGTCGATATCGAGGATCTCGCCCGCAAAGTAAAGGTTTGGCAGGAGCTTGCTTTCCATGGTCTTGAAATTGACCTCGCGAAGATCGATGCCGCCCGCCGTGACGAATTCCTCCTTGAAGGTGCTTTTCCCGTTGACCGAAAATTTGGCCGCGCCTAGTTGCTTTTGCAGTTCCGCTAATTGAATTTTCGAAAGATCGGCCCAACGAGTTTCTGTCCCGATGCCCGATGCCGCGACCATGCTTTCCCATAACCTCCTGGGAAGCCCGAACATCGGCGTTTTGGCAGCCACTTTTTTTGAGTGTTCCGATTTGAGTTCGCGCAGTTCCGTGCCGATGCCGTCCAAATCGTAATCGGGTAACCAATTCACCGTGATCGTAAACTGGTAATTTTTGTCCGCCAGAATGCGCGCGCCCCACGCCGATAGCTTCAATATCGCCGGGCCGCTCATGCCCCAGTGCGTGATGAGAAGCGGTCCCGATGCCTCGAGTTTGGTGCCGTCGACGCGAACGTGCGCAGCCGATGCGATTCCAGGCAATTCCTTTATCCGCGCATCCTTGATGTTGAAGGTAAAGAGCGACGGAACGGGTTCAATGATGGAATGGCCCAATCCGCGCAGCATCTCCCAGATCTTGGTGTTGCTTCCCGTAGCCATGACGAGTTTTTCACATTTGAAATTGTCGTTCGGGGTGTCGATCTTCCACCCATTATCACTTTGGAAAATGGATTGAATGCTCTGGCCGGTCAACACCTCGATCCTGTGTTTTTTCACCTGTTGCATGAAGCAGTCAATGATGGTTTGCGATGAATCGGATACGGGAAACATCCTGCCGTCGTCCTCGATCTTGAGCGGGACGCCGCGGCTCTCGAACCACTCGATCGTGTCGCCCGATGCGAAGGCGTGGAAAGGCCCGCGCAGTTCCTTTTCGCCGCGTGGGTAGAATTTTACCAGGTCGTTCGGGACAAAACAAGCATGGGTAACATTGCACCTTCCACCGCCCGAAACACGGACTTTTGAGAGCACTTCCTTGCCGCGTTCCAGGATTGCGATTTTAAGATTGGGCGCACTTTCGGCGATGTTGATGGCAGCGAAAAATCCCGCCGCGCCGCCGCCCGCGATGATGACGTCGTAACTCTTCATACTCGCTCGGGATAATCGGTGATGATGCCGTCCACGCCAAAATTTTTCATTGTCCCGATGTCCGTTTGATCGTTTACCGTCCAGCAATTCACCAGAAACCCGTCTGCCTGCATTGATTTTGTGTTCTGTTGCGAAAGCAAGTGGAAATGCGGATGGATCGCCTTCGAACCGATAAATTTTGCAAAGTCGATGGCCAACGGCAAATCGGTCATGGTGAGCACGCCAAGCTGAAGATACGGATGGTCTTCGGAAAGGAATTTCAGCACGTTCCAGTCAAACGATGAGACGATGCACGCATCAGTTTCCAAATGCTTCGGTATCATTTTGGCGACAACCGGAGCCGCGGCGGCAGCCTTGATCTCAACATTTAAAAGACAGCGGCCGGAAACGAGTTCCAAAACTTCTTCCAACAAGGGAATCCGATGTTTTCCCGCGATTTTGAGCCCGCGCAGTTCCGAAATTTTCATATCGGATACCAGGCCGCGATGCCCTGTGAGCCGATCGGTGGATTCATCGTGGAAGACCACCGGGACGCCGTCGGAGGTGAGCATGACGTCGAGTTCAATCCCGCCGCAACCCAGGGCAAGGGCCTTTTCAAAAGCGGCCATCGTATTCTCGGGTTCGTGCCCCGATGCGCCGCGGTGTGCGATGGAGACCGGCTTCATTATTTTTCCTCGAGCAGCACGATGCCAAACGGCGATTCGACTATTGCCTTTCCGCCTGAAACGGTCACCGTTTGTCCCGAATAGGCGTCGTATAATTGCTTTCCGTCCTTGAAAATCTTCGAAACATTAATCTCCTTGCGACCCGCCGGCAAGTCCAGGCCCACAACCACGCGGTCCAGGAATTTGCCGCGTTTCATCGCGCGGCTAAAGACATAAGGCCTCGCGGACAACTGGTGGTGGATGCCCGCGCCAACGGCCGGATGGTTTTTCCTGAATTGCCCCAGTTTCTGCCAGTGCTCCAGGAGTTTTTTGGTCTCGGGCGAATCGACCGTTTGCCAATCCATCGGCGAACGCAGGTTTGCATCGCCCTGTGCACCCTCGACCGAGAGCTTCCGCCCTGTCTCGTCACCGTAATAAACCTGCGCCGTTCCCGGCGCAAGCAAGAGCTTCGTCGCCGATTCGTAGGTCTTTTCGCGGTTGCCGTCAAAGGGCTGGCCGTCGTCGTGGCTGGAGATGTAGTTGAGGACGCCGTAGCCTTCGAGCTCGCTGTTGAGCAGGGTCGAATATCGGGAGAAAATCGCTTCATACGGGTCTTTCGCATTCCACTTGAACTCGAAATTGATCAGGCTGTTAAAGCCATTCTTGAAATAATTTACTTTTTTGTCGCCAAAGTCAAATTCCTGGCCGCCGCCGATGCCGTAGTTATACACTTCGGCAATCAGGTAAAACGGATTGTCGTCAAGTACCCTGGCGGGATTCGCTTTTTTCCATTGTTTGAAAGCGTAGTCGCACTGTGCCTTGAAATCGGCCCAGACACCTTCCTCGGTGTGTTTGACCGTGTCGGCGCGGTACCCGTCGATGCCGTAATCGGTGATGTAATCGGTGAGCCACTTGATGATGTAGTAGCGCGGGGCACGCGGGTATTTGGTCCGCTCGAAAAAGGCGTCAAGCTCGCGCATTTCCTTCTCGTACCGGCCCTCCTGTTTCCATTTGCGCACCAAATGCGGCGGCACCTGGACCTCGCGGTCGCTTTCGGTCTTGACGTCGGGCAGGTTCCGGACCAGCGTGCAGGTAATGTTGCCCGAATAGGTCTTATAATCGCACTGCGGTTCGGTCCGCACCCAATCCGAAGGCCATACTTCGTCTTTTTCGGTGACCGGGCCGGTGTGGTTGATGACGCCGTCCAGGACGATGCGGATACCCTTGGCGTGGGCTTTCTCGACCATTTCGGCGAGGTCTTTTTCCGTCCCGAAATTGGGGTCGAGGCGCGTCCAATCCTTTGTCCAGTATCCGTGGAAGCCGTAGGAAAGCCCGGTTCCCTCATCAACACCGTCGTGGATCTGCTCGACAATCGGCGTGAGCCAGATCGCGTTGATCCCGAGCGCATCGAAATAGCCCTCGTCTATCTTCTTGATGATACCGCGGATGTCACCGCCTTTAAAACCTCGCATGGGCGCGGCTTCGCGTGTACGTCCGAAATTCAGGTCGTTTGAAGGATCGCCGTTGTGGAAGCGGTCCACGAGCAGGAAATAGAGGTTGGCGCCTTCCCAGACAAAAGGCGGTTTTTGCTTAGTTGGTTGTGCGGCGCACGATGCGGTTAAGGTAACCGCGAGCAATGTCAGGATTCCCAGTCTCATTTTCGGTCCAGGTTTAAAGTTATTTTTTTTGATTTTCCGCTCTTGAGCTTCACCGGATAGGTGGCCTTGCGCATGAGGTCGTATACTTCAAATAGCAATTCGCGCTCGACGGGATCCCAATTGGCACCGGCCTCCGAGGTGACTTCGATGTGCAGGCTTCGGCCGTTGATGCGGGAGGTGAAGCGCAAAATCTCGTATTGACCCTTTTCAAATGCCTGAGGGGTGAGGCCGTCGTCGTCGTAGAAGATGCCGGAACTTTTTTTCACCGCATCGTCGTGGATGTAGCGGATGGTCAAATTGTCCTTAGGGTACTGCAACTCATTTTGTATGGCTTTGGGCAGAACGGGGATAAACGCGCCTCCCCGTACAAACACCGGGATTTCATCTTCCACCAGCGGAATGGTATGCGTCGCGCCCGCATTGTATTTTTTGCGGCCAAGTTCAAACCAGTTCGACGTCCTAGGGAAATAGACCTCGCGTGTTTTTTGGCCGGCTGCAAAAACGGGGGCCACAAGGAATGCGTCGCCCCACAAATACTGATCGGAAATGCGATGCGCTTTCGGGTTTTGCGGTTCCTCAAACAGCACGGGCCGCATGAGCGGGGTTCCCGATTGATTGTTTTGGAAGGCAAGTGTGTAGTTGTATGGCATCAACTCATAACGGAGCTCGATCGCTTTTTTGGCGAGTTGCATGGCTTTGGCCGACCGATAAACGGGTTCCGATGGGACTTCCTCCTGTGCGTGAGGCCTGAAGATGGGCTGGAATACCCCGTATTGCAACCAGCGGACGTAGAGTTCGTCATCGAGGTTTTCGCCTGCAAACCCGCCCAGGTCCGAATGCATGTAGCCCATTCCCTGCATGCCCATTTGCAGGGCGATCTCGGTTTGGCCGGAGAGGCCGCCCCAGGTTCGGTTCACATCCCCGGACCACGGAATCATGCCGTATCGCTGCGACCCCGAATATCCCGAACGCATCAGGATAAACGGCCGGATGCCGGGAAAATCGCGTTTGTAACCCTCAAAAACGAGTTTGGCCCACTCATGGCCGTAAATATTGTGGAGCTCGTCGGCGGTGCCGGTGGCGTGACGAAGTTTCGCAGGATGGACCTCGGGTTCGCCGAGATCGCCCCAGACGCCTTCTACGCCCATTTTGCCCAGGTTTTTGTAGATGTTCCAAAACCATTCGCGCGCAGAGGGTTTGAACAGGTCGATGAGCCCCGTATTCCCGAAGTAAAAGTCGTATACGAAAGGCTTTCCTAGCGAGTCCTTGGCGAGGATGTCATTTTTGACCGCCTCGTCCCAACGGGAGGAAGTGGTGAGGATAAAGGGCTCGGTGATGGGGATGGTGCGGATGCCCTGCTGTTTGAAGCGCGCGATCATGCCTTCGAAATCCGGGAAGCTGTCGCGGTAGGGGCGAAGGTTGCCCAAAGTTCCCTTTATGTCCTTGCCGAACCAGTACAGATCAAGAATTATGGCGTCGACGGGGATCTTCTCCTGTTTGAATTTCGCGATCGTTGCCTCGGCTTCTTTTTGCGAATGGTAACCGAACCGGCTTGCGAAATTCCCCAGTGCCCAACGTGGAGGCATCGGCTGCCGTCCGGTGAGATGCGTATAGTTTTCAATCAGGCGTTCCCAATTTTCGTGTGCGATCACCTGATAGGTCATCCGGCCGGAGATGACCTCGTATTCGAGCGTGTTGTTTTTTTGGCTGTCAAGATCAAGAAACCCGATTGCCGGATTGTCAAAGTGTACCGCGTAGATTTTGGACGACAGGACAAGCGGCATTGTGAAATTCATGAGTTCGGAGCGGGTCTCGTAACCGTAATGCGCGCGGTTGTACAGTTTTAGCCTGTTGCCGCGGCGGTCCATGCCGAGCACGCGGGCGCCGCCGCCGTAAAGCGCTTCGTCCGGTGTCAGGTTAAAATTGACAGCCCTTGTTGAATCTTTTTGGATAAAACCATCTTTTTCGGAAAGAAGGAGCTTACTGCCGAAAAAATAACTGATCCTGCAAGGTGATTTTTCAATCTGTACGGTAATGCCCGAGGTGACGAATTCGAGTTTTTGTTGCGTTTCCTCCTGACCGATCGACAGAATCTGCGGGGGCGCAATGACCGCATGCGAATCCTGGACGGCGGATTCTCCTTTGGGAATGAATGTGGTTTCGGCGATGTTGGGGTTGTAAAACCGGATGCGGTAAGTACCATCGGAGACGCGGACTTCGGCGCCGTGGGCAGATCTTGTATGGCCGAGGTATTGGCGCGCGGCATTTTGCGCCGACATCGCGGCGGTGGCCAAAAGCAACAGGAACAGAAGTTTTTTCATGCGTGAGGTTTAGCCCCGATGGAAGCGGAAATCCTTTGGAAGACCTCGCAGGTCTTAAACACCTGCGAGGTCTCAAAGATTGCAGCGGACAGCGGGAAACAGCTCCAAAAATTAATCCAACTCGATGATCATCGGCGTCTTGGAGGCAATTTCCAGGCTGTTGCCCAAATCTACGATTTTTTGCGTGATTATCTCGCGGCCCGTCGCGGCGGACTTGAGGTTTTCGCGAAAGCGTTCGAGTTTGAGGGCCTGGGTTTCCAGGCTGTTGTTGAGCGCGACCATCACCGTTTTGCCGTCCAGTTCGCGGAAATAGACGTATACATTGTTCTCGGGGATGTATTGAGTTGTTTTGCCACTGTGGATGGCGGGATTGGTCTTGCGCCAGTTAAGCAGGGTTTTGGTGAAGTTGAAATATTCGTTTTGGGCATCGGTGCGTCCGGATGCGGTGAACGCATTGACGGGATCGCCGGGCCAGCCTCCGGGAAAGTCGCGCCTGATGTCGCCGTCGCCCTTGCCCTTGTCGCCCTTCATACCGATCTCGGAACCGTAATAAATTTGCGGGATGCCGCGAATGGTGGAAATCAGCGCCAGGGCCAGTTTGTAGTCGCGGATGTCCGGATAGTGCTGGTTGATGCGCTGGGTGTCGTGGTTATCGAAGAAGACCAGGATGTTGTTGATGTCCGGATAGAGGAAGTCGTTGACGAAATTCTCATAAATGCGGATCATGCCTTTGTCCCACTCGGATTTTGTTTCGGTAAAAGCCTGCATGATCGCGTTGTGGAGCGTGAAGTCCATGACCGTGGGCAGATGTGAATTGTAGCTCTGCAGCGCCCCGATCTTGGAATCCTTTTGCCAGTAGGCCATCTGCGCCTGGTCGTGCATCCAGACTTCGCCCGCGATATTGAAATTGGGGTATTCATCGGTGATGGCCTTGGTCCATTTGGCAATGCCTTCCTTGTCGTTATACGAATACGTGTCGACGCGGAAGCCGTCCAGATCGGCGTATTCGATCCACCAGATCGCATTCTGAATGAGGTAGTTGAGCATAAGTGGATTGCGCTGGTTGAGGTCGGGCATTGATTTTACGAACCAGCCGTCCATGCACATTTTGGCGTCGATTTGCGAGGCATTGGGGTCCATTTGCGTGGTCATGCGGTAGTTGGTTTGCGCATATCCCGGGAAGTTATGGAGCCAGTCGTAGGTGGGCAGATCGTCAAATGTCCAGTGCTTTCCCCAGTGGTTGGTGACGTAATCCATGATGAGTTTTAGCCCGCGTTTGTGCATTTCGGCCGAAAGCGCGACGTAGTCTTCATTGGTTCCGTAACGCGGATCGATCTTGTACACATCCGATTGGCCGTAGCCGTGGTAGCTCCCACGCGGGTCGTTGTCTTCGCAAAGGGGCGTGCTCCAGATGGCGGTCGCGCCGAGTTCCTTGATGTAGTCGAGGTTTTTGACGATGCCCGAGATGTCGCCGCCGTGCCGACCGTCGATGGCCGAACGGTTTGCCTGGTCCAGCATGCCGGGCATATTGTCGTTTGTGGGATTTCCGTTGGCGAAGCGGTCCGGCATCACGAGGTAGATGACATCGGATGAATCGAAACTCTCGCGGCTTGCAGAATTGGCGCGTCGCTCCCGGAGTTCGTAGTCTATTTTGCTTACTTTTTTTCCCGATTTGAAGCTGAAAGCAATCTTGCCCGGTTTTAGCCCTGCGGTGTTGATGGTGACAAAGGCATAGTTGGGGTTTTCGGTTTTGACGATCCCGGTTATGGTCGCGCCCGTAGCCGTGATCTCGCTCTTGCCGATGTCCTTGCCGTGGAACATGATCTGGAGTTCGGGGTTTTTCATGCCGGCGTACCAGAAAGGGGGTTCGGTGCGGGGTTGGGCGAAGAGGGGGGCGGTTAGTAGTACTATAATTATAACTATAAACCTCAAAGGTTTTGAAAACCTTTGAGGTTTGCATCCAATAGAAATTTTTCCATTCATGTTTAGAGCATTTTATTCTATTTCCACACGATCAAATCTGGTTTTAAACAAACTGCCCTGCCGGTCAAACCGTTTATTGATCGATTTTGAATAGCTGTTGAACAAATTTGATAATGGCAAATATAACTTGTGCCTGTATTGTGCGGGCAATTTGATCTCCTCAAAAAATTTAATGTCGAAGGACAATTTACATTTATGGAGTTCGATGTTGCTTATTACTCCCAACTCGCCTAAGTGCTTTTGCAACAAAAGTAAAAAATACGATTTATTAGCACTTTCAAAAAAGATTGTCCCTCCCGCGTTCCCTTGATGTTCTATACGATATTTTCGGCCCGGATGTAATTTTGCAAGTTTTTCCATGGTTGTAAAACCTCAAAGGTTTTCAAAACCTTTGAGGTTTATATCCGGCAAAACCGCAAAAATTGTTAAACCGTCACAAATTTATTCGGTTCCACCGCAATTTCAACGCCATTCACCACCACCTTCATTGCCGATCCCTCTTCCAACCCAAAACTGGTCTTCCCGTCCTCAACCATCACCTTCAAAACCTGGTTCCTGAAATTGATTTTAAATGAATACCCCTTCCATTCCTTGGGAATCCTTGGCGTAAAGTGCAAAACATCATCCTTGACCCGCATGCCTCCAAAACCCTCCACGATGCTCATCCAGGTTCCGGCCATTGACGTGATATGGCAGCCTTCCTCAACCTCCTTGTTATAATCGTCAAGGTCGAGCCGCGAAGTTCGCAGGTAAAAAGTATAGGCCATGTCCATCTTGTCCAAAACAGCAGCTTGGATCGAGTGCACGCAAGGCGACAGCGAACTCTCATGCACCGTGAACGGCTCGTAAAAATCAAAGTGCCTTTCGAGTTGTTCCCTTGTAAAGTGATCCTCGAAAAAGTAGAATCCCTGCAAAACGTCGGCCTGCTTGATGTAGGGAGAGCGCAGGATTCGGTCCCAGGACCACTTCTGGTTGATCGGGCGCTGGGAGCGGTCCAAATCGGAAACTTTGACGAGTTCCTTGTCCAAAAATCCGTCCTGTTGCAGATAAATGTCCAGGTTTTCATCATAAGGGAAGTACATCTTGTCCGCAACTTTTTTCCAATGGAGCAGTTCGGCTTTGTCGATTTTGGTCGAGGTTACGATTCGCTCGTAATCGGCCGGATAATCTTCCCGAACCTTTTCGATTTGCTCCATCGCATAATCGATGCACCACTTGGCCAGGTAATTCGTGTACCAGTTGTTGTTGACGTTGTTCTCGTACTCGTTCGGGCCGGTGACGCCAAGGATCATGAAGCGTTCCTTGTGGGTCGACCACGTGGCGCGCTGATGCCAGAATCTTGCAATCGCGATCAGGACTTCAAGGCCCTTTTCGGGAATGTAGGAATAATCTCCCGTAAAACGGTGGTAATTGTAGATGGCGAAAGCTATCGCCCCGTTCCGATGGATCTCCTCAAAAGTGATCTCCCACTCGTTATGGCACTCCTCGCCGTTCATAGTCACCATCGGGAAAAGCGCGGCACCATTGGTGAAGCCGAGTTTTTCGGCGTTCTCGATTGCCTTGCCGAGTTGGTTGTACCGATACGTGAGCAGATTCCGCGCGACGCCCTG
This sequence comes from Bacteroidota bacterium, assembly GCA_023390775.1. Classification (GTDB taxonomy): domain Bacteria; phylum Bacteroidota; class Bacteroidia; order Flavobacteriales; family Flavobacteriaceae; genus Flavobacterium. Next base: position 85,568 of record JAEWCF010000062.1, on the reverse strand, counting down.
GTCCTTGGTCGCCATGTAAAAGGGAATGCAGTACGCCTCGGTGTCCCAGTAGGTCGAACCGCCGTATTTTTCGCCGGTAAAGCCTTTCGGGCCGATGTTCAGCCTCGAGTCCTTTCCCGAATAGGTCTGGTTCAGCTGGAAAATATTGAAGCGGATGCCCTGTTGCGCCTTGACATCGCCGTCGATGGTGATGTCCGACATATCCCAGATTGCCGCCCAGCTCCTGGCCTGATCGGCCAGCATGGTGTCGAATCCCTTCTCCGATGCCTTTTTGATCACCGAATTCGCGGCCTGTACAAGCTCAGATTCCTTGTGGTTCAGCGTTACGGTATAACCGCCGATTTTCTCGATCGTTGCGGTTTGTCCGGATTTCGCCGATACGGAATAAACAAATCCAATTTTGTCCTTTTCCGACGATATATCCGAAGGTTTTGCACCGCTATTTTCCCCCGCAACGAATATCTCATTGTGCATGAACGCGGTCGCGCCAAAGTGCGTCTTGAAGGTCCGCGCGGTAACAAATGCCGAATTCGCTTGGTGCTCCACGGCGATCGTTTCCCAGAATTTTTCTTCCCAGTTCGCATCTTCGTTGTGGACGCCGGCATCGAGATACGGCCTGAATTCAATCGCGACGTCGCGGTTCAGAGGTGTCACGGTGTATCGGATCATACCCGATTCGTCAAGATCCATCGACAGAAATCGCAACACATCGGCCCTGATCTCGACGCCATTCTGCAAAACCGCATCAAAGGTGCGCCGGTACCAGCCTTCCTTCATGTTGAGTTCGCGCCTGAAACTTTTCACCTCGCATTTCGCCAGGTCGAGGTTCTCGCCGTCAATGGCGATGTCAATCCCGATCCAGTTGGGCGCGTTAAGGACTTTGGCGAAATATTCGGGATAGCCGTTTTTCCACCATCCCACCTTGGTTTTGTCCGGGTAATAGACGCCGGCGATGTAACTTCCCTGAAAGGTTTCGTCCGTATACGTTTCTTCAAAATTGGCGCGTTGGCCCATGGCGCCGTTGCCGATGCTGAAAAGGCTCTCGGACGATTTTACCCTCTCCGGGTCAAACCCTTCCTCAATGATGGACCACGCGTCCGGTTTAATATAATCCTGGTTCATTTTTATGTCAAATGTCGAACGACGAATGTCAACCGGCGTTCAATTCAAAATTTATCGGTTAATCAAAGTTTCTAGGAATGCCGAATCCACATGCGTGAAGTCGGGGAAGCAGAAGTGCGCGCATTGCAAGATTTTTTCCTCGCCGATGCCCACGCTGGTCATTCCGGCGATGTTGGCGGCATCGATTCCCGCTTCCGAATCCTCGAAAACGATCGAATCTTCTGGCTTGGCACCCAACTGGCGTGCGGCCTGCAGGAAAACTTCGGGATCCGGCTTGGCATTGGTGACGTCGTTTCCGTCCACTATCGCATCGAAATATTCGAGAATCCCGACCTTCTGCAGGATCGGCCTTGCATTCTTGCTTGCCGAACCCAGCGCGATCGGCTGGCCGTTCCGCTTGAGGTATTTGAGCGTGTGCATGACGCCCGGCAGGATTTCGGTCTCGTCCATGTTGGCGATATAGCCCAGGTAATCCTCATTTTTTTGATGGAGCCAGCGCTGACGGTCCTCATCGCGAGCCGTGATCTTCCCAAGCTCGAGGATGATGTCCAGTGAGCGGACGCGGCTTACGCCCTTAAGTTTTTCGTTGTGTTCCGGTGTGAATTCCACCCCGAGTTCGGCGGCAATCTTCTGCCACGCGAAAAAATGGTACCTCGCGGTATCGACGATCACGCCGTCGAGGTCGAATATGAAGGCCTTTTTTGTCATTTTTGTATTACGTCGTCGACATCCTTAACCTTGAATACCAGTGCGGCGGCAATCAAAAAGCTCACGCCGCTGGTCACCAGGGCAAAGATGGCATTGTCATTATAAAGGTATTTTACGAGAGGTCCGCCGATGATGGCGTTGATAATTTGAGGGATTACGATGAAAAAGTTGAAGATTCCCATGTAGACGCCCATTTTCTTTGGGGATATCGCCCCGGCCAGGATCGCGTACGGCATTGCAAGGATCGAAGCCCAGGCAATCCCGATGCAAACCATTGACAGCATCAGCCAATCCTTATCGGGCATGACATACATCGAGAGCAGACCAATGCCGCCGATGACAAGCGACAGTGCGTGCGTCATTTTTCTCCCGATTTGTTTGGCGATGTAGGGAAGCGCGAAAGCAAATACTGCCGACACCAGGTTGTAGACCCCAAACAGGACCCCGACCCAATCCCCCGCATCCTGATAGGCAGCGCTTTTGGTGTCGTCGATGGGCAGTCCGTAAATGTGGTGGGCGATTGCAGGGGTCGTGAAAACCCACATGCCAAATAGCCCGAACCACGAGAAGAACTGCACCCAGCTCAATTGCCGCATCGTCGTGGGCATCTTTCGGAAATCGTCAAAAATGTCTATAAGACGGGCCTCCTTGCGATCGACCTCGTGATCCTCCTCAAGCGCCTGTTTGTGAGCTTTTTCGTCCGAAAAGCGATCCAGTTCCTCGGGAGAATATTCCTTGGTCGTAAAAATCGTAACCAATATGGATCCGACCAGGATAAGCGCGCCGACGACAAACGAGTAGATCAGGTGTGGTGGAACGCCTCCGTCGGCGCTCTCATTGGAAATTCCGAACCAATTGGTCAGGACATAGGGAAGCCACGACCCGATAACCGCCCCAAACCCGATGAGCGCGGTCTGGACGCTGAATCCCAACGTTCGCTGATCGGTGCGGAGATTGTCGCCGACAAGCGCCCGGAACGGCTCCATGGCGATGTTGAACGACGCATCCATGATCATCAGCATCCCGGCGCCCACCCACAATGCGGGAAGGATGGAAATGAAGATGTCTGCCTGCGGCATCAGGATAAGCCCAATGGAGGCGAGGAGGGCTCCGGCAAGGAAAAAGGGTTTTCGGCGCCCGAAACGGCCCCAGGTCTGGTCGCTGTAGTGACCGATGATCGGCTGGACAATGAGTCCCATGAGCGGGGCAATGATCCAGAACCACGAGAGTTCGTGGACGTCGGCACCAAAAATCTGGAGGATTCGGCTGGCATTTGCATTCTGGAGGGCAAATCCCATTTGGATCCCCAGGAAGCCGAAACTCATGTTCCAGATTTCCCAGAATCCCAATCTACGCTTTTCCATTTATCGTAATGTATTGATATTGACTACGATAAGCGCGATGCTTATCAAAACTTCACTTGTTTTCGAAGTAAGTGCAAGCCTTGATTTGCGGTGTAAAGATAGTTTTTTTTTGTTACCTCGAAATTTTTAACGTTTGGTGGATTCGCGCTCGATGAGGTGTGTTTCGATGACCTCGGTGGTATATTGTTCGGCATCCGATTCCGATTCCAGGCGGTCAATGAGCATCCGGGCCGCCTGCCGTCCCATCACAACGCCGTTTTGGCTGACGGTGGTGATCGTAGGGGTGGAGGAGCGGGAGATGATGCCGTCGGTAAAGGCGATGACCGAGATGTCATCGGGTACCCGCATCCCCAATTTCGCTGCGGTCTTGATCACGGTGACGGCGAAAAGTTCGTTAACCGCGAAAGCCGCGTCGATGGCCTTGTCCTCAATGAGTCCGGCGATGGCCGATTCGCAATTATCCATGTCTTCGATCTTCAGGATCAGGTCCGGGTCGAAAGGGATGTCGTTGTCCCGAAGCGCCTTGGTATACCCGTCGGTGCGCAACTTCCCCACACTGACGTAATCCACGGTGGTAATGAGCGCGATTCGCCTTTTAGCGGCCAGGATCAGGCTCTGCACCGCGTCGTAGGCCGCCGATTTGTCATCAATGATGACCTTGTCGCAAAGCACATCGTTGGTCACCCGGTCAAACATGACCACCGGCATCCCCTGGCTGATGATTTCGGTGATGTGGTGGAAGTCGCCCTTGAACTGCGTCTCTTTTGAAAGCGACATGATAAAGCCGTCGATGCTGCCGTTCGCAAGCATTTCCATGTTGATCACCTCCTTGTCGAATGATTCGTTCGAGAGGCAAACGATAACGTTATAGCCGGACTCGTTCGCCACTTGTTCGATCCCGCTGATGACGGTCGCGAAAAAGTGGTGGACGATTTCGGGAATGATGATGCCTATGGTCTTGGTTTTTCGGTTCTTGAGGCTGAGCGCGATGTTGTTGGGCTTGTAGTTGTAGAGTTTTGCGAAAGCCTGGACCTTCACACGGGTATCCTCGCTGATTTCGGGGCTGTTGCGAAGCGATTTTGACACCGTTGAAATGGACACATCGAGTTCGCGGGCAATCTGCTTTAAAGTGACTTTTCTTTTCATGAAATGCGGATTTGCAATGAATTGCCGCGGATTTTTAAAGTTGTCCCAAATGGCTTTGCAAATAACTGAAAATATGTGAAAGTTTTCAACACGCAAACGTTTTCGAATCACATTTAACAGCGGTTAAAGGGCATCCTACGGAATTTTACTTAAATTTAACATTCGAAGTAAGTGCAGGTGTGCAAAAACAGACTATTTAACCTAAACAAAACGTATGAAAACAATCTACACTAAGGTGTTATTTTTTATGCTCTTACTCCCATTTGGAGCCTTTGCGCAGGCAGTGGTTTCGGGTACGGTGCTGGACAATTCGGGGCAGCCGCTTCCGGGTGTCAACATCGTGGTCCAGGGCACGTCCAACGGCGTGGCGACGGACTTTGACGGGAAGTACCAGATTTCGGGCGTAAACAACGGCGACATCCTGGTATTCAGCTATGTGGGCTATGCCGAACAAACCATTTCATTCCAGGGCCAGACGACCCTGAACATCACGATGCAGGAAGATGCCAACCAGCTCTCCGAGGTTGTGGTCCAGGTGGGATACGGTTCGGTGCGCAAGAAGGATGCGACGGGTGCGGTGACCACCGTAACGGAGCGCGACTTCAACCGCGGCCCCGTCGTTTCGGCCGACCAGATGATCCAGGGTAAAGTGGCCGGTTTGCAGATCACCAACGGTGGCGGTGCCCCGGGTGAAGGCGCAACGGTAAGGATCCGGAGCGGTTCTTCCATTTCGGCAAACAATGACCCGCTCTACGTAATAGATGGCCTTCCACTGGTGAACGGAGGCGTTCAGGGCGGACGTAACCCGCTGGCAACCATCAACCAGAACAACATCGAATCGGTTACGGTCTTGAAAGATGCATCGGCAACCGCAATCTACGGTTCTCGCGCCTCCAACGGGGTGATCATCATCACGACCAAAAAAGGCCGTTCGGGCGAGATGCAGGTAAATTACAACGGGAATTTCTCTGTTTCGCAGGTATATGATTACGTCAACGTGCTCAGCGCGCGCCAGTTCCGCGACTTCATCAGTGCGAACGGTTTTGTGGACGACGATGGCATCAATACATCTGAGTTGTTGCTTGGCGATGCGAGCACCGACTGGCAAAAGGAAATCTACCGCACCGCGACGGGGACCGACCACAACGTGTCGCTTTCGGGAGGTTCGGAAAACATTACTTACCGGGCGTCCGTGGGTATGGCTGACCTGAACGGGATCCTGCTCCGCGACAACATGAACCGGGTCACCATCGGCGGGTCGGTTATCGGGAATTTCTTCGACAACCACCTTCGCGTGGAACTCAACAACAACACGTCCTCCATCCGCAACAACTATTCAAACCGCGGAGCCATTGGGGCAGCGATCAATTTCGATCCGACCCAATCGCCACGCAATGAGGACGGGACGTATTTCCAGTGGACCAACAACCTGGCGCCGCGGAACCCGCTTTCGCTGATCCACCAAACCAATAATTACGGGCGTTCTTACCGTAGCCTCGGAAACATCCAGTTTGACTACAAACTTCACTTTTTCCCCGATTTGCGCGCCATTGCCAACTTTGGTTATGAGGAGCAGACGGGGCGTTCTTTTGGAAACACATCCGAGGAATTCGCCTTCACCGACGCCGGTAATTTTTACAACAATACCGAGAACCGGAAAAACCAGTTGATGGACCTTTACCTCAATTATAAGAAGGACATTTCAGGAATTTCGACGGTGCTCGATTTAACGGGTGGTTATTCCTACCAGGGATTCCGCAATGAGAGCAGGAACACATCCACCGTCTTTGCAACCGATGTCGAAACCATCAACAGTTTTGGGCCTACGCGCTACAATATCCAGTCATTCTTCGGGCGTGCGAACCTGAACATCAAGGATCGCTACCTGTTGACGCTGTCCTTCCGTACCGATGCGACCTCCAGGTTTACCGAGGATTACCGCTGGTCCAACTTCCCGGCCGCAGCTTTTGCCTGGAAAATCGACGAGGAGGCTTTCCTGAAGGATTCGAAAACCGTATCAAACCTGAAGCTTCGCCTGGGCTGGGGTATTACCGGACAGCAGGAAGTCTTTGAGTTTTACCCTTCCATTCCGCTTTATTCGGGTGCCGACCAGGGTGCGCAATACCAGTTTGGCGATTCTTTCGTCGTGCCTTACCGTCCCGAGGCCTACAACCCAAGCCTGAAGTGGGAAGAGACCGAGACGCAAAACATCGGGCTTGACTTCGGGTTCTTTGAAAATCGTTTCACGGGATCCATTGACCTCTATAAAAGGACGACCGAAGATTTGCTCCTGTTTATCAACAACCCTGCGTTCTTTGGATTCTCAAACGCCGATTTCTACAACGTGGGCGGCCTTGAGAACAAAGGGGTGGAAATTGCTGCCGAGGTCATCCCGGTACAGAACGACAACGTGACCTGGAGGATCGGCGGAAACATTACTTTCCAGGATTCGGAGATCAAGAAACTGGCGACATCGAATCCGAATGGACCCGGAATCAACGTGGGCGGTTACCAGGGTGGTGTAGGAAACACGATCCAAAATCTGCAGATCGGATACGAACCATACGCTTTCTACGTTTACGAACAAGCCTATGGCGCTGACGGACAGCCGCTTGACGGAGTCTACATCGACCGCAACCAGGATGGGACCATCAACGAGCAGGACAAATACCGTTATAAAAAACCGGCCGCCGACGTGTTCTATGGCTTCAATACTTATGTGGACTGGAAAAACTTCGATTTCTCAATGGCATGGAGGGGAAGCTGGGGCAACTATAACTACAACAACGTCCAGTCCAACTACGGTCACAAAACCATCATCCTTCTCAACGAGAGTGCGGGTTACCTTTCCAACGGCGTCGACAACGTACTGGAAACCGGATTTGCCAATGCGCGTTATGAATCTGATTATTACATCCAGGATGCGTCGTTCGTCCGTTTGGACAACGTGACCATCGGGTATACGTTCCCTGCAGGTAAGGAGTCGAAGACAACCTACCGCGTGACGGCATCGGGACAGAACCTGCTTCTTTTCACCGAGTATGATGGCATCGACCCCGAGATTTCGGGCGGTATCGACAGCAGCATCTATCCAAGGCCGGTCATGTATACACTGGGATTAAATGTTAATTTCTAAAAAAAAGCTACAATGAAAAGAATGAAGTTTAAATTTCTGGGCATTGCCACGCTCTTGTTGGCGCTGACGATGTCTTCGTGCCTCTCGGAACTCGACCAGGAGCCGGACAACCAGAACCTGCTATCGGACGAAGCGTTCTTCAACAATCCCGCTTCTTACCGACAGTTCCTTGCCAAGCTTTATGCGGGCCTTGCCACAACGGGCCAGCAGGGTCCGGCAGGACAGGCGGATATTTCGGGGATCGATGAGGGCTTTAGCCAATACATCCGCGGATACTGGAACATGCAGGAACTCACCACAGACGAGGCGATCATTGCCTGGAACGACGCAACGATCAAGGATTTCCATTATCACACCTGGTCATCACTTGACGTGTTCATCAATGCGACGTTTTCCCGCCTTTCGTTCCAGATCGTGAACTGCAACGAGTTCCTTCGCCAGACCACCGACGAGAAACTCGACAGCCGCAATGTTCCCGCAGACCTGCGCGCTGAAATCCAGACTTACCGTGCCGAGGCCCGTTGGCTGCGTGCCCTGAGCTACTGGCACCTGGTGGACCTTTTTGGAGGCGCTTCGCTCGTGACCGAAGATGCGCCTTCCACGTTTTTCTATCCGGAATATGCATCGCGTCAGGAACTGTTTGATTTTGTCGAGCAGGAACTTATCGAGGTAACGCCGTTGCTTAAAGCGCCGGGAATGAACGAGAAGTACCGCGTGGACCAGGCCGCCGCATGGATGCTTCTGGCCAAACTTTACATGAACGCCGAAGTGTACACGGGTACACCGCGTTATGCCGATGCGCTACCGCTGGTCAACAATATCGTCTCGTCCAGCTATACGTTGCACGATGATTACAATGAACTCTTCCTGGCGGACAACGACACCAATGGCGCCCAGAACGAGTTTATCTTTGCGGTTGCCTTTGACGGAATCTACACCAAGACCTTTGGCGGAACCACATATTTGACCCACGCACCGGTTGGGGGGAACATGAGCCCGGCGGAGTTCGGTATCTACGGCGGTTGGGGCGGAACCAGGACAACATCGGCTTTTGTCGACCTGTTTGAAACGGGCACGGCTGACCAGCGCGCCCAGTTCCACACATCCGGGCAGACCAAGGAAATCGTAAATGTGGGTAACTTCAACGACGGTTATGCCATCAAAAAATACAAAAACGTGGATGTGAACGGAAACCAGGGATCGGACAGCTCAGGTGATTTCGTAGATATCGACTTCCCGATGTTCCGCCTTGCGGATGCGTACCTGATGTATGCCGAGCTCGCCGTGCGCGGATTTGGCAATATGGGCGATGCCGTGACGTACGTGAACCAGTTGCGCGAGCGTGCCTACGGAAGTAACTCGGGCAACATCAACAGCAGCGCGCTTGATCTGGATTTCATCCTGGATGAACGCGCCCGCGAACTGCATTGGGAGGCGCACCGACGCACCGACCTGATCCGTTTTGGGAAATTTACAGGCGGAGCTTATCTGTGGCCCTGGAAAGGAAATGTGGCAACAGGCGCACCGACACCGGCCTACCGCAACCTGTTCCCGATCCCGTCCAATGCATTGGTCGCCAATCCTAACTTACAACAAAACCCAGGCTATTAATAGTAAATAAATTGAATATGAAAAATATAACAAAATCCCTAATTGCAATTTTTGGCATCGTCGCATTTTCGTGCAGCACCGACGATGTGGAGGACAGGCCGGTGATCCAGGGCATCGACGCCCCGGTATTGGAGGCCCCTGCCGAAGCCACGACCTACACACTTTTGCCCGAAAATATGTCCATGCAGGCCGAGCGCTTCGTATGGTCCACGGCAAACTACGGCGGCAGTGTCCCCGTTTCCTACGAGGTCCAGATGGATGTTGAAGGCGGTGACTTTTCTGCTCCCCAGGTCTTGGGCGGTGCAAACAGCGCCAACCAGGTTTCGGTTTCGGTTGAGACCATGAACAATGCCGCGCTTGCTTTGGGCGCGACTCCTTATGAGACATCGACTTTCCTGGTGCGCGTAAAATCGTCTGCCAGCGGTGCCGAGGAAATGTTTTCAAATGTAGTTCCCATCAACATCACTCCGTACACCACCGAATCGCCAAAACTTTACGTCGTGGGTAATTTCCAGGGCGCAAGCGGTTACGGTAGCGACTGGACGCCCGCCGACGGTGCGCCTATCCAGGCTTCGGGCTTTGGCATGACCGACTTTGAAGGTTATGTTTGGATGGACGTTGCCACGCCGGAATTCAAGCTTCTGCCCACCAACACCGGATGGGATGGCGATTACGGCGATGACGGTTCTTTCTCGGGCATCCTGGCCCAGGAAGGCGAATCGAATATCATGCTATCGGCCCCCGGCTACTACCGCATCACGGCCAACACGAACACGCTTGTTTATGACGCGCAGCCAACCGCATGGGGAATCATCGGCTCGGCAACGCCTACGGGATGGGATTCGGATACCGACATGACCTATGACGAGACCACCAAGCAGTGGACCATCACCATGAACCTTACGGGAGGGCAGGAGATTAAATTCCGCGCCAACGACAATTGGGACCTGAACTACGGCGATGACGGTGCCGATGGCGTACTCAACCAGGGCGGTGCCAACATTGCCGTCCCTGTGACCGGAAGCTACACGATTACCCTCGACCTGAGCTCTCCGCGCAACTACACCTATTCACTTACCGCAAATTAAATTACCGAAAGGGGCTTTCGAAAGGGAGCCCTTTTCTTTTATTACCGCTATGAAAAAAATTAACTTTTTGACCTGGTTTGCCTGCCTCTTTACGATGGCGGCTTTTTCGCAGGTTACCATTTCACCGTCGGTTTTTGACGTCAACCAGTCGATCACCATCACGGTTTCCTTTGCCAACGCGACCTGTAACCAGATGGGCACGAATCCCGCAAAAGTCTACATGCACGCCGGAATCGGGGACGATACCAACGCTTTTGGGTTTTCGGTTGTGGGCAACTGGGGCCAGGACGACGGCGTCGGGCTGATGACCAACAATGGAAACGGAACCTGGAGCATCACGCTCACCCCGAGCGTCTACTTCAACCTTGACGCCACCGAACAGGCCAATGCCACCAAGATGGGAATGGTTTTCCGCAACGCAAACGGTTCGCAAACCCTGAAGCTTCCGCCGTCTTGCGGTGACTTTATTTTCAACGTGGGGACTTTCCAGGTCACGCTGAATGCGCCGGCCAACAATTCCACCACGATCCTGAGCCCGGGCGGCAGCCTTAACGTATCTGCGTCCAACACCAACGGCAATGCATCGTATACCCTGCTCGCAAACGGGGTCGCGATCAATTCCAATCCGTCTACCTCGAATTACAATTTTACGCATACCAACATCACGTCCAACCAGACCTACACGTTGCAGATCGTGCAGGGTTCTTCCACGATCACGCGCAAATTCAATGCGGTCGTGAACCCGGGCGTTATTGCGCAGGCCCTTCCCGCCGGCCTTGAAGAAGGAATCAATTACAATGCATCCGATGCCACGCGCGCTACCCTTGTGCTCGATGCGCCCGGAAAGGACTTTGTCTATGTTGCAGGTTCTTTCAACAACTGGCAGCCGGGCACTAGCCACGCGATGCGAAAGGATCCCTCGACGGGTAAATTCTGGCTGGAATTGACGGGGCTGACTCCCGGAGGGGACAACACGTATCAATACTGGGTCGTGGATACCACACCGACGGCCAATTCCCCCGCGATGGTCAAGACCGCGGATCCCTATTCTACCTTGGTCCTTTCACCTTTTGACGATCCATGGATCCCGGCCACTTCCTATCCCAACCTTCCCGCCTATCCGGCAGGACAGGAGCGCGAAGTCACGTATTTCAAGACGGGCCAGGCGCCTTACAACTGGCAGGTGACCAACTTCGCCAAGCCCAAGAAGGAAGACCTTGTGGTTTATGAGGTCCTGATCCGCGATTTCGACGCGAACCGCAACTTCCAGGACCTTATCAACCGGATCGATTACTTCCGGAACCTCAATGTCAACGCAATCCAACTGATGCCAGTCATGGAATTCGAAGGCAATGAAAGCTGGGGCTACAACACGGCCTACCACATGGCGCTCGACAAATTCTATGGAACCGAAGACAAATTCCGCGAATTCGTGGATGTTTGCCACCAGAACGGCATTGCGGTCATCCTCGACGTGGCCCTCAACCATGCCTTCGGGCGGAACCCGATGGTGCGCATGTGGATGAAGGACGCCGACGGTGACGGATGGGGCGATCCCGCGGCGGACAATCCGTACTTCAACGAATTTGCCACGCATAGCTACAGCGTCGGTTCGGATTTCAACCATCAGCAGGAGCGCACGCAAAACTATGTAAAGCGCGTGGTCAAGCACTGGATCCAGGAATTCAAGATCGACGGTTTCCGCTGGGACCTTACAAAAGGCTTCACGCAAAACTGCGCCGGTAGCGAGTCGTGCACCAACTCCTATCAGCAGGACCGCGTTGACGTGCTCAAGGAATACGCCGATTATTCTTGGAGCCTCGATCCCTCGCACTACGTCATCTTTGAACACCTTGGAGCCGATAACGAGGAACAGCAATGGGCCAATTACCGCATCAACGAAACGCCTTCAAAAGGTGTGATGATGTGGGGTGAAATGACCTACGCCTACAGCCAGTTGATCATGGGTTATTCCACCGGTGCCGATATTACCCGCATGGGCCACACCGCACACGGGTTCCAGGCCAAGCGCCTTTTGGGCTACCCCGAGAGCCACGATAAGGAACGCCTGATGTACAGCGCGATCACTTACGGAAACAGCGCGGGAACCTCGCCGCTCAACAACCTGAACAACGCGCTCGCCCGTATGCCCGCCATCGGGGCGACAAGCCTCCTTGTTCCGGGCCCCAAAATGATCTGGCATTTCGCCGAACTCGGCATGCAGCAGTCCATCTACACCTGTTCAAACGGAACCGTCAATACCGAGGCCGACATCACGCCCGGAGACTGCAAGCTGGACACCAAGCCACAGCCTCAGTGGGTAAACAATTGGCCGGCCGTCGCGCAACGCGCCCAGATCTACAATGATTGGGCGAAAATGATCGACATGAAGGTCAACGAGCCGGTCTTCGAGGGCAATTATGCGATTTCGCCTGACGGGAACAACATCCGCCAACGCGTGTATGTCTGGGACGATGCATTGCCGTCATCACAGCTCAAGAATGTGGTCATTTTGGCCAACTTCTCGGTTGCGGCGCAAAACATCAACCCCAACTTCCCCTACGCGGGTACCTGGTACAACCTGATGGACAACACTCCCTTAACGGTTACCGCTGCCACGCAGGGTACGCCCATCAACCTTCCGGCGGGGGCATACCGGATTTTTGGAAACCAGCTGGCCACCCTCAATACGGATCAATTCGAAATCGGGGAGCACGTATCGCTCTTTCCAAATCCGTCAACCGGGCAGTTCTTCATCAATACGATCACGACAAAGGTCCGGGTATATTCCCTCACCGGCCGTCTGGTAAAGTCCTTTGACGTCCTTAGTGACGAAGGCCAACCGTTTGACGTGTCCGACCTTACCCCCGGAGTCTACCTGGTGCGCGCCACCGATGTCAACGGACGCGAGAAGACCATGAAGATGATCAGGCAATAATGAGTTAGTTTAATTAAGTTGGAAAGGGTCGTCTCAATGGCGGCCCTTTTTTTTATTCGGGCGTGCCGGCGCAGGAAGCGTTCGTCCGATTGGTAATTGGAGGGGCGCCGTCGCGCTGTCTGCTGTGTCTTTTTGGGGCTTCGCCTGCCAAAAAGGACGCCGCGCCCATCGCTCACGCAGCCTAATTCCAATACAGGTTTGTGCGCCATTTTACAAAAAAAAATGTTACTTATATTCTTCCCCCACCCGCCACCCACAATTTCCGCATCCTGCACCACCCGCAGCTACGGAAAAACCGCCAAAATAAAGGTAAAGAGGAATTTTAAAGTGGAAATTTCCAAGAGAATAGTCTAAAGATGAAAGAGAAAAGTCAAAAGAGGAAAGGCGATAGATGTAATTCCAAAGAGAAAAGTCTAAAAAAGAAGCGAAAAGAAGAAAGCCGAAAGGTGAAAGTCAAAAATTAAAAGCGTAGGACAAGTACAAATACCAAAGGCGATATCCATTGCTTCCCGTTTCCCTCGATCCCGCTTATAATGAACTTTCCTTCGATCGTTAAGTTCGGCTGCGCTTCGGCCAAAACTATTTTCCTCTGATCGTTTGATTCGGCTGAGGCCCCGAGTTAAATGTCAAAATTCAAAATTATCTTCCCTTCGGTTGTTCAATTCGGCTCCGCTTTGGATCAAAATTTACAATATGATTTCCTTAAGCCCTGCGGCCACCGCCCGCCACAACAAATTAAAGAAAGACCTGTCCTTTAGCCTGTCCACCGTCACCTCGGCCGAATTGACCTTGTCCTTGGTGTCGTTCTTGACAAATAGGTTGGCAATGGCGGTGAGCAATTTGTTCTTTTTCTTCCGGTCCTTCTTCTTATAAACCTTGACCTTGAGATCGTCATAATTGACGGCAAATTCTCCCCATGCGCCGTTGGCATTGCCCGTGAAGTCAAAATACACCTCGTCCAGGTCGCCGCTCACGTCGGCGTTGATGTACGGCTTTGTGAACACCGACATCCTTCCGGCCGGGAAATTCAGGATGCTGCCCCTAATCTTGAACCCATCCGATTTGTCCATAGGGTTGAATCTCCAATTGGTCTTCATCGGCGCGGCGCCCATGAACCGGCATTGGACGTCAATGTTGACGTCGGGCATCTTCTTTCGGCCGAGGGTGCTGGCCACGCCGCTCGCGGTCATGTAAAAGTTCGTAAAGTATACCTTCCCGGCGCCGTGATCAAAATCTTTCTCTTCTTCGTACTCGATCCGCGAATTTTTCATCTGCAAACGCCCAACCTTCAGCTCAAACGGAATTTCCCTCAGGAGTTCGCCGTACAATTTTTTCCTTTCGGGATCGTCGGGCGCCATCTTCCCGCGGTAGATGTTGGCGTTGAGCCTGTCCAGGGTCAGGGTTTTGGTGCGCGCGTAAAAACCTTCATTCTCATAAAAGCCCCATTGCAGGCTGTCGGCCACAAGGGAACGCATCGAAATCGTGAACAAGTCTTTTTCTTTTGGGCTTGCGGCGATGAAAGACCGCCTGTTCATCAGGGGCAAAAGTTTGACGTCGCGAATCTCGAGCTTGTGCGGCATCAGCGCAAAACGCCTCCCCCGGACCTCGTAAAATCGGTTGATGCGGTAGGAAATTGCCCGGCAATCGGTGCGGTAACTTTTGTATTTGATAGGGATGAGGTTTTTGAGCGTATTCGGGCTCACCAAAATTCCCTCGACCTGAAGCGAGACGCTGTCGGCCACCAGTGTGCTGATCCCGCCTCGGAAGAGCTGCAAGTCGCCCTCGTGCATGTAAAAATTCCGTACGTAAATGACCTGGTCCAGTTTGGCCATTGTTTTCCTGGCCTCGTCTCTGGCGGCATCTACCGGTTGAAAAAGCGTTGCCTTGGGTTTGGTAACCACCAGCGCCCCTGCCTTTATCCGTTCTTCACGTATAAAGTCCCAAAAAGAAAACCCTTTGATTTCCACCGAGGGAATCTTGGCAAACAAGCCGAGCTTCTCTTCACCGGCCTCAAGTTCCTTTCGGGGCATGATCACGATGTCCCGGGCGATAATGTTGCCCGTCAGAAACGATACCGACAGATCGCCGTAAGTCACTTCATACGGGGAATTATTGTTGCTATTAATGATTTTGGGGAGCCTGTCCTTGATCCAAAAATTCAGCCCTACCGCAAGTGCGACGATGACAACAAAAAAGGCGGCGAGGATGATGATGACTTTTAGGTATCGTTTCATTGGCTGGACTTAGTACATAAATATACCGGTATTTGACCAAATTTTGACCGAATTGTGAAAGTGATAAGAATCGTTTGGGTCTCATGAAATGGGTATATTTGCAAAAAATTATCACCATGAGGATGCTTGTGATGCTGCTTTTGGCGACAATGTCCGCCTTCGCGCAAAAGGACCCGGTAATTAAGAGCGTGACCGTCAAGACCGCCATTTATTGCGACCACTGCGTACAGTGCGAAACATGCGGGGGCCATTTCAATAAAAAACTGCTTCGGACAAAAGGGGTCCAAATGGTGACACTTGATGCCGAGGCCATGACCATAAAGGTGGTTTACAATTCCAAAAAGACGGACGAGCATCAAATCCGCGAGGCGATTTCCAAACTCGGGTACGACGCTGATTCCGTGAAAGCCGATGCCAATGCTTATGCCGCGCTGGATGCGTGCTGCCATAAAAGCTAAGGAGTGCGCAACATTTCCCTAGACATTCTCAAGCTCGTCCTTTCGTTCTTCGTGATCGGGCTCCATTGCTCGTTCTACAAGGATTACGACCGCGACGTGGCCCATATGCTCAACAACGGTTTGTTCAGGATTGGCGTCCCGCTGTTTTTAATCATTAACGGATACTTCTTTTTTTCGGTAAAGACCCGCGAGCAATTTGTGAAATGGGTTAAGAGGCTTTTTTTGCTCTATGTTTTCTGGATGATCGCCTACATTCCGGTCTGGCAACCCAAGATGGATTTTTTGACCCTCTTCAATGTTTTCAACGGGTATTTCCATCTGTGGTACATTATCAACCTGTTGTATGCCGCTATTTGTTTTTGGTACCTCAGGCGCGTCAGGGAAAACGCGAGGCACATCCTGGTCGCCGCGTTGTTTGTGGCGGGGCTCGCGATGCAGTACGTAGGAAATTACATCCTTACCGACGATTCGACCTTTATCGGGAACCTGTTGGATTTTACGCCGCTCTACCGCAATTTCCTCTTCATGTGCCTGCCGCTCTTTTATCTGGGATATATGATAAATGAGAAGAAACCCAAATTTTCCAATGCGTCGCTTGCAGTAGCCACATTACTTCTGCTGGCCGAAATCTGGCTCAACATGCATTTTGCGGGAAGGGAGAGTTTTGACATCCTGTTGTCGCTTGTGATCTTCTGCCCAATAGTGTTCGTGAAGATCCGCGACATCGAAGTGCGGTCGCAAAGCAAGTCCATAAGCCTACTTTCCTCATCGATCTTTTTGGTCCACCCCATGGTGCTTTATGTCCTGCAGCAACATTTCGGCATGGCCAAGACTCCCCTGACTCTCGGAACCATTGCCGGCAGCCTCCTGCTTTCGCTTCTGGTGATCCCAATCAGTAAAAAAATCAAGTTCATCCTGTAGGAAATATCGTTTTCATGAAAAAAGGCCCGTAAAATTGGGCCTTTCTTTTTCAGTCATCATGAAATTTATTCGATGGGCAGCAGCACCGCATCGATCACGTGGATGATGCCATTTGATGCCGAGATGTTGGCCGATGTAATATTTGCCGTATTCCCAATGGCATTGATGGAGGCCGTCGGCGTTACCGAAAATGAGGCGCCCAACAGAGTAGAGATGTTCCGCGTTCCATTCTTGGGAACCACGCTGTTCGCGGCCCTCCTGCCTTTAACCACATGGTAAAGCAGGACGTCTCTCACCAACGGGGCCGGCAATTCGGTCACATCGGTCACGTTAAGCGCGGTGTACAGATTCTGGAAGGCCTGGTCGGTGGGGGCGAAAACGGTGTGTTGGTCGGTTCCGTTCGCAAACAGGTCCACAAGGCCGGTATCCAGTTCGGAATCGACGTAGACAAGCGCCTGCACCAACTCATTGAATCCCGCATTTACGGCAATGCCCGCGATTGGGGTGTCACCGGGGGCCGGGGCGCGGTTGATAGCGTCAAATGTTTGCTGGAGGGTCAGTTTGCCGTTGTCTGTTGGTTGGGGCGCTGAGTCGTCGGTAGAACACGAACTCAATCCGAGAATCGACAACGAAGCAAGGAGCAATCCCTTGAAGTTTGGGCTGAAGCGTAAAAAATTGACTTTCATAATTATATGATTTAATGATTAATAATTCGGTTTGTCGACATTAAACATTAGGGGCAATTTGTTCAAATAAATTGTTTAAAGATTATTGAATAAAATTAAACAAAATATAGTGATGGGGATTCGTTTGACGGATAATTAACGGTTGTCTGACGGCCTGCAATCGGATTACAACTGTCTGAAAAGCAGAATATTCGATATGGATTGACAGCATATGAGGCGATTCGAGGCCGATGAAAGTGAGAGATGCGGACAAAATCGGTTAAACAAATTTCATCGCCGAAATTCGTTTGGGAAGGCACAAATAAAAAACCCTCGAAAATCCAACGATTATCAAGGGTTTACATTTAAGTGGTGGTACCTCCAGGAATCGAACCAGGGACACATGGATTTTCAGTCCATTGCTCTACCAACTGAGCTAAGGTACCGTTGCTGATGCGGGTGCAAATATAGGGTCATTTTTAAATCCTGCAAAAGAAATCGCCAAAAATATCTATTCGTAAATTAGCCGTCAAAATCACGGGTATGCTACTGGCGATAGACATAGGGAATACGCGCATCAAAGCGGCTGTCTTTGAGGGTGAAACGCTGTTGAAGCAGATTGCCTTCGGTGCCGATGACGGCGATGCGGCCATTTCGCGTTTATTGCAGGAATATCCAAAAGTGGAGAAAGCCGTACTTTCCAGCGTTGCAAATGATGCCGGTTTTCTTCCGGACAGCATCGAGGTAGTGCGCGTCGGGCGGGATTGGCGATTTCCGTTTGAAAACCTGTACGCCACGCCCGAAACCCTCGGCATCGACCGGATGGTCCTCGCGGCCGGCGCAGCGCTGATGCATCCCGGTCGCCCCGCGCTGGTGATCGACGCCGGAACCTGCATTACGTATGATTTTCTCGATTTGGGGGGGCGATACCTTGGCGGCGCGATCTCGCCGGGCTTGCGCACGCGCTATCGGGCGTTGCATGACTATACCGCGAAACTTCCGCTCCTGCAGCCATCGGAACCGGAATCCATTGTCGGGAACACTACGGAGGCCTCCATCCACTCGGGTGTCGTAACCGGCATTCTGGCTGAGATCGACGCGTTCCGGAGCTCCCAGAACGAGGGGAACTTTATCATAATTTTAACTGGGGGCGATAGTGAATTTTTGGCAAGCCAAGTAAAAAACCGCATATTTGCCAATCCAAATTTCCTGCTTGAAAGCCTTAACCGACTTTTCCAATATCAAATCACCAAATGACCAATAAGATTCTGGCGGCCCTGTTGTTTATCGTTTCGGCCGCGACTTTTGCCCAGGAGGGCAGTTCTTCCCCCTATTCATTTTACGGCATTGGCGAAATGAGGTTCAAGGGCACTGCCGATACGCGTGCCATGGGCGGAATATCGGTACTGGCCGACAGCATCCACTACAGCCTGCAAAACCCTGCCCTTGTCACACGCTTGAAACTGACAACCTTTTCCATCGGCGGGAATTACAATACCACCAAACTCAAAACCGAAACGGATGAGGCCAACGCCCGCAGGACCACGCTGGACTACCTGGCGGTCGGTTTCCCGATGGGGAAATTCGCGGCGGGATTCGGGCTTATGCCGCTGAGCTCGGTAGGGTACAAGATCAACCGTCCCGCCACCGAAACCAATCTTGAGGGCAGGCAGTATACCGGAAATGGCGGGATCAACAAGGTTTTTGCGAACCTGGGGTATCAGATCAATAAGAATCTGAGCATCGGGGCGGAGTTCAGTTATAACTTCGGCGATATCGAGACGGTGGGCCTCTACACGATCTCGGGCGTACAATTTGGATCGAGGGAAACCAACCAATCCTCGGCCAGCGGCGCCGCCTTCAATACCGGAATCGCCTATCAGGGCAAGATCAACGACAAGCTTTCGATCTACGCGAGCAGCACTTTCTCGCCGCACATGACGCTTTCCTTCAGCAACGAGCGCACGATCGCCACGATCCAGTTCCTTACCCTTGGCGGACAGGCCGTGATCGATCAGGATAAAGTTCCGGTGGCCGATACCAAGGTTTCACTTCCCGCTCAATTTGCGTTTGGCGCCGGGATTGGGGAAATCAAGAAGTGGATGATCGGTTCCGAACTGACGCTGATGCACAACAGCAGCCTTAACAACCGTTTTGCCGATATTGAAAATGCCAGGTTCGAAAACGGGATGAAAATCGCCGTTGGCGGTTATTTTGTGCCCAATTACAATTCTTTCACCGACTATTTCAAGAAAGTCACTTACCGCGGAGGATTGCGTTTTGAAAAATCGGGGCTTGTGATCAATGGCGAGGACATCAACGACATGTCCTTTTCTTTGGGTGCAGGCCTTCCGCTGGCCGGGACATTTTCCAACATCAACATCAGCGCCGAACTCGGCACCCGCGGAACCGTCAACCAAGGCCTGATCCAGGAAAATTATGCTAACTTTACCATCGGCCTCTCTTTCAACGACCGCTGGTTCGTCAAGCGCCGCTACGACTAAATTAAATCAGGAAGCCATGAAAATGCTTCTTTTCATATTGTTCACGCTACCCCTCGCGGCACAGGATGCGTGCGGCCCGTTCATCACGCGGCTCCACGGGCAAATGGAGGCCAGGGATTACGAGGCCGCCTACGGTTCCCTGGAAACCGCTCCGGCCGATTGCGCGTACACCGACAAGGCCTACGCCGATGCGGAACAACTCCTCAAGATCAGGCTCGATAACGCCAAACCGGAAGAAAAACAAGATCGTATGCAGGCTCTGTTTACCTATTACGACAAGTTTGACCAGGTAAACCCGGCAAATTCCAAAGGGCACCTGATCCGGAAGGCAAAGGCCTACAAGCGCTATGCGGATGACGCCGAATCGGCGTGGAAACTCTTGGAACGTGCCTATGCACAGGATCGCGCCTCATTCTCGGATGCCGAGGCGCTGTACGATTATTTTACCGGTTATCATGCGCAATATGCCGCCGGAAAAGTTTCCGTAAACGATCTCGTGTCCCGGTATGCCGAGATTTCGGGGCGACTGGCCACCGAAATTCAGTCCGCCGAAAGGAAACAGCCGTACCGTTTTGCGATGCGGGGAGTTGATGCCCTCATGGACCGCGAGATGGCCTGCGACAAACTGCTGCCCGTTTTCACTTCCCAATATGCTGCGAATAAGGATAACGTAACCTGGTTGTCCGGGACTGCGGCTTCCCTGAACAGGAAGAAGTGCTTTGCCGATACGCTGCACACGGCCGTGGTCCGCCGTTGGCATAAACTTTCGCCCACCGCCGAATCTGCCCTGGCGCTGGCCGATGTCGAAACGCGCGGGGGAAATGTCAGGTTGGCCAATGACCTGTTTGCCGAATCGGCATCGCTGGAAAAAGATCCGCTGAAAAAGGCCGAGAGTTTCTATAAGATTGCCACCCGCCTTGCCACATCGGATCCCGCATCGGCATACAAATGGCTCGACCAGGCCCTTGTGGCAAATCCAAAAATGGGCCGCGCGTACCTTTTAAAGGCCACGCTGATTGCAAATTCGCAGTGCGGCAGGAATGATTTTGAGCGCCGGGCCCTGAATTTCCTCGCCGAGAAGACGGCGTTGAAGGCGTTGGCGGTCCAGCCCGAAATGAAGGCAACGGCCGAAGCGCAGGCGCAAAATTACAGAAACAACCAGCCGAAAAGCGCCGAGATCAAGGCATCCGGTTACGCCGGCAAAACCTTAAAGTTTTCTTGCTGGTTGACCGATGCGGTGCAAATTCCCTCCAAATGAGAAGGTTGCTTATCATCGGGCTGGCCTGCATGGGCATTTTGGGTTGCGAGGGAAGTTTCAAGGAAATCCAGAAAAGCCAGTTTTCAGAATTTACCCCCAGCGGCGAGGCCATGGATTTCAATCTGAAGTACACCGATTCCGGGAGGATTACCTCGATCCTGATTAGCAAGCAGATGCGCGATTACGCCACCGTCAAATATCCCTTTACCGAATTCCCGAAAGGCGTGGACGTCACTTTCTACGACGCGTCCGGACGGAAAACCTTCGTGCGGTCCGATTATGCCGTCACCTATAAGGCAACGGATGTCATCGACCTTCGCGGCAATGTCCGGATTTCAAACGAGGCCGGCCAGCTCATGGAAACCGACCAGCTCTACTTCGACCAGAAGAACGAGTGGTTCTATACTGAAAAACCATTTAAATTTACCGATCCTAAAGGTGTTTCGCGAGGCCAGGGTATTGATTTCAGCAAGGATTTCAAGATCGTGAACTCGCAGCGCATCAGTGGGGAAATTGACCAATCCGAAACATGAATTACCTGAATTTCACTTCCTTTATTTACCTCGCAGCCGCGGCCTTTTTCCTTTATGATGCCTATGCTCGTTACACCGAGGCCAAGTCGTTTTGGCTGAGCCTTGCGTTGGCGGCCTTATCCGTTTTCATGTTTTTTTTTCGCAGGCATTTTGCCAAGAAAATCGCCGAGCGCAAACAGCAACAGGACCCAAAACAGGGGCGTCCTCAAATTTAAATTCCGCAAATGCAATTATTTGGCAGATAATTGTATTTTCGCAGACTGAATTCAAAATTTACCTTAATAGAAATGGCAGTTTTATCCAAAATCAGACAGCGTTCGCTTCTCCTTATCCTGGTCATCGGTTTTTGCTTGTTCGCCTTCATCATCGGCGATATCTTCCATAGCGGGGGATTCAACCAGATGTCACGCGAGGTGGGAAGCATCAATGGCAAGGACATAGCGTATGAGGATTTCAACGTGAAAGTGGCAAACATGGGCAAGAGCCAGCAGGGAATGTCGGCTACCATGGCCGCCGAGCGCGTCTGGGAGCAGGAAATTGCAATCGCGCTTCTGTCCGATCAGTTCGAGAAGTTGGGCATCCGCGTAGGCGAGAACCACATCCTCGAGACATTCAAGGCTGACCCGAACATCGGGCAGAACCCCATGTTCAAGGATGCCGCGGGTAATTTCGACATCAATAAATTCAAGGAATTTTTCAAGAGCAACCCTGAGCAGATGCAGTTCCTGAAGGACCGCGAAAAGGATGCCGCGCTCAACGCAAGCTATATGATCTACAATTCGATGGTCAGGGGCGGTATTTTCACCACCGACCTCGAAGGCAAGATCAAATACCAGATGGAAGCCGACAAGGTTTCATTCGACTACGTTGCCGTCCCTTTCTCATCGGTCAAGGACAGCGATGTCAAGGTGACCGACGAGGAAATCGTCGAGTACATGCGCAAGAACGAGAAGCGTTACAAGGCTGATGAAACGCGCGAGATCGAATATGTGATCGTTGAGGACAAGCCGTCGGCGGAGGATGAAGCCGAAGTCAAGAATTCGGTCAACGCGCTTCTTGCGGGAAGGGTTGTCTATAATTCGGAAACCGGCAAGAACGATACGCTTCCCGGATTCCGCGAGGCCACCAACATCGCGGATTTCGTGAACGAGAATTCAGATGTGCCTTATGATTCGACGTATGTCGCCAAAAAAGACCTCCCAGCCGAACATGCCGATAAGATTTTTGAACTTCCTGTAGGAGCCATCTATGGCCCGTACATGCGAGGCGATTACTACTGCATTTCCAAGATCATGGGCCGCAAGGCGGGCGCCAATGCCAAGGCTAGCCACATCTTGATCTCATGGGAAGGAACCCAGGTTCCCAACAAACGCGAGAAGCGCACCAAGGAAGAAGCCAAGGCAAAAGCCGAGTCATTGCTGGCACAGGCCAAGGCCAACCCCGGAAGTTTCATGATGCTTGCGCTGACCAATTCCGACGATTCATCCGCACAGCAGGGCGGCGACCTGGGATATTTCCAGCCCGGCCAGATGGTGAAGAATTTTAACGACTACGTATTCAACAATCCCGTAGGATCGATTGGCTTGGTCGAAACCGAATTCGGTTACCATGTCATCAACATTACCGATAAGCAGGATGCCGTGCGCCTGGCGACCATTGCCCAGCGCATCGAACCGTCAGAGGCTACCGCCGACCAGACCTACACCAAAGCGGTGAAATTCGAGATGGACGCTCAGGAGAAAGATTTCGCATCCACGGCCAAAGCGGCAGGCCTGACCGTGAATCCCGTTGTGAAGGTCAAGGAAATGGACGAAAACGTGGGCAACATTGCGGGTCAACGCCAAATTGTTCGCTGGGCTTACGACAAGTCCACCAACGTCGGCGATGTCAAGCGCTTTGAAGTGTCCAATGTGGGCAATGTCATCGTAACGCTTAAAAAGATCAATGAGGAAGGCCTGACCGCTGTTGACGAAGCCCGCGTGACAATCGAACCGATCCTCAAGAACCGCAAAAAAGCCGAACTTATCAAAGCCAAAATGAAAGGCGGTTCGCTTGATGCCATCGCCAAGGCGAACGGTGTCTCTGTCATGCAGGCCACAGACCTCACCGTTGAGAACAGCGTCCTGCCAAACCTTGGGGCAGAACCAAAAGTGGTTGGGGCCGCAATTGCTATTGGTGCCAACAAGATGTCGGGTGCCATTGAGGGCAACTCGGGCGTTTACGTGGTTCAGACAAAGGCTGTCGCGAAGGCACCTGCGCTCAAGGACCACGCACCGTACGTGAACAAGATCAAACAAATGAAAGCCGGTGATGCAAACCGCGTCATTCCTGCGCTTAAGGCCAACGCCGAAATCGAGGACAACCGCGCGATGTTCAACTACTAGTTGACCGTCATATAGAATGGAAAAGGAGGCTCAGGCCTCCTTTTTTTATGGTTAAAAGCCGCGAAAAAGTTGTTGCGTACGATGCCATGAGATTGGCACTACAAGACCATTTCACTATACGGGATTACGGTCGTAAAGCCCTTTGCTGCAAAGTAGCCGGTTGGGTCTTGATTGGACATGGCAAGGATGAAGTCCCCGCCCCAGCCGCCGAGGCTCTTGGTTACGCCGTCAAAATCAGGGAAGAAGGCCTCTCCAACGGTTTGCATCTCCAAAATGGAGGACAGCAATGACTCGTGGCTTTCGAGCGCACGGGCAAACACCCCGGGGTTTTGGGTGGAAAGAATGACCTGAGTGAGTTTGTCCACTTCGAGGATCGCTTTGGCAAGGCCCTGCCGGCTGTTGTTGTGATAAGATGCGATCGCCGCCTTGCTGCTTTGCTTTCGGTTGAGGTACACAAAATACAACTTCTCGGCGAAAGGCGGGTCGAAGGTGACCTCCGTGACCGTGGGGCGCCCATCGTGCAATTGATATAGGATGGGAGACGGATGCTGCGCGCAGGCTATGTCGTAACCGCTACCGCCAAAACTGTTGTGCAAAAGGGTAAAGGCATCGATCTGCAACCAGGCCGCGATATTGTTGATCAGGGTGGAGGAGGTGCCCAGGCCCCACATCCGGGGAAAGGACAGCCTTGTGGAAATCTCGTAACCCGGCGACTTCACGAGGTTCGGGTTGAGCTTCCAGGCTTCGTGAAGGATGTTGATCAGCGTCCCGCGGATGGAATGTTCGAGGGTAGGGGATTCGATCTCGTCAAAGGGCAGCGTCCCCTCAAACCACAAGGTGCCGTCATGGTCGAAACTCGTCCAGTGAATGCTTTTGCTTCCCGATTCGGCGACCGTCATGTCCTGTCCGAATTTTGTAGGAACGGCCAAGGCCGATGCTCCATCCAGCACGAGGTATTCGCCGGTAAGCAGGAGTTTTCCGTTGCTGTAGAATTTTTCCATGGGTCGTGGTTATCGGATTTCCCTAGCCCTGATCGCAGCGGCATCCTTTTGACGGGCAAAAGCCCGGAACAAGATACAGCGGAGAGCAGGTATCAGCTCCTAACGCCTTAAACTTTCAATATAATCCACCACGGCCGCATGCGAGACCGGCCGCGAAGTGAAGTGCTCGCGGATCGAGTGGCGCTCCTCCTTGGTGGCGTTGAACTGATTGATGATGTTGTTGAGGTGCATTTTCATGTGGCCTTCCTGGATGCCCGTCGTGGTGAGCGAGCGAAGCGCCGCGAAATTCTGCGCCAAACCGGCTACGGCAACGATCTGCATGAGTTGTTGTGCCGATGGCTTCTCCAGCATCTCGAGCGCCAGTTTGACCAGCGGATGCAACGACGTGAGCCCGCCGACGGTTCCCAATGCCAGCGGAAGGTCAATCCAGAACCTGAAGACCCCGTCCTTGACCTCGGCATGGGTAAGGCTCCTGTATTTTCCGTCGCGAGCGGCATACGCATGGGCTGCCGCCTCGACCGCCCGAAAATCGTTTCCGGTCGCGATTACCACCGCATCCACGCCGTTCATGATCCCCTTGTTGTGGGTGACGGCGCGATAGGGTTCGGCATGGGCGATGTTGACCGCGCGGACAAAACGCCTGGCAAAGTCTTCCGGGTCGTGGATGTGTTTTTCGGCCAGGTCGGCAACGGGGCACGAAACCTCGGCACGGACGATGCAATTGGTGACGTAATTCGAGAGGATGCTCATGACGACCTCGATTTCGCCGTCGAGTTCCCGGCAATCCGCGGCCTCGCGACCGAGCGTCTTCGCGATCTGTTCCAGGACGGTATTGATGAAGTTCGCGCCCATGGAATCCCGGGTCTCGAAGGTCGCGTGAATCTGGTAGTAATTGGGGAGCGAATCGGTGCGGTCACGGAGTTCGATGGACGTGATCCCGCCGCCGCGCGCGCGCATGTTTTTGGTGATCGGATCGGTATCGCGAAGCAGGACGGGCTTGATCCTTTCGAAGAATTTCATAAGCGAATCCCCCGAACCGTCATAATTAAGGTGGACCTGGCCGATTTTTTCGGTGCCGAGGACGGTTGCCTTAAAACCGCCGCGCGTGGACCAGAATTTGGCCGATTTGGCTGCCGCCGCGACCACCGAACTTTCCTCGACCGCCATGGGGATCGTGTAGTAATTTCCGTTGATCAGGAAGTTGGGCGCGACGCCAAACGGAAGGTAGAAATTCGTGATCGTGTTCTCGATGAACTCGTCGTGGAGTTGCTGCAGCTTCGAATCGGAATTCCAATAGCTCCTGACCAGGGCCGCTGCCTGCGCCGGATCGCCAAAATAAGTGCGCGAAATCCAGTCAATTTTTTCGTCCTTGGTGAGCTTGGAAAAGCCCGAAACCGAATGGCTCATCTAATTTTTTTGGCAAAGATAAGTTTTTCCCAACGCATGCGTTAATTAACACCGACATGCCGTTTTGGCGGTGTATTTTAGTGCCGATGAATGAAGAGAGAGCGTATTTGAAAGGACGCGGTGCGCAGGTCAATGTCCCAAATGGATTCTTTGCCGAACGGACCGAGATGACCGACGATTTCCTGAATTATTGCCAGGCCGAAGGCGACGATCCCGAGGTCAATCGCACCCAATTCCTGGAGGTTTTTCCAAAATCGATCGTGAACAAGGTGGACAGCCCCGATTTGCGGCTGGAATACTCGATGAACCCTTACCAGGGCTGCGAGCACGGTTGCATTTATTGCTTCGCACGGAATTCCCATGAATATTGGGGATACAGCGCGGGGCTTGATTTTGAGCGAAAGATCATGGTCAAGAAGAACGCTGCGAAATTGCTCGAGGAAAAGCTTT
Source organism: Bacteroidota bacterium (assembly GCA_023390775.1). Taxonomy (GTDB): domain Bacteria; phylum Bacteroidota; class Bacteroidia; order Flavobacteriales; family Flavobacteriaceae; genus Flavobacterium. The sequence continues at coordinate 58,640 of JAEWCF010000062.1, read as the reverse complement.
TGAGTAAAGGCTGGGATGCGGCGCAAATCGTCATGAGCGGCAACACCGATTGCTACCAGCCGGCCGAGCGGCAGTTCGGGATCACGCGGGAATGTTTGCAGGTCTTTTTGAAGTACAGGCATCCGGTTTCGATCATCACCAAAAACTCCCTCATTTTGCGGGACCTGGACCTTTTGTCTGAATTGGCGAAAGACAACCTGGTCGCGGTAAGCGTTTCGATTACCTCGCTTTCAGAGCGGACGAGGCTGTTGCTTGAGCCCCGGACAGCCACCATCGCGAAGCGGTACGATATGGTCCGGAAGCTTTCGGATGCCGGTGTTCCGGTCAATGTCATGCTCGCGCCCATCATCCCGGGGATCAACAGCCACGAAGTTTTGCCCATGGCCAAGGCGGCTGCGGATGCGGGAGCGAAATCCATCGGTTATACCGTGGTGCGGCTCAACGGGGCCATCGGCGAGATTTTCACCGACTGGATCCGAAAGGCGATGCCCGACCGTGCCGAGAAAGTGCTCAACCAGATCAAGGCCTGCCACGGCGGGTCGCTGAATGACAGCCGGTTTGGCGAACGGATGCGGGGCGATGGCGAATTTTCGGAAATGATCAAAAACCAGATTGCCCTGGCCAAGCGAAAATTTTTTGCCGGCCGCGAATTCCCCGAACTCAACCGCTCGCTTTTTGCCCAATACAAGTCGGGACAATTTAACCTCTTCCAATAGCGTAACAAACCAGCAAAAACGCGCACTAATGCGGGATAAACCAAAAACTATTTAACAGCGAAAAGAGTTGTATTTGCATTTTTTTCACTAAAATTGACAGTTTTTATATCCCGCACAAAAAATGGTAAAGACAAAAATGGCAGCGCTGCTGCTCTTGCTGCCCACCTTCACGCTTCAGGCACAGCAAAAGATTACCGTCGATGAAATCTTCACCGGCGCTTTCCGCACCAAGGGAATGGACGAGCTCCATTCCATGAAAAACACCAACCAGTACACTGTTCTTAACTATGACCGCGCCTCGCGTTCGGCGAGCATCGACCTTTACGATTTTGCGACACTGCAAAAAGTATCGACCCTGGTTTCGACCAAGGACCATCCGTCATTGGAAGGAATCGACTCCTATTCATTCAGCGATGGCGAAAAGAAAATCCTGATCGCGACCAATACCAAACCGATTTACAGGCATTCGTCGACCGCCGATTTCCATCTGTATGACATGGCCTCAAAATCGATGGCCAAAGTCCTCGAACAGGTACAGGAGCCGACCTTTTCACCCGACGGGTCGCGCATCGCCTACGTCAAGGACAACAATCTTTACGTATACGACATCGCTTCCAAGACCTCAAAGCAGGTAACTACCGACGGCAAGAAAAATGCAATCATCAACGGAATCACCGACTGGGTTTACGAGGAGGAGTTCGGGTTTGTCCGGGCTTTTGACTGGAGCGCCGACTCCAAAAAACTGGCCTTCATCCGCTTTGACGAGAGCCAGGTTCCCGAATTTACGATGAGCATCTTCCGCAAGGATTTGTATCCAACGCTTGAAACCTTCAAATATCCGAAGGCGGGCGAGAAGAACGCCGTGGTATCCCTCCATCTTTACGATCTGGCGGCCGACAAAAAAACCGAAGTGCCGCTCGCCCAGTACAGCGATTTTTACATTCCCAGGATCAAGTGGACGCGTGACGCCAACATCCTGAGCGCACAGGTCCTGAACCGCAAGCAGAACAACCTCGATCTTTTGTTTATCGACGGGACTACCGGGAAAAGCCGCGTTGCCCTTAACGAAAAGGACAAGGCTTATGTTGAAATCACCGATGACCTGACTTTCCTGCCTGACAACTCCTTCATCTGGACCAGTGAAAAGGACGGTTACAACCATATTTACCTTTACGACAAAGCCGGAAAATTGAAGAGCCAGGTCACCAAGGGCAAATGGGATGTGACTTCGTATTATGGTTTCGATCCGAAATCCAGGACCGTATTTTATCAATCGGTTGAAGGCGGTTCCATCAACCGCGATGTACACGCCATTGGCATCGACGGCAAGAACAAGCGCAAATTGTCCTCGCTTGCCGGGACGAACCGCGCGACCTTCAGCCCCAATTTCCAGTATTTCATCAATTCGCATTCAAGCGCCACGCAGCCACCGAGCTTCACGTTGAACGAGACCAAATCTGGGAAGGTGGTCAAGCCGATCGTGGACAATACCGCGCTTTTGGACAAGCTGAAGGGCTATCAGCTTCCCGCGAAGGAATTCATGGTGATCAAGACCGAGAAGGGCCACGAACTCAATGCGTGGATGATCAAGCCGAAGAACTTCGATCCCTCCAAAAAATATCCGGTCTTCATGTACCAGTATTCGGGGCCGGGATCGCAACAGGTGGACAATGCCTGGAACGGCGCCGACGATTATTGGTTCATGATGCTCTCTCAGGAAGGCTACATCGTGGCGTGTGTTGACGGCCGCGGGACCGGTCTGAAGGGGGCCGAGTTCAAAAAAATGACGCAGGGCCAGCTGGGCAAATACGAGGTCGAGGACCAGATCGACGCCGCAAAGGTCATCGGGAACTATCCTTATGTGGATAAATCGCGCATCGGGATTTTCGGATGGAGCTACGGCGGATTCATGTCGGCGAACGCCTTGCTGAAAGGCAACGACGTGTTCAAGATGGCGATTGCCGTGGCGCCGGTGACCAACTGGAGGTTCTACGATTCGATCTATACCGAGCGCTTCATGGGGCTTCCGCAGGAGAATGCATCGGGGTATGACGACAATTCGCCCATCAACCACGTGGACAAGCTTAAGGGCAAATTCCTGCTGATCCACGGCTCGGCAGACGACAACGTCCATGTCCAGAATTCGATGCAGATGATCGAGGCGTTGGTGCAGGCCAACAAATCCTTCGATTCCGAGATCTATCCGGATAAGAATCACGGCATTTACGGAGGCAAGACACGCATCCAGCTCTACAACAAGATGACGGATTTTATTCGTCAAAATCTATAGCAAACACTTTAACCAACTAACTTAAACCCTAACAAAAATGACAGAAACTCAGGTGAAATCAGGACATCCAAAAGGCCTTTGGGTGCTCTTTGGAACGGAGATGTGGGAACGGTTCAACTTTTACGGGATGCGGGCCATCCTGACGTTGTTCATGGTCAACGCCCTGCTGATGAAGGAAGAAGAAGCCTCCATCATCTACGGCGGATTCCTCGGGCTTTGCTACCTGACCCCGATGCTGGGCGGTTTCATCGCCGACCGTTTCTTCGGCAACCGAAACTGTATCCTGTTGGGCGGGCTTATGATGGCCATCGGGCAGCTGATGCTCTTTGCGAGCGCGAGCGTTTTTGGTTCCGATCTGGGCCTGGCAAACATCCTGATGTGGACGGCGCTGGGGATCATCGTTTTTGGTAACGGGTTCTTCAAGCCGAATATCTCGGCGATGGTGGGCAGCCTTTACCCCAAACAGGAAAAGAGCAAACTCGATACGGCCTTCACCATTTTCTATATGGGGATCAACATCGGTGCGTTCCTGGGCCAGCTGATCTGTCCTTTGGTGGGCGATGTGAAGGACGCGGGCGGGATCCGCGACATCCACGCGTTCAAATGGGGTTTCCTTGCCGCCGGTATTGCGATGATCCTGGGGACGATCCTCTTTTACGCACTCAAGGATAAATACGTCGTGTCTCCCGAAGGCCGTCCGCTCGGAGGGTTGCCGTCAAAGAACGAATCTTCTGATTTTGAGGAAGGCGAATCCCAGAAGGCTGTATTCTCCGGCAAATCACTTGGCTTGGCCGTGGTCGCGTTTTTGGTTTTCGGAGCCATCATCCACCTGGTATTTGACCAAAACCTTATCTACACCCTGATCTATTCCAGCGGACTTACACTCGCGGGGCTCATCGTATCGGATTCATCCCTTACCAAAGTTGAGCGCGACCGCATCTTCGTGATCTACATCGTGGCGTTCTTCATCATTTTCTTCTGGGCGGCGTTCGAACAGGCGGGATCTTCCCTGACCTTCATCGCCGATAATCAGACCGACCGTAATTTCCTCGGTTGGCAGATGCCGCCGTCGATGGTGCAGATTTTCAACGGAATCTTCGTGGTCGCGCTGGCCATTCCTTTCTCGATGCTTTGGGACAAACTCCGCGCAAATGGCCGCGAGCCGATTTCGCCGATGAAGCAGTCGATCGGACTTGCGCTTATCGCCCTGAGCTACTTCATCATCGCCTATAACGTGAAGGACCTGGGCAACGACGGGCTCCTGGCCATCAAATGGCTGATCCTTTTGTACTTTATCCAGACGTGCGCCGAACTTTGCCTCTCGCCGATCGGGCTTTCGCTTGTGGGGAAACTTTCGCCCAAAAGATTTTCATCACTTCTTTACGGTGTATTCTTCCTTTCAAACGCTGCCGGATATGCGCTCGCGGGTACACTGGGATCGATCCTTCCTGCAACCGGCGACAAATTTAACCGCGCCAAAGAAATGGGTATCGACCTGCAGGCGGTCCTTGACAAACGCGTCACCCTGACGGCGGAACAGGCCAAGCTGCTCGAGGACAACCAGATCAGCGCCAGCAATCCCGTGTTCGCAGGATTTGAAATCACCAACCTTTTTGAGTTCTTCATGGTCTTCGTTATCCTCTGCGGAATCGCGGCTGTCATCCTGTTCGCCCTGACCCCGAAGCTCAAGAAAATGATGCACGGCGTCCGGTAATATGTGGAGCAAACATCCAAAGGCGCTTCCGTACCTGTTCCTTTCTGAAATGTGGGAACGCTTCGGCTATTACTTGATGATCGGCATCTTCACGCTGTATCTCAAGGATGTCGAGGCCGGTTTCGCGATGACCGAAAAAGAAGCGTCCGACCTTTACGGAACGTTCATCGCACTTGTATTCTTGACACCTTTCCTGGGAGGACTTATCGCCGACCGCTATCTTGGTTACCGATCGTCGATCATCATCGGCGGCGTCCTGATGGGCATCGGGTATTTCCTGATGGGCATCCATTCGATCGAAGTGCTGTATATTGCCATGACCTTTGTGATCATCGGCAACGGATTCTTCAAACCCAACATTTCCACGTTGCTGGGCAATTTCTACTCGAATGACCAGTATCGCGAAAAGAAGGACGAGGGCTACAATATCTTCTACATGGGAATCAACGTGGGCGCCTTCATCTGTAATTTCTTCGGTGCGGCGCTGCAGATCCTTTTGGGTTGGCAGTACGCCTTCATGGCCGCCGGCGTGGGAATGTTCATCGGCGTCCTGGTGTTTATCCTGGGTACCAAGCATTACAAAGGTTACGACCATAAAAAGGGTACACAGCCCGGGGACATGCCGTTTTACAAGATCGTTTTGTTCATTTTGGTGCCGTCGGTGATTTTCGGAGTGATCGGGTGGTTGCTCAAGGGCGTTTATTCTGAGGCGAACCCCGATGCGTTCATCTTTGGTTCCGATTCCACCGATGCGTTCATCTTCGCGTGCATCCCGGTCATCGTTTTTTACGCGTCCCTCTATTTCAGGGCCAGGCCCGAGGACAAACGTCCCATCGGCGCCCTGCTTGCGATATTTGCCGTCGTGATCCTGTTCTGGGCCGTTTTCAAGCTCAACGGTTCGGCGCTGACCACATGGGCCGACCGCTACACCGACCGCGAGGTCACGGGTACAACGGGAGAGGCCTTTTCCGCCCTAAAGCTTGCCGGCGAAACCACCTATGCAAAGGATTCGGTTGCGCTATACGACGAACAGTTCCGGCTGATCAAGAAGGACGGCGAGGTCGTCAAGGAGGTCAATTACCCGCTTTATTTCCGCAACGTGGAAAAGGAGAAACTTCCGGCCGAAGGTTCGTCTGTCACGCTTTGGGCCACGAATCTCAGCCAATCCATCAATCCCGGTTGGGTCATTATCCTGACGCCGCTCGTGGTGGCATTTTTTACTTATCTGCGGCAGCGCAACCGCGAGCCTTCAACCCCGACCAAGATCGCTTTCGGGCTGCTGATTTCGGCATTGTCGGTACTCGTGATGGTCGCGGCGGTCAAGATCGGCGAGAACGGAACCGAAAAAGTCAGCGTCTGGTGGCTCGTTGCCAACTACGGAGTGATCACCATCGGCGAACTGTTCCTGAGCCCGATGGGGCTTTCGATCGTGTCAAAACTCAGCCCGGTGAATATTACCTCGCTCATGATGGGCGGCTGGTTCCTGTCGACCTCCATTGGGAACAAACTCAGCGGCGTGCTGGCTTCCATGTGGGATACCTATGAAAACAAGGCCGATTTCTTCTGGGTCAACTTCGTGCTGTTGATGTGCGCCACCTTGTTGATGTTCGCGCTTTTGAAAAATCTCAATAAAGTCATGGCCGAAAAAGGCATCAAATAATGGATCACCCAATCGCCGACATCACCGAGATCCACGATTTCAAGGGACGCTACCCCAGGCAGCTGTGGTATTTGTTCTTCAGCGAGATGTGGGAGCGCTTCTGTTTCTATGGGATGCGCGGCATGCTTGTGATCTTTATGGTGACCCAACTTGGGATGAACGATGTGGTCGCCAACCTGCAGTACGGAGCGACCCAGGCCTTCGTCTATGCCTTTACCTTTATTGGCGGGCTCTTCGCCGACAAGATCCTCGGTTACCGCAAGTCGCTCTTTTGGGGCGGATTGCTGATGATCGCGGGTAGCATCATCCTGGCGATCGATCCAAAATCGTTTTTCTTCGAGGGAATCGCGTTCACCATTATCGGTACGGGTTATTTCAAACCGAATATTTCCACGATGGTGGGCAGGCTTTACCGCGAGGGGGATCCACGGCGCGACGCCGGATTTTCGTTTTTTTACATGGGCGTCAACCTTGGCGCGTTGATCGGTGGGTACCTCTGCATCGCCGTGGCGAACGGCACGATGTTCAGCGGTTTCGTACCCGAGCATTTGCGGTGGAACGTTGCCTTCGGGTTCGCCGCGATCGTCATGATCATCAGCCTGCTGACCTTCGTGCAGACGCAAAAAAGCCTCGCCAGCATCGGGATTTCACCCCTCGGCCATCTTGATAAAAAGCGCCGGAGCACGTACGAGATCGTGACCTATGTCGGTTCATTGGCCGTGATTCCGCTCATCATATTGCTGGTGTCGAATCCGGGTTACACCGATCTGTTCATGTACATTATCGGGCCTTGCGCCTTGCTGTACCTATTTTTCGAGATGCGCAATTTCTCCGCCGCCGAAAACGGAAAGCTCACTGCGGCGCTTATTTTCATCCTTTTTTCCATTGTATTTTGGGCTTTCTTCGAACAGAGCGGCGGTTCGCTGAGCCTGTTCGCCGCCAATAACCTTGAAAACACGCTCCTAAGTGTCGAAGTGGATCCCAACGGGGTCAACAACTCGGCGAATTCACTCTTTGTAATTATATTCGCGGCGCTCGTGGGAATGGTCTGGCTTTTTATGGCAAGGCGCAAGATCGAACCCAATACGATCGTCAAGTTCGGGCTGGGATTCCTTTTCCTGGCCGGCGGTTTTTACGTTTTTTATTACACCCGTTTTTTCGCCGACTTAAAAGGGATGACATCATTGGACGTGTTTACCCTTGGGTGGTTGGTCATTACCTTCGGCGAACTTTGCGTTTCCCCGATAGGGATGTCGGCCATGACCAAGCTTTCTCCGGCGCGGATGCAGGCGGTGATGATGGGTATGTGGTTCCTGGCGAGCGCCTATGGTCAATATTTCGCCGGTCTGCTCGGCGCGGGTATCGCCCAGGATTCGCAGGGATTGACGAACCTGCAGCAACTTGAGGTATACACCGAAGGCTACAGGGTCCTGGCCATCTATGCTGTCATCGCAGGCGTTGCGTTGATTGTGATGGCGCCCTGGATCAAAAAACTCATGCAGGATGTCAAATAATTCGCTAATTTTCGGCACCGTATTTGCAAAATGCGGCGCGCTTAAAATCTGATTATGAAAAAATTTATCATTGCCCTTTTTCTCGTTGCCGGAAGTTTTGCCTCGCAAGCACAGGATATCGCCTGGCATACCGATTTGAACAAAGCGGCCGATATCTCGGCCAAGACCAAGAAACCACTACTGTTATTTTTTACGGGCAGCGACTGGTGCGGTTGGTGTATCCGTCTGCAGAAAGAAGTCCTGAAAACACCCGAATTCGCCGCGTGGGCCAAGGAAAACGTGGTTCTTGTCGAACTCGATTTTCCCCGTCGTTCCCCGATGACCCCCGAATTGCAGAAGCAGAATATGGAAATGCAACAGGCCTTCCAGGTCCAGGGTTATCCGACGGTCTGGATCGCCAACGCCACGCGCAAGGATGGAAAGTTGAATTTTGAACGCCTCGGAAGTACGGGCTACGTCGCCGGCGGGCCGTCCAAATGGTTGGAAGGCGCCAATAAGATTCTCGGAAAATAATTATCCCGAAATTTTGAAATATCCCTTTTCGCTCGTTGAGTGGAAGGGGATTTTTTGTTTGATGCACGTGCTTTTCCATCGGCTGATGTAGGATTTATAGTTGGTACCGTCGGCGATAACCACGCTGGGTTTCCATGTCAGAAGTGCGCGCTCCAGATTCAATTTTGGTGACCCGGAGAGTATGACCACGTCGGGGCGCAAACGGACCAGGGGCGTCGGTCCCCGGGTCAGTAGGATTTTTTTACCTCCGTAATAAAGAAGGTCAGAAGCGGTTTGGCTGCGGGCAATTGACGCAAAGCTTTGTAGCCGATACGGTTTCAATAGGTATTCATTGAGCGAGTCGCTGTGGGCCCTGATTTCAAGGCCGTGTCGAACTGCTATCAGCGGCGATTTCCGGTCGTTGAACACTATGAGTTCCGAGGATTGCGCCGCGCGGCTTTTTTCAAATAGAACCGTCACTTGTATAGCCAAAACCGTCACCATAACCAATATGGCCCGGCCTCTCGAGGGTGCCGAGATGAAAATCCCCGCCGAAATGATTGCGCCTGCGAGCGCGACCGCCATCGAAAGGCTAAAGGGTATGTTTCCAAAGGCGAATACATCGACCGAAGCAATAGTTGAAATTGCCTGGTTCATCAGGGCGATGCTCCATTCGGTTATCAGGATGAGCGCCTTGGGGACAAAAGTGATCGTTGCGATGGTCATCGAGAGCATTCCCGCCAACATGATGATGGTCACCAGCGGGATCACCACAAGGTTCGTGACAAGGAACAGGCCGGGAAATTGATGGAAATAGAGCAGGCAGAACGGCAGAGTTCCCAGCTGTGCCGCAATGGATACCGCCAGCAGGTCCCGAATGTATTTCACTAATGCATTTCCGGGTTCCCACATCGATTTCAATACGGGATAAAGCCATAGGATGAAGGTCACGGCCGAATAACTCAGCTGAAAACCCACGTCCCAAAGAAGAGAAGGGTCTGCCATGAGTATGATCAATGCCGAGGCCATGAGCGTATGAAACCGGTTTTGCGGCCTGCGGAGGGAATCACCGATTGCCAAGAGCGAAAACATTGTTGCGGAGCGCACGACCGATGGCGAAAGGCCTGTAAGGACCGCAAAAGCCCAGAGGAAAATCAGCTGTATCGATAACCTGATCGCGCGCCCCTGCCTGTTTCTCGGAAGGGGTTTCATCACCAGGGACAGCGCCATCATCACGAATCCTACGTGCAATCCCGAAACCGAAAGGATATGGACTGCACCGGCAACCTCATAATCCTTGACAAGTTCGCGGTCCAGTTCCTGGCGTTGCCCGAGCACGAGTGCGTTAAGGATCGAAAGGCTTTCACTTGACATACCTGATTTTGCGAGGCCTCGCATCGCTCTTTGCCGCAGGCGGTCAAATTGGTGTCTCAACGTGCCGATGGGTTTTCCGGTAACCAGCAGCGATGAATCGACATAGGCTTGTGCCGGGATGGACTGGTTTTCCAGGTAGGCGGCGTAGTCAAACTGTCCGGGGTTGAGCGGTTTGCGGTTAGGCAGGATCTTGGAGTAGAAGGCGACAGGTGTTCCGGGCACAATCGGGTGTTTATGGCCTTTGAGGTTCAGCAGCAGTCTGCCCGAACATTTTTGCGTCCCGAGCCGGTCAAGGCAAACAACATACCGGTGCGATTGCCGTCCGTCCTTCAGGCGCTCGTGTATTAGCCCCCGCGCAACCAGGGGTTTCTCGGCCACATAATGCATGTAGTGGTTGGCAGGTTTTAGAAAATGCAGGCCCGAAAGTACAGCGGCCGCAAAACCCGATGCCAAAAGGAGCGAGGTCCCGCGGAAAGGACCGCGTCCGAAAAAAGCCGAAGCAGCTAATAATAACAAAAAGGCCACAACGAAAATTGCCGGGCCTGCACCGTACAGAAGTACAAGTCCCGCAATAAAAACCGATCCTATCCTGAAAAGGGGAAAGCGCAACAATTCCATGGTTGGAATTTACGCCTCTCCGAAAGTCGCGGATTACGGGAAAACCATAAAAAAACCCGGCGGACCGGGTGATTATTAGAGGACTCTGTTTGCCTGCGCAAATGATCGGCTGTAGTAGGGTTCCTTGGTGGAACTGATGATGACGCCGCGCTGCGTGGACGAGTGGATGAACTTGATTTCCTCACCATCGGATTCAACGACGATTCCCACGTGATTGATCACGCTGCGGCCATTGGTCCTGAAAAAAACCAGGTCGCCCTTTTTCACTTCTTCTTTTTGGAGTTTCTGCCCCACCTTGGCCATCTCGTTGGAGCTACGTGGGAGCTTAAGGCCGAAGATATCAAACACAGCCGTAACCATTCCCGAGCAATCCATGCCTGCGCGTGATGTGCCGCCTCCGCGATAGCTCACTCCTATGAATTCCATCGCGTTGTTGATCATCTGCAGGGCAAGGTAATTTTCAGCCTCGTCCACGATGATGTCGCGCTCGTCCTTATCATTGATGAGCGAACGCAGCTTACGGGTCTTTTTAACCGGCGTTGCGGTAAAGGTCTTCTGGTTTTTGGTGGCGACAGTAGGCTTGTCGGCGGGTTGCTCGTAAATTCCCTTTTTTAAGGCCTCCTTCTTCGAAGTGACAACCTGGGCATTTGCAAATGTGGCGAGCAGAACGGTAAGAAACAGAAAAATCTTCTTTTGCATCTATTTTTTATTTATAGCCGGGGCAGGCTTTTATTTATTAATAATCCAAATTGGATTCTCTAAAATGTTAACGAACGCCTTTCGGGTTTATTATACAATTTTCCGTAAATCTAACAGAATTACCACATTTGGGCAAATTTTTCGCACGTAATTACGAACAAATTGAGCGCAAATTGTTGATAACCAGCTTTTAAATCAGGATTTTTTAACACAGCGGGAGTAGATCAGGTCCGCGGTTTTTTGCCCGGCGCCGGGGCCTCCAAGCACTTTTTGGAGCGATTCATACTTTTGGAGCATGAGTTTCCGCGAGGACGGATCGAGAAGTTTGCGGACTTCGGCCGTTATTTTTGAAGGGGTGCACTCACCCTGGATAAGTTCGGTGACCACGGGTTGGTCCATGATCAAATTGACCAGGGAAATATACTTGAGCGAAATGATTCTTTTGGCGATCTGGTAAGAGGCCCAGCTTCCCTTATACAGGACGACCTGCGGAACCTTGAAAAGCGCCGTCTCCAAGGTCGCGGTCCCCGAGGTGACCATCGCTGCAAAAGCCGCCGAAAGCAGGTCATACGTTTGGTTGTGTATCAGTTTTGCTCCGCTGCCGGACAAAAAAGGAACGTAGAATTCAGGATCCTGGCCGGGTGCGCCTGCGATGACGAACTGATATTCGGGAAATTCGGGCATGACGGCCAGCATTTCCTGAAGCATTTTGGAAATTTCCTGTTTCCGGCTGCCCGGGAGCAATGCGATAATGGGCCGGTCGTCCAGTTTGTTTTTGCTGCGGAATGTCTCCATGTCCAATACCGGCCGCCTGGCAATGGCGTCGATCAGGGGATGGCCCACAAAATCAACCTTGTAATCGTGCTTATTTTGGTAGTATTCGAGTTCAAAGGGAAGGATCACATACATGTGGTCCACATCGCGCCGGATGTCCCGGATCCGGTTTTCTTTCCAGGCCCAGATCTGCGGCGATATGTAATAATGGGTCGGAATGCCCTTTGCCTTGGCCCATTTGGCAATGCGCAAATTAAAGCCGGGATAGTCGATGAAAATAACGGCGTCGGGTTTGAAAGCCGATATATCTTTTTTACAGAAGTCGATGTTTCGCAAGATGGTCCGAAGGTTTAGGATCACCTCGGCGAAGCCCATAAAGGCAAGTTCGCGGTAGTGCTTGACGAGCGTCGCCCCTTCGGCTTCCATGAGTTCGCCTCCCCAACAACGGATCTCGGCTTCGGGATCCGCCTGCCTCAATCCCCTGATCAACCCCGAACCGTGCAGGTCGCCCGAAGGCTCCCCGGCGATGATGTAATATTTCATACCAGCAGGGTAATGATGGTTAGGACGATGACTGAAAGGATGATGCCGCGCGCCATCAGTTCACGCTTCATTTTAAGGAGGATGAAAAACGTGACAAAGTTCAGAAATGCCCCAAGGGCGATCATCTGGCCGGCGCGTCCGTTTGCCATCAGTTTTTTATAAAGCGTTTGCGGAGTCTCGCCATCGACAACCAACATTGCTCCCAGGAGGAATAACGCGATTCCCACCATGCAGACGGCCAGGCCAAGGAAGAACCCGTATAGTAGTTGCCTTTTATCCATTGAGCTTCCAGGTATTGAGGACCTGCATCGCGTGATGTGCGGTCATGTCAAACTGAACCGGGACCACGCTGATGAAGCCGTTTTCCAACGCCCATTCATCGGTGTCGTCGCCTTTGTCCTGATTGACGAATTCGCCCGTAAGCCAGTAATAGTCCCGGCCATTGGGGCTTTGCCTTTTATCGAACTTTTCCACCCACTGTGCCTTGGCCTGCCGGCAGACACGGATTCCTTTGATGGATTCAAGCGGAAGTTTCGGAAAATTGACATTGAGCAACACTCCTTCGGGAAGGCGGTTTTGCAAAACCTGTTGCGCAATTTTTTTTACGAACGGTTTCACCGGTTCGAAATCGGCGTTCCAATCGAGGTCGGACAATGAAAATCCGATCGCCGGAATCCCCTCGATCCCCGCTTCCACCGCGGCGCTCATCGTTCCCGAATAAATGATGTTGATCGATGAATTGGAACCGTGGTTGATCCCCGACACGCAGAGATCGGGCTTGCGGCCCAGGATTTCGCTTACGGCCATCTTGACACAGTCGGCGGGAGTTCCCGAACACGCATATTCTACGCGTCGGTCCACAGTGATCTTATTAAGGTAAAGCGTATTGTTGATCGTAATGGCGTGCCCCATCGCACTTTGCGGCTTATCGGGCGCCACCACCACGACCTCGCCCAGGGTTTCCATGACGCTGACCAGGGCACGGATGCCGGGAGCGGTGATTCCGTCGTCATTGGTAACCAGGATTAGGGGCTTATCCATGCAAATTTGGTAACGAATTACGCATATGGCCGACAAACCTTCGGCACAATGCCAAAACCCCCGAGGTATTGTAAAAAGATTAACACCGCAAGACGGGGAATATTGATACTTTTGGAAAAACAAAAATACGCATTTTACCGCGCCCGACCTATTTTTATACCTTTAACACAAGTTTGCCGGATAGCCGGAACCGATGGCATAATTTTTAGCGGAAGGCGCACGCTTTCACAAACCCAATGAATACTATAATCACATTTATGAAAAGGAATTATAAAATATTGCTTGTCATCGTTGCCCTTGCGGTGGCATTTTGGAGCTTTATCCCCAAAGCGCCGGTTTCCGATCCTGAAAAAGACAAGCTTTTGCTTGAACTGTTGACGTTCGTCATCGAGCGCGGCCACTACGATCCCGCCAATATGGACGACAATTTTTCCAAGGGTGTTTACAAGGATTACATCGAGGCGCTCGATCCTTCAAAACGGTTCTTCCTGCAATCGGATATCGATGAGTTTTCCAAATATGAGACCCAGATCGACGATATGATCAAGAACAAGGACCTCGTGTTTTTTGACCTGACCTATAACCGGTTGATGAAGCGGATCAAGGAAAGCCAGGATTATTATAAAGGCGTCCTGGACAAGCCCTTCAATTACAACATCGACGAGGAGTTCAATACCGATTACGAAAAACTTCCCTATGCCAAAAACACCGACGAGCTGCGTGAGAAGTGGCGCAAGCAGATCAAGCTTTCGACCTTGTCATCCCTGAGCGATAAGCTTGAATTGCAGGAAAAGGGAGGAAAATCCGACGACAAACCCTTGGCCGGAAAAGTGTCGGACGAATTAAAGGACGAGGCCAGGGCAATCGACAAAAAGAAGAAGGACGAGGAAGTAAAAATCGTCAAAAAATCTTACGAGGAACTCGAAAAGGAGACACGCGAAAGCTCACTCAAATCGCTTAACGAATATTTTTCGTTCATCAACGACCTGAACCGCAACGATTGGTTTTCGGTCTATATCAATGCGATAGCTTCGCGCTTTGACCCGCATACCAGCTATTTTGCGCCCGAGGAAAAAGATCGCTTCGACATTACGATGAGCGGAAAGCTCGAAGGCATCGGCGCGAGGCTCCAAAAAAAGAATGATTATACCGAGATCACCGAACTTATCTCGGGAGGGCCTGCCTGGAGGGGCAAGGAGCTTGAGCCGGGCGATGTCGTGCTGAAAGTCGCACAGGGCAACAGCGAACCCGTCGACGTGGTGGGGATGAGGCTTGACGATGTCGTGAAGAAGATCAAGGGGCCGAAAGGTACCGAGGTCCGTCTTTCGGTCAAGAAGAGCGACGGTACTTTGAAGGTGATTTCGATCATTCGGGACGAAGTGGAGATCGAAGAAACATACGCCAAATCAAGCGTTGTTGAAAAGGACGGGGCCAAATACGGAATTATCTACCTGCCCAAATTCTATATCGATTTTGAGGACAATTCAAGCCGGGATGCGGGCAAGGACATTGCCCAGGAAGTCGAAAGGCTCAAGAAGGCAGGTGTGCAGGGCATCATCATGGATGTTCGCGACAATGGGGGCGGATCGCTTAAAACCGTTGTGGACATCGCGGGATTGTTCATCGAGGAAGGCCCGATCGTACAGATCAAGTCGGCCGGCCGGAAAAAAGAAGTGCTTTACGACCGGGACAAACGCGTCCAGTGGGACGGTCCCCTGGTGGTGATGGTCAACAGTTTCTCGGCATCGGCATCGGAAATCCTTGCGGCCGCCATCCAGGACTACAACCGCGGGATCATCATCGGAAGTAACCAGACTTACGGCAAAGGCACGGTGCAGAATGTCATCGACCTGAATCAATTCCTCCGCAACAGCGACCTTGGGGATCTAGGCGCGTTGAAGACAACCACACAGAAATTCTACCGCATCAACGGCGGTTCCACGCAGTTGGAAGGTGTTCGCAGCGATGTTGCGATGCCCGACCGTTATTCTTATGTGAAGATGGGTGAGCGCGATATCGAAAATGCGATGAAGTGGGACAAGATCGACCCCGCGGACTTCAAGCCATGGTCCAAGCAACCCAATTACGACATGGCGATCGCCCGAAGCAAACAGCGCATTGCGCAAAACGAAGCCTTCAAGCTGATTGACGAGAATGCGAAATGGATCAATGAACGCAGCGAGGAAACGGTCTACACGCTCAAACTCGACAAATTCAAGGCGGAACAAAAGGCTTTGGAAGAGAAGGCCAAGAAATACAAGTCGATCGTCGATTACAAAAACGACCTGAAGTTCCAATCGCTGCCTTATGAGGAAGCCGCGATGGCAAAAGATGAAGTGCTAAAGGAAAAGCGCGACAGGTGGCATGAAAGCCTGGCCAAGGACATTTACGTCCAGGAAGCCATTAACATCTTGGGAGACCTGAGCGGGAAGCCGGCCGTCAAGGAAACGGTCGCACTGAAAAAGAAAGAAGTGAAATCATAATGTAGGCGCTCCGGAAGGGGCGCTTTTCTTTACCACTCGTTTACCTTGTTGGCGTCCATCTTCAAAAAGATGAATAGCAAAATCGTAAAGGCCCACAATCCTGAACCCCCGTAAGAGAATAGCGGTAACGGAACGCCGATCGTCGGGAAAATCCCAACCACCATCGCAATGTTCACAAAAAAGTGAATGAAGAGGATCGCGCCGACGCAATGGCCGTAAACGCGGCTGAATTTGGTCTTTTGGCGCTCGGCAAGATAGACGATGCGAAGGATAAGCGTTACGAAAAGCGCGATGACCACAAGAGAACCCACAAATCCCCATTCCTCGCCAACGGTCGTAAAAATGTAATCGGTGTGCTGTTCGGGCACAAAACCGCCCTTGGTCTGGGTGCCCTCGAGAAATCCCTTGCCGAACCATCCCCCGGATCCCACCGCAATTTCCGATTGGTTGGTATTGTATCCGACGCCCTTAAGATCGACCTCTTTGCCCAGAAGGATGTTGAAACGGTCGCGGTGGTGCTGCTTGAAGACATTCTCAAATACGTAATCCACCGAAAAAACGAACCCGGAGATCAGCACCAATATGATGGCGCTCGCGATAATGTTGCGGTTAATGATCCGGCTGTAGAAATATTGTATCGCGATGGCGACTGCGGCCAGCAGTATGATGACGTACGGCTCGAGTATGAGCGCGAGCATGAAAAGGACGATGGCGACAAATCCCGTCCAGATGTACCATTCCGGGAGACCTTCGCGGTAAAGCACTAAAATGAATACCGAATAGATCAGCGCGCTTCCGGGATCGGGCTGGGGAAGGATCAAAAGGATCGGAAGGCCCATGATCAGCAGGGCTATCGCCTGTTTTCCCCAATCACGGAGGTTGATCTGAACATCGCTCAGGTATTTGGCCAACGCCAGGGCGGTTGCGGCCTTCGCGAATTCCGACGGTTGTATCGTAAAGCTCCCGATGGCGTACCAACACCGTTGCCCGGCGATCGTTTTCCCGAAAAAAAACAACCCAAGCAATGCCACAAGCGCGATGGCAAAAAGGATACTAGCGTATTTTTCATAAAATTTCGCCTCCACCGATAGCACAACGAAAATCAGGGGCACGGTAAACATGATAAAGAGCAACTGCTTGCCGTAGATCTGCCCAAAATCAAAAGCGCCACTGCCCTCAAGCGACAGCGAGGACGAGTAGATGTTGAGCCAGCCCATGACCACGAGCGCGACATAGATGAACACACTGATCCAGTCAATGTTGTTCTTTACGCTCTGGTTCTTCATTTCAATTTTCAACTTCGGCGTCGTTTACGGGTTCGGGAACAGGTTTGGTAAGCGTTGTGTCAATCCCTATGCGGGTATATTTGTAATATTCGCCCTGGAGCGATCCGGTAAGCATGCGCTTTTCAAGATCGAGGCGGGAAATCTTGCCGCGCAGGTATTTCTCGATCATCAGGCTCGCCATCGGTCCGGCCCATCTTGCGCCCCAGTAACCGTTCTCGACAAATACCGCAATCGCGATCTTGGGATTGTCCTTTGGCGCGAACGCTACAAATATCGAGTGGTCCTGCAACTTGGTGCGCTTGCCGTTGATCTTGGCGTAGTTCTCGGCGGTCCCGGTCTTTCCGCAGATGTCGATTCCCTCGACGCGAAGCCCCTTGGCCGTTCCGAGGTTATAGACGTCAAACAGCCCCGCGATAACGGGTTCAAAATGCTTTCGGTCAATGGTCGTGACATGCTTGGTCCGGAACTTCTTGTCGATGGGTTGGTTTTCGATCTTCTTGATGATGTGGGGCGTGTAATAATAACCGCGGTTGGCCACGGCCGCCATCATGTTTGCCAATTGGATCGGGGTCATGAGTACCTCACCCTGACCGATGGCATTGGAGACGATGGTCGTGCTCCGCCATCCGCCGTTGGGATAAATCCGTTTGTAGGTCTTGGATGTCGGACGGTTGCCCCGCCGTCCCGTCGGAAGGTCGTAACCCATAAATTGCCCCAACCCGAAACTCTTCAGGTGGTTGCTCCAGGCGTCGACGCCATCGGCCGGCTTCGCATATTTGTTGATCGTCTTCATGTAGATGCTCGCAAAGTACGTGTTGCACGAATTGTAGATTCCGTTGTGCAGCACCGAAAGCCCCGAGTCATGGCACTTCATGAACCTTCCGCGAGCATAGCTAAACCCGTGGTGGCACATGAAACCGGTATTGACGTCGATCACCCCTTCCTGCAATGCGATGAGCCCAGTAAGGATCTTGAACGGCGAGCCCGGCGGATATTCGGCGAGGAGGCCGCGGTCGTAGAGCGGTTTTGCGATCGAATCGTTGTACAGTGCGGTGTAATTCTTTGAGCGCTGGCGTCCAACAAGAATGGCAGGATCGTACGAGGGCGCCGTGACAAGGGCCAGGATTTCGCCGCTCGAAGGTTCGATGGCCACGATCCCGCCACGTTTGTTCACCATCAGTTCCTCGCCGTATTTTTGCAGCGTCAGGTCGATGGAGAGATGGATGTCATCTCCCTGAACGGCAATGGTATCGAACTTTCCGTCCTTGTATGACCCGATGTCCCGGTTAAATTTATCGCGCTGGATGTATTTGACGCCCTTGATCCCGCGGAGCACGTTCTCATAACTTTCCTCGACGCCCTGTCGTCCGATAAGGTCACCGCTGATGTAGTAGGGATTTTTCTTGATGATCGCGTCGTTTACCTGCGTTATGAAGCCAAAGACATTTGCCCCAACGGTGACCTGGTAATCACGGAGCGAACGTTTCTGGATCTCAAATCCCGGAAATTTCCTGATTTTTTCCTGGAAAGCGGCATATTCGCGCTTGTTGAGTTGCGGCAGGAAGACCGACCGGAGCCGCGGGCTGTAAACCTTGGCCTTTTCGATTTTTTTGATGAAGTCCTCCTTGGTGATGTTGAGCAGTTGGCAGAATTCGGTCGTGTCGATGTTTTTCATCTCACGGGGCGTAACCATGATGTCGTAGGACGGCTGGTTGGCCACGAGAAGCTTGCCATTGCGGTCGTAGATGTAACCGCGCTCGGGATAATCGTACTTGATCTTGATGGCATTGTTGTCCGATTTCAGCTTCAGCGTATCGTCGATGACCTGAAGGTAAAATAAGCGGAGTACCAACAGCGCCGCGGTAATTACAACGAGTGATGGAAGCAATACCTTTCTCATCTCCTCGACGGCTTAAACAGGTAAATCAGCACAATGCAAAGGATGATCGTGAAGATCGTACTGAGGATCGTCCGCAGCAAAATATCCCATAGATTGCTGAGCCTGAACACCTCGAGCACGAAAAGCGTAAAATGGTGGATCACCACCGAGATCAGGATGAAGGAAAACCGTTCCGGTGTCAGGACATCGTTGATGCGAATGGTTTGATATTCATAACTGAGCCCGAACGAAAACTTAAAAATCGCCGGCCTGGCATAGGCCAATACGACGCACGAGGCCGCATGCACGCCCCCCGAATTTGCGAACATATCCATGATGATCCCCATTGCGAAACCGGCCGCCATCAGCCCCGCCTTGTTGCCGTCCACCGGATAGAGGATAAGGAACAGGATGTAGGGGAACGGGTTGATGAACCCCAGGATATTGAAGTTGTTGAAAATCACCACCTGAGCCGCCAGCAGCAGGATGAACCGGACGATATTGACTATAATGGTGCTATTCATCGCCTTTGGTCGCCGTTTCCAGGTTAATGATTTCCTCGCGGTCCTTGCTCTTGATGATGTAGACGTGGCCAAGGTTGGTCATGTCGTTAAAGAGCCTGACATTGATCGTATAGTAGTTGGTCTCGTTGTCGATGTAGATTTTGTCGATGGTTCCGATGCCGATGTTTTCCGGGAAAATTACCGATTGCCCGCCGGTCACGATCGTGTCACCCTTGCGCACCGAAGCGAGCCGCGGAACATCGATGAGCTGCACGAAGCCCGTGCTCTTTCCGTTCCAGATCAAGGACCCGAAGTGGTTCGATTTCTTGATCTTGGCGTTGATCTGCGATTTGGTATTGAGGATCGAGATGACCGTCGAATAGTTTTTGGAAACCTTATCCACGATGCCGATGATCCCGGATGAATTCACGACTCCCATATCCGGCCGGACACCATCTATGGCGCCGCTGTTGAGCGTCAGGTAATTTTCAAATACGTTGTAGGAGTTGTGGATGACCTTGGAAACGATAAGATCCGTCTTTCGGACACCGCGGATCGTGTCGTACATCTTCACGGCCACCGAATCCGAAACATTGAAAAGCAAACCCTTGAGACGCGCGTTTTCCTTCGCCAGGATTTCGTTTTCATCCTTCAGTCGGAGGTATTCGCTCACCGAGTTGACCTGTTCATAGACGCCTCCGGTCAAAAAATTAGCCGAGGAGATCACCTTGCTCCGATGGTAGGAATGCGATTGGACCGTCAGCGTCAACGAGATACCTAAAAGCAGCAAAAACAGTAGCTTGGTACTGTTTTTAAAGATGAAATTAAAAATTTGCTGCATCTGCCTTTCGGGTATGTTCCAATCCTAAAATCCAATTCCCTGACGGGTTTTGCCTCAATTATTTAATCAGGATGCTCCTGAACTTCGGGATATTTTTGAGTGCCATCCCGGTACCGCGCACCACCGCACGGAGCGGGTCTTCGGCAATGTAGACGGGAAGGTCGGTTTTTTGCGAGATGCGTTTATCCAGGCCGCGAAGCATCGAGCCTCCGCCGGCCAGGTAAATTCCGGTGTTGTAGATATCGGCGGCGAGCTCGGGTGGAGTCTGCGAAAGCGTCTCCATGATCGCGTCCTCGATGCGCTGGATGGATTTGTCGAGCGCTTTGGCGATTTCCCTGAAAGAAACCTCGACCTGTTTTGGCTTTCCGGTCAAAAGGTCACGGCCTTGGACGCTCATGTCTTCAGGCGGCGTATCGAGGTCCTCGGTGGCCGCACCGATGGTGATCTTTATCTTTTCGGCCGTGCTTTCCCCCACGAAGAGGTTGTGCTGCGTCCGCATATAGTAAACAATGTCATTGGTGAAAACGTCGCCGGCAATCTTGACCGACTTGTCGCAGACGATTCCGCCCAGGGCGATGACCGCAATCTCGGTAGTTCCCCCGCCGATGTCGACGATCATATTTCCCTTTGGCTGCATGATGTCGATCCCGATCCCGATCGCGGCTGCCATCGGTTCGTGTATCAGGTAAACTTCCTTGCCGTTCACCCGCTCGCACGATTCCTTGACCGCGCGCATCTCAACCTCGGTAATCCCCGACGGGATGCAAACCACCATGCGAAGTGCCGGTGTGAACATCCTTTTCTTAAGAGCCGGAATGCTCTTGATGAACATGTTGATCATCTTTTCGCTCGCGTCGAAATCGGCGATAACCCCATCCTTCAAGGGGCGGATGGTCTTGATGTTCTCGTGCGTCTTGCCCTGCATGAGATTCGCTTCCTTCCCCACGGCCGTGATTTTTCCCGATACTCGGTCCCGCGCCACGATTGACGGACTGTCGATAACCACCTTGTCATTGTGGATGATAAGCGTGTTGGCAGTACCGAGGTCAATCGCGATATCCTCGGTCATGAAATCAAAGAATCCCATAGCAAGTTCGGGGTTTAGGAATTAAAGAATTTTTAACGCACAAAGTTAAGTAAATTAATGTTTGAAATGACGGGTGCCGGTAAATACCATCGCAACTTTATTTTTGTTGCAGAAGTCGATGCTGAGCTCGTCTTTTATCGATCCACCCGGCTGAATGACAGCGGTTATGCCCGCCCCGTGCGCAATTTCCACGCAGTCGGGAAAGGGGAAAAACGCGTCGCTCGCCATCACCGCGCCTTCAAGCGAAAATCCAAATGAGTTCGCCTTTTCGATGGCCTGCCGCAAGGCGTCGACCCGCGAGGTCTGACCCGTTCCGGAGGCAATCAGCGTCTGGTCTTTGGCCAGGACGATCGTATTTGATTTGGTGTTCTTGCAGATTTTTGAAGCGAACAGGAGGTCGCGGGTTTCCGAATCGGTCGGCGCCATTTCGGTTACCGTCCTCAAATCCGCAGCCGAATCGGTTTTGTCATTGCGGTCCTGTACCAGATACCCGTTCAGGCAGGTTCGCACCTGTTGGGAGGGCATATCCCACAGCTTTTGGACCAGCAGGATGCGATTTTTCTTTGACGACAGAATTTCGACGGCTTCCCTGTCAAATTCGGGCGCGATGACAACCTCGCAGAAGAGTTGATTGATCTCTTCGGCTGCCGGCGCGTCGATGGTTTGGTTTGAGATCAGCACTCCCCCGAAAGCCGATGTGGGATCACCCGCAAGGGCCGCGAGATATGCTTCCTTAACAGTCTTACGCGTGGCCAATCCACAGGCGTTGTTGTGCTTGAGGATCGCAAATGTCGGTTCGCCATCCCGGAATTCAAGGATCAGGTTTACCGCGGCGTCCACGTCGAGCAAATTGTTATAGGACAGTTCCTTGCCGTGCAGTTTGTCGAACATCGCGTCGAAGTCTCCGTAAAAAGCGCCCTTCTGGTGCGGATTTTCCCCATAGCGAAGGGGCATCGCGCGCGAGTCGCTGATTTTCAGGACATCTTCAGACGAGTTGAAGTGCGAAAAGATCGCGCCGTCGTAATGCGACGACGTGTGGAAGGCCCTGACGGCAAAGGATTTGCGTTGATCCAGAGTAGTCATTGCGCCCTGATTGTCGAGAATCTGCATAAAGGGCGCATAATCAGCTTTGGACGAAAGGATGACCGTGTCATTGAAATTTTTTGCGGCGGCACGGATCAATGAAATCCCGCCGATGTCGATCTTCTCAATGATGTCAGCCTCAGATGCGCCGGACGCCACGGTATCTTCAAACGGATAAAGGTCGACGATGACCAGGTCGATTTGCGGGATTTCGTATTGTTGCATCTCGGCGATATCGCCCTGATGGTCCTGTCGGTTGAGGATCCCCCCGAAAACTTTTGGGTGCAGGGTCTTGACGCGGCCCCCGAGGATGGACGGGTAGGAGGTGACCTCCTCGACGGGAGTTACCGGGATCTCGAGCGATTCAAGGAATTGCTGCGTACCGCCCGTCGAATAGAATTTGACGCCCTCGACGTGCAATTTTTTGACGATGGGTTCCAGCCCGTCCTTGGCGTAAACGGAGACCAGTGCCGAATTAATTTTTTTTGCTTGTTCCATGGTTGTGTTGTTTGGCTGCAAAAGTAAATTTTTTACAGCGAAAGGCCGGCCGGTAAGCTGGTAAAAATTGGAGGATTCGTTGAATTCTGCATTAGGTTTTTGCGAAAAAAAACGTCAATTTTACAAGCGGTAACCATGGTAGTTTATTTAAGGCTTTTACGGGAAAGTTTCAGTTTCGCAATAAACGCATTGCGGAACAATAAATTGCGTACGCTTCTCTCGCTTTTGGGCGTTACCATCGGTATTTTCTCGATCATCGCCGTTCTCGCGGCCGTCGATTCGCTTGACCGAAAAATCAAGAAAGACCTGAGCAGCCTCGACAAGAATACGATTTACCTTACGAGGGTTTCCTTCGGCCCTTCCGAAATCCCCCAGTGGAAAACCGAGCAATTTCCAGATGTTACCTACGAAGAGTACCAATATTTGAGCAAGTCGCTCCCCGATGCGCAACACCTCTGTTTCCAGTATTTCACCAAGGCCGAGAACATCAAGTACGAGGACCAGACCGCCAACAACGTCAACATGGTTCCGGTCACGCATGAGTTTACCGATATTCAGACACTGGAATTTGAGGAAGGGCGCTTTTTCAATGAATCCGAGTCCAATTCGGGTGCCTCGGTAATCGTTCTGGGCTTCGAGGTGGCCAAAAATTTGTTCGGCGACAGCGATCCAATCGGCAAGGTTGTGCGCGTCTATGGCCAGCGCTTCAACGTGATCGGGGTCACCAAGAAACAGGGCGCGGGCATGTTTGGCGAGAGCAACGATACCTCGGCTTTTTTGCCGTCCAATTTCCTTCGGCGCATGTACGGCGACAATACCGAGATGATGCTTCCGGTCATCATCATCAAGCCTGAAAAGGGAATCGATATCGATGCATTCAAGGGCGACATCGCGCAAAAACTCCGCAATGCACGCGGCGTCCGCACCGAGGAAATCGACAACTTCTTCATCAACATCCTTTCCGGCTTCACCGACCTGATCGACGGTATCGTCGGCCAGATGAACGTAATGGGCTGGATCATTGCCGGTTTTTCGCTGCTCGTGGGTGGATTTGGGATCGCGAACATCATGTTCGTCTCGGTTCGCGAACGCACCAATCTTATCGGAATCCAGAAATCGCTCGGCGCCAAAAACAAGTTTATCCTGTTCCAGTTCCTTTTCGAGGCGGTGATCCTATCGGTCATTGGCGGGATCATCGGAATCCTGCTCGTGTGGCTCATTACCCTCATCCTTACCAAGGCCCTCGAATTCGAATTTGTTTTGGGGATGGGCAACATCATCCTCGGTACGGGACTGGCAGCGGCCATTGGCCTGATCTCGGGAATCCTTCCGGCCATTTCGGCGTCGAGGCTCGACCCGGTTGAAGCGATCCGGACGGGGATGTAGGTTTTGGCGTGCCGGCGCCAACAACTATTATAAATTACAAATTATAAATTATAAATTGGCATTCGTGCAGCCGGGGCGCCGTCGCGTCTTTGGCACTATCTTTTGCTCGTGCCTCACAAAAGGATAGTTGCCGCAACCGCTCACGCGGCTATTGAGGGATCTGGGTGTGGTTGCATGGAACTTCCAGCGTTATTTTTGTATAACGGGCCATTTTAAAAACAACCTCAAAGGTTTTATTCCGCTTCGCTCCATACAGTTCGGCTACGCCTCGGGTTCGAAACCTTTGAGGTCAAAAGTTGCCGCGAACCTGCAGCGTTATTTACGGTAAAACCGCATATTGTGTTAAATGCGTTTTCAAAAAGTTCATGGCAAAAAAAAAGCGCCCGGAGGCGCTCTTCTTATCTGATTTCCTGATTCTGGATCAAGTCCAGGAAAAGGTTGACTTTATTCTTTAATTCCTTTCGCGGGGTGATGAAATCCAGGAAACCGTGCTCGAGTACGAACTCGGCGGTTTGGAAGCCTTCCGGAAGGTCTTTTCCGGTCGTGTCCTTCACCACGCGTGGCCCTGCGAAACCAATCAGCGCTCCGGGTTCGGAGATGTTCACGTCGCCCAGCATCGCGTAGGATGCGGTAGTTCCGCCCGTCGTCGGATCGGTACAAAGAGAAATGTAGGGAATTTTCGCATCGGCCAGTTGCGCGAGCTTGGCGCTGGTTTTCGCGAGTTGCATGAGGGAATAAGCGGCTTCCATCATCCGGGCGCCACCTGACTTCGAGATCATCATGAAGGGAATCTTGTTCTTGATGGCATAATCGATTCCGCGTGCGATTTTTTCGCCTACTACGGCGCCCATCGATCCGCCGATAAAGGCGAAATCCATGCAACATACCACCAGGTCTTTGCCCTTGGATTTCCCAACGCCGGTGCGAACCGCATCCTTGAGTTTGGTTTTCTCCATCGCGTCCTTAAGGCGCTCGCTGTATTTCTTGGTATCGACAAAATGCAGCGGATCCTTCGATGTCATGTTGGCATCAAGTTCCTTGAATTCATTATTGTCGAAAAGGATCTCAAAATACTCCTTGCTGCCGATGCGCACGTGAAAACCGTCTTCGGGGCTTACATAGAGGTTGCGAGCCAATTCATCGGCGTCGACGATTTTTCCCGTCGGGGATTTGTACCAAAGCCCTTTCGGGACATCCTTCTTATCTTCGGTGGCGGTCGTAATGCCTTTTTGGGTTCTTTTAAACCAAGCCATTTTTTAGTTGCTAGTGTTTAGTTGCCAGTGATTAGTGCACTAAGCAATCGATATTATACATATGTGATGTCAGCTGTAGCTCCCCAGCCACCAGCCACAAACCACTATAAAGTGTTGACGTTGTTCAGATCGGCGAACGCCTGCTCCAGCCTCTTGTTGAAAGTCATTTCGCCTTCGCGGATCCATTTGCGCGGGTCGTAGTGCTTCTTGTTGGGCGAATCCGGGCCGTCCGGGCTGCCGATCTGGGTGCGAAGGTAATCGATTTTTCCGGTCATGTAATCGCGGATGCCTTCGGTAAAGGCAAATTGCAGGTCGGTATCGATGTTCATCTTGATCACGCCGTAGGAGATTGCCTCGCGGATTTCCTCCAGCGTCGATCCTGAACCCCCGTGGAAAACGAAATCGATTGGGTTATGGCCCGTGTTGAATTTATTCTGGACAAAATCCTGCGAATTCTTGAGGATTTTGGGTGTCAGTTTGACATTTCCTGGTTTGTAGACTCCGTGCACGTTGCCAAACGCTGCGGCAATCGTAAAGCGCGGGCTCACCTTCATCAATTCCTCGTAGGCGTACGCGACCTCTTCGGGTTGGGTGTAGAGTTTGGAACTGTCCACATCGGAATTGTCCACGCCGTCTTCCTCGCCACCGGTGATCCCGAGTTCGATTTCAAGGGTCATCCCCATTTTGGACATGCGCTCAAGGTATTTCTTGCAGGTTTCGATATTTTCCTCGATCGGCTCTTCCGAGAGATCGAGCATGTGTGAAGAATACAATGGCTTCCCGGTTTCGGCGAAATGTTTTTCAGATGCCTCAAGCAGCCCGTCGATCCAAGGAAGCAATTTCTTTGCGCAGTGGTCCGTATGGAGGATAACCGTTGCGCCGTAGGCTTCTGCTAAAGTATGGATGTGCTTGGCTCCTGCGATACCTCCCGCAATGGCCGCTTTTTCATCGGCATTGGACAAACCTTTTCCCGCATTGAAGGCCGCCCCACCGTTCGAAAACTGGATAATCACCGGGGATTTGAGCTTCGCCGCGGTCTCCAGAACGCAATTGATCGAACTGGAACCGATCACGTTGACGGCCGGAAGCGCAAAGCCTTTTTCCTTGGCATAACGAAAGATTTCCTGAACCTGATCGCCGGTCGCGACCCCCGGTTTTATGTTGTGCGGCATAGTCTTGCGAGGTTTTTTGTTAAGGCTGTAAAATTAATAATTATTACGCTAGAAAGGATAGTTGATCCCGATATTTAGGACCGAATGCGCAAAATTGTACTCGCGGAACCATCGGCCGTTGTCCTCTGCCGGATTGTACGTTTTAAAGCCGAGATCGAGCCGCAGCACGAAGAAGTTGAAGTCATACCGAAGCCCGAAACCCGACCCGACCGCAATTTCGCTCAACGAATCGATACTCTCGAAAACCGCACGTTCATCGGTGACATTGTCCAACACGTTCCAGATGTTGCCCGCATCGACAAACAGGGCCCCGTTGAAACTTCCGAAAAGGTTGAAACGATATTCGGTACTGAAAGCCAGCTTCATATTGGCTTCGTTGAAGTCATTGATGGTCCGCGAACGCCCCGGCCCAAGCCCATACGACTGCCAGGCCCGGTTATCGTTGGAGCCGCCGGCAAAATAACTTCGGGAAAACGGGACGCTGTTTGAATTGCCGTACGGGATCGCGATGCCTCCAAAGGCACGAAGGGCAAGGACTTTCTTGCGGCCCAATTGCCAATGCTTGATGAATTCCGCCTCGCCTTTCGCGTATTGGGAGTAGGCAACGTCCAGGAAGGTGTTGGCCCCGCTTTGGTTTTCGAGTCCTTTGGAAAGCCTTGCAAGCGCCGACAAAAAATTCCCCGCCGATTCCAGCTTAGCCCTGAATACGTGGAACGTGTCGTCCTGCAGATCGGTTTTGGTGGTTTTTGAATAGCTGTAGCTGGAGGCGAAAATCAGGTTGTTCTCGGTAAGCCTCTTGCGGCGCTCCTCGATGTTTGTCACGGTCTTGAAATCCTCATCGGTCACGCCCAGCGATGCGGGATCCGCCAGCACCTGGTTGATGAATAGGTTGGCCCCGCCCTGGTCGATGGTCAGGTTGCCGTCCTCATCGAGGAATTCGGGATTGACGTTGTAATCTTCGGCGATTTCGTTGAGTACGTCGTAAGAGGACCTGTATACGTTGAAGTAGTTCCCGATGTTGACATTGTTCACGTACTGGATGTTGAACAGGTCAAATCGCGCCGTCCTGAAACGCTTCGGGGTCCAGTTATAGGTCATCGCGCCGGTGAAATTTTCCTTGTCAAGACCGATGTTGCGTTGTTTGGCGATGCCAAAACTGAGCACCGTGCTCGGGATCATGTTCTTGGGGATGATCTTCTCCGTATTGATGGGCAGAAAAACCCGCGGGAACGAAAGCTTGATGTCGGCACCGTATTCGGACACATTGAAAAAAGTATCATCGGGGTTTGCGAAATCCTTTGACGAACCAATGTTTCCCCTGGCCGCGACTTCAAGGGTTTCGGCGCCGTTGAAGACGTTGCGGATCGTAAAGGACGTGTTGCCCGAAATACCGAAATCCTGGATGTTGGAATGCGTAAAGTCGATCCCCGCCCCAAAGGTGTACTTCTCTTTTGAAACCAGGTAGATGTTCGCGATCAATCCGGTGTCGGTGCTGTCGGGCGTATATTGTATCGTCGGGTAATTGAAAACACGCAGATTTGACAGATAACGCGAGGTCAGCGTCGTCCTGAAATCGGCAAAGAGCGCGCCCGGGGTTATGAAAACGGCGTTGGTGATCGCCTTGGGCCGATACCTCAGTTTACCGCTGCTGTAGATGTGGAACCCGTTGTAGGTGATGCTGTCGGTCTTGCGCGAAAACGTCTTGTCGGCAGGGGTGGTGGAATAGATATTTACCCGGCTGATCCTGTAAATATTGAAGGGCCTGGTCGCCGTTGAGTCGCCGATCCGGTATTGGTAATCGCCGATGATCGTATTGACGTTCGCCCGGTGGTCGGCCACATCCACGGTATCAATGTCGAACTTGATGTAGGTCGGCTGGAAATTATAGACGCCGCGGTTGCGGAAATGGGTCGTGATGCGGTTTCGTTCTTCCTCAAAATCGGCCGTTCGGTATTGCCGCCCGCTCTTAATCTGGCTTTCGCCGATGGAAGCCTTGTAAAGCGAATCGAGCGCAGGTGTTGAAATTGTGCTTCGAAGCGAATCCAGGATGTAGGCGCTTCCCGTCTGAACATCGTAGGAAATCTTGGCGCGCTTCAGGCCGGTGGTGTCGATTTTGTATTCGGCCTTCACGTCAAAATATCCGTTGTTGAAGTAATATGATTTCAACCGTGTAACCGACTTTTTTGTGCTTCGTTCATCCACCAGCACGGGCGCTTCTCCCGATTTTTTCAGGAAATTGTGGATGCCGAAATACCAGAACGACTTCCCCAGCCGGTCGACTTGCTTCTTGGACAGGATTTTGGCCATGCGCTCATACTTGCCGGTTTTGCGGATGAATTTCGCGCGGTAGGAAGAGTCGGGATTGGATTTGGCCAGGTTGTACAGGTTAAGCCGAAGCTTATAACCAAAAATGGAACTGTTTGGCTTCTGGTAGAGCTGGTCTTCGAGTTCCTCGTCATCGCGCTCCTCTCCATTGACCGAAATCTCGTTTTTGGTAAGCAGATGGCGGTTTGCGGGCACTCGTTTCACCGTGTCGCAGGCCGTGATCATTATCCCGGTTAGGATAATTAATGATACTTTTGCAGACAGGTTTCTCAAGGGAAGGTTGATATAAAAACCAAAAATACACTTATTTCCATGCTTGGCAAAAACCAGATTAAGCTAATAACGGGGCTTCGCCAAAAAAAATTCAGGGATGTCGAGCGGCTGTTTTTCGCCGAAGGGCCAAAGGTAGTCAGGGAATTTTACCAAGCCGGTTTCGAACTTGAGAAATGGTTTGCACTGAAGGGTTGCCACATCGGGGGCATGCCGCCGGCAATCGAGGTTTCGGAGGGGGAATTGGGAAAGATCAGCGCCCTCACTACGCCCAATCAATGCCTGGCAATTTACAGGATTCCATCAGGGCTCAACCTTCCGAAGTCACGCATTACCGTCGTCCTGGACGACATTCGCGACCCGGGGAACCTGGGCACGATCATCAGGCTTTGCGATTGGTTTGGGGTGACGAATCTGGTGTGTTCCAAAGAATCGGCCGATATCTATAACCCCAAAGTCGTGCAGGCCACCATGGGCTCGCTCGCCCGCGTTGAAGTATCCTACGCCGACCTTTCTGCTTATATTTCCGGCTTTGAAGGTGAAATAATCGGCACGTTCATGGACGGCGAAAATCTTTACGAATCCACCTTTACGGAAAACATTGCCATCGTCCTTGGAAATGAGGCCAACGGTATTTCTTCCCAAATTGAAAAACGTTGCACCCGTCGCATAGCCATCCCGCGCTTTGGTCCCCTTCAAAAAGCCGAAAGCCTCAACGTGGCGACGGCGGCGGCGGTGATGTTGGGTGAATTGCGGCGGAGGGAGTAATTAGCCAATTAGCGAATGGGCCAATTAGCCAATTAGCCACCCGAGGCGGAGCCGAAAGGAACGGAGCGATAGCGAAGTTAAGTAGCGAATGGGTCAATTAGCGAATGAGGAAATATCACTTCAGGTCAATAGCTTTGGTTTGTAAAGTTGCAAGTTATAAGGTTGCCTGACCAAATAACATCGGCTGGCGGCAGACAAGCTGATAGCTGATAGCTGAAAGCTGACAGCTAAAAACGACTGACGACTGACGATTGACAACTTAAAGCTTTACATTTTTTCCCCCACCCGCCGCCCACAAGTTCCGGGAATCAAGGATGCAACTGGTACGGGATTGCCGTAAATTTAATTGGCGAATGAGCCAATTAGCGACCCGAGGCGAAGCCGAACGGAACGGAGCGATAGCGAAGTTAATTAGCGAATGGCCAATTAGCGAATGAAAAATATTGCTTCAGTTCGCGATTGGTGCTTTGGTTTGTAAAGTTGCAAGTTATAAGGTTGCCTGACCAAAGAACATCGCTTGGCCGCAGACAAACTGATAGCTGATATCTGAAGACTGAAAGCTAAAAACATCCATTTTGACCCGACTGACGACTGATGACTGACGACTGACGACTAGTGAAACGTGAAATTCACAAAAACCGCCCTCGTCTTCATCGCATCGATGTTCGAAGTCCACGGGCTGTTCGGGTCGGCGTCGCGGATGAGTTCGTCGCTCAGGCCAAAGACCCCGCGGATGGAAGGTGAAAACTTGAAGTATTCAAAATAGAGGTCAACCCCAAAACCAACCTCCCAGTTGGAAGTCCACTGCTTGACGCGGAAACGCCCCGCCGAATTATCGTCTTTCGACTTGGAATTACTGGAAATGTTTAGGGTTTCCGAAAGGCCGGCAGTCAGATAGGGCCGAATGTTCCCCGTGCGGAGCGATGAAAATTTCACCAATAGCGGGAAGTGGATATAAGTAGATCGAACCTCGCGATCACGGTCGGCCGCCAGGATAAGATTCTGGAAAATCAGGTTGCGCTGCGTGTAGTAAAGCCCAGGCTCAAATCGCAGGTCGATGTATTCGGTCAGCCTGAGATTACCCACGAGCCCGACGTTGAACCCGGTCGTCCCCTCGACCAGGATATCCTTACCGGGCGGAGTCTTGTAGTCAAATTTGAAATCGTAACTGTTGAAGCCAAGGAAATACCCCCAATGGACGCGCTGCCGGTCAAAATTTTCCAGGTTGATGAGCGGGTCTTTCCCGAATTGCGCCGAAGCCTTGCCCACGACCAGAAGTAAAAAAATCAAGACGGCTTTTCTCATGCGTTTTTCCAAGCTGAATAAATGGTCGCGACACCAAAGGTCTGCGGCATCGAAACTACGTCTATAAACCCGATTTTCCGCAAAATATTGTTCAGATTTTCACCGTACGGGAATACCGACGCCGATTCCGAAAGGTAGCCGTATGCCGAACGGTCTCTCGAGAAAATCTTGCCAATCAGGGGCAGGATCGCCTTGGTATAGAATGCATATCCCTGTTTGAAGGGGAATTTTTCGGGTACTGATGTTTCAAGGATGACGAAACGCCCGCCCGGCTTCAGCACCCTCAATATTTCGGCAAGCCCTGTTTCAAGATCCTCGAAATTTCGGATCCCGAAACTGACGGTTACTGCATCGAAACTCGCATCGGCAAAAGGCAAATTCTCCGAATCGCCATAAACGAGTTCAATCCTGTCGTTGAGGTTCCCCGCCGCGATCTTTTTTCGGCCCACCTCCAGCATGCCGTTCGAGATGTCGGCACCCGTAATTTTTGCCGCAGTCAAACCCGACATCATGATCGCAAGGTCGCCCGTGCCCGTTGCGATGTCCAGGACGGTTTTAGGATTTGTTTCGGCGACGAGACTCACCACTTTCCGACGCCACTTTTGGTCGATACCCAATGAAATGACCCGGTTGAGCGAGTCGTAACCCTTGGAAATGTTGTCGAACATGGTGGCTACCTGCTCCTTTTTCCCGAGTCCCGAATCCTTATATGGTTTTACGCTTTCCGACATCCTGATGCTTTACGCAAATATACGTCATTGAGCGGCAACGCGCCTCCTGTAGGTGATGAAGGAGAACGGAAATCGGTGCCGATCGTCGGCGTTGTGGTGTTGTTCAAATGTAATTTCAAATACCGACGGGTCGATTTCGGGAAAAAAAGTATCGGCCTCGAAACTTTTGTGGACGCGGGTGAGCTCGATGCGATCGGCGATGGAAATAGCCTGGGAATAAATCTGGCCTCCGCCGATGACAAAAGCGGGTTCGCCTTCGGGAACTTTTGCGATCGCTTCAACCAGGCTGCCCACGACGATGCAACCTTCCGGCATGAAACCGGGATTTTTCGAGATGACGATGTGCGTGCGGTTGGGCAGCATTCCGGGCAGCGATTCAAAAGTCTTTCGGCCCATGATGATGAAATGTCCCGAGGTCAGCGCTTTGAATCGTTTGAAATCATCGGGCAGATGCCAAAGCAATTTGTTGTCCTTGCCCAGGGCATTGTTCTCGGCGGCGGCGGCAACCAAAACAATTTCTGTCTTATCGCGACCCATCATTAAACGGCTACCTGGCCTTTGATGTGTGGATGCGGCTCGTAGCCCTCGAGGGTAAAATCTTCAAATTTGAAGTCGAAAATATCCTTTACCAGTGGATTGATGATCATTTTGGGGAGCGGCTTCGGATCGCGTGAAAGCTGGAGCTCCAACTGTTCGCGGTGGTTGTTGTAGATGTGCGCATCGCCAAAAGTATGGATGAATTCGCCCGGCTCGAAACCTGTCACCTGGGCCACCATCATCGTGAACAGGGCATAAGAAGCAATATTGAACGGTACGCCCAAAAATACATCGGCGCTTCGCTGGTACAATTGGCAGGAAAGCTTGCCGTCGGCAACATAAAATTGGAAAAACGCGTGACACGGCGGCAGGGCGGCCTTTCCGTCGGCCACATTGTCGGCAAAACTCCTTGAAGTGTCCGGCAACACCGACGGGTTCCACGCGGAGACCACCATCCGACGGCTATTCGGATTGGTCTTCAACGTTTCGATCAATTCCTTTATCTGGTCAATTCCGTCGCCGTTCCAGTTTCGCCATTGATAGCCGTAAACCGGTCCGAGATCGCCGTTTTCGTCTGCCCATTCGTCCCAGATCCTGACGCCGTTTTCGTTGAGGTATTGAATATTGGTATCGCCCTTCAGAAACCACAAAAGCTCGTAAATGATAGACTTCAGGTGCAGCTTTTTGGTGGTCACCATTGGAAAACCTTCGGCCAGGTCAAAGCGCATCTGATACCCGAAAACACTTCGCGTGCCCGTTCCCGTGCGGTCGCCTTTATCGGTTCCGTTGGAGAGGACGTGGCGGACGAGGTCGAGGTATTGTTTCATGTAATGGGTTTTGGGTTATGAGTTTTGGGTAATTTGCGATCTAATGCATCCTATCAGTGATGATATTTGCTTTTCCAGGTTTTCAATGTATGGAAAAAGTTGTTCCGTTGCTTCGGCAGTTAAATAACCAAGATCGTTGCATAATATTAGTTGACTTCTCATTTCGAAACATGACCCTAAGCTAATCTCAAGAAATCGTGAAAAATCGGCTTTCGATGTTTTGGCAGATCCTTCTGCTATGTTTGACGATATTGAGATCACACAACGCCTGATTTGTGATGTAAGGCCAAATTTTTCAC
Organism: Bacteroidota bacterium; assembly: GCA_023390775.1. GTDB lineage: Bacteria > Bacteroidota > Bacteroidia > Flavobacteriales > Flavobacteriaceae > Flavobacterium. Next base: position 24,672 of record JAEWCF010000062.1, on the reverse strand, counting down.
TGCTGGGCAGGGCTTCAGTCAACAAATAAATCTCCTTCGCCAAATTTCTCGAAACGTGCCAGATTTTTAATTTTTGAAAATTTTGCATGAGGGTCATTTTTTTGCCAATTTATTAGATTGGTCCCAAAACCCATTACACAAAACCCATAACTAACTTTCGCGCTTCGAAATCTCATCCCTAATCTTCGCCGCTTTCTCGTAATCCTCATTCTGCACGGCGCCCTGCAGGAGTTCATGCAATTCCGAAAGGCTCATTTTCGTGTATGCGCTTCCCGAAGTATTGGTCTCTTCCACCCCGAAGGTTTCCGGGTTGGAGAGCACATCGTCCATTTCGTTGCCTTTGTCGTCGTCGGATGGATTCGCCTTGAGGTAAATGCCAGCCTTGTCCAAAATGTTCTTGTAGGTAAAGATCGGCGCGTTGAAACGCAGGGCGAGCGCGATGGCGTCGGATGTGCGCGCGTCGATGATTTCCTCGATTTTGTCGCGTTCGCAGATGATGCTCGAATAAAATACCCCGTCCACGAGCTTGTGGATGATAACCTGGCGCACCGCGATGTCAAAGCGGTCGGCGAAATTCTTGAACAAATCGTGTGTCAGGGGACGCGGCGGCTTGATTTCCTTTTCAAGCGCGATCGCGATGGACTGCGCCTCGAAAGCCCCGATCACGATGGGCAACTTCCGGTCTCCGTCAACTTCATTCAGGATCAGTGCATAGGCGCCGTTTTGCGTCTGGCTGTACGAAATCCCTTTGATGGTCAGTTTTACAAGGCTCATGTTGAGGTTTTGGAAAAAACTAAATTACAAAATTAATGTACCAATGTGTAAATGTGAAAATGTACCGATTACCAAAAAAGTTGCTTTTGAGGCCAATTGGTATATTTTCACATTAAATAATTTTCACATTAGTTATTCGCCTTAAAAGCCCTCACTTTCTCCGCCAACTTCGGAACGATCTCAAAAGCATCGCCCACCACGCCGTAATCGGCGACTTTGAAGAACGGCGCCTCGGCGTCGGAATTGATCACGAGTTTCACTTTTGACGAGTTGATCCCGGCAATGTGCTGAATTGCGCCGGAGATTCCAACGGCCACGTACAGGTTCGCCGCTACGGGTTTTCCGGTCTGTCCCACGTGTTCGCTGTGAGGCCTCCAGCCAAGGTCGGAAACCGGTTTTGAACAGGCCGTGGCCGCGCCAAATGCCGAAGCCAAATCCTCGATCATGTGCCAGTTCTCAGGGCCTTTCATGCCGCGCCCGGCCGAAACCACGATCTCGGCATCAGCGATGGTCAGTTTGCCTGCGGTGCGGTCAACCGATTCGGTCTTGACGGCGAAATCCTCATCCGAAAGATTCGGCGTAAACGTTTCCTCCGCAGCCGAACCCGCACTTTCCACAAGCCCGAACGAGTTCTTCGCCAGGGCGATGACCTTTACATCGGTATTGATTTCGGTGATGTTGAATGCCTTATTTGAAAAGGCGTTGCGCTTGACCTGGAACGGCGAGGTGCTCACGGGAAGTCCCACCACGTTGGAGGCGTAACCCGCATCCAGCATCACGGCCAGCATCGGGGCGATGTAGAGGCTGTCGGTGGTTGAGGACATCAGCACGAGCTTCGCGCCCTCTTTTTGAGCCGCCTGCTTGATGACATCGGCGTAAGCCTTGGCCGAGAAAGTTGACAGTTTGTCTGCCGAAACCTTCAGCACCTTGTCCACGCCGTATTTGCCCAGCTCCGATGCATCGCCTGCGCCCACCACCACGGCGGTTACGGTCGTGCCCATCTGGCCGGCGACGTTCTTGGCGTAGGAGGCGAGCTCGAACGCGACTTTTTTGAATTTTCCTTCGGATTGCTCCGCGTATATTAAGATTGACATAGTCAGGAAATTATAAATTATAAATTATAAATTTTAAATTGGCGTTGCCTTTGGCCCGCGCTATCCGCTTTATCTTTTGCTCCTTGCGTCGCAAAAGGATGCCGCTTCTATCGCTAACGCGCCTAATTTAGATCACTTTTGCTTCGTTGTGCAGCGCGTTAACAAGTTCGTCCAGGTTGTCCACACTGTACATCTTCACCGCAGACTTTGGCGCCGGTTTCTCGAACTTGACGGCCTTGGTCCTCGCATCGGCCGAAGCGGGTTCCATCACGTTCAACGCCTTCGTGCGCGCCGTCATGATGCCGCGCATGTTGGGGATTCGGAGGTCTTTTTCCTCCACGAGGCCTTTCTGCGCCCCGATCACCAGCGGAAGCGATGTTGAAACGGTTTCCTTACCGCCGTCGATCTCGCGAACGGCCTTGGCCGTGTTGCCCTCCACCGTGAGCCCGATACATGAGTTCACAAAGTTGGCTCCCGTAAGGGTTGCGAGCATTCCGGGAACCATTCCGCCGTTGTAGTCGAGCGATTCCTTTCCGCAGATTACCAGGTCGTAGCCGCCGGTCTTGACAACCTCGGCCAGTTGTTTTGCCACGAAGAATCCGTCAACGGGCTCCGCATTGACGCGGATCGCCTCGTTCGCCCCGATGGCCAGTGCCTTGCGCAGGGTTGCCTCGGTATCGGGCGTGCCCACGTTCACCACCGTCACGGTCGCGCCCTGCTGTTCCTGGAACCAAACGGCCCGTGTCAGCCCGAATTCGTCGTTCGGATTGATCACGAACTGCACACCCGCCGTGTCAAACTGCGAATCGCCGCCCGTGAAATTGATTTTTGAAGTAGTATCAGGCACGTGGCTGATGCAAACTAATATTTTCATGAATGGAAGTTGTAGATTTTCAGGTTACGAAAGTAAGGTTTTATAATTAAATAGGAAAGCTATCAGCTATCAGCTGTCAGCTGTCGGCTTGACTGCGTTCTGCCCGGATGTTTGATAGTTGTCAGTCATCAGTCGTCAGTTGTCAGTTTGATTACGTTCAACCCGGATGTTTGGTCGTTATGGGGAACTTTACAAACTTTTGAACATTCAACTATCGGTTGTCAGGCGTCAGGAGCTATCAGCTGTCAGCCTTCAGTTTGCATGCGATAAGTCCCGGTGAAGGGAAATACTAACCACCAACCACCAGCCACTAATTACCTTTCCGGTTTTCCCGCAACTATGCCATCTGGAAATTACCGACCTTCGGGTGTAGGGGAGGGGCCGGGTGTGTTCCCGGGTAACGATAATGTAAGTCGTTATCATTTATAAGGTGAGGATATTTTTGCGGTTTTTCCGCTACACTGCCATCTGGAAATCACCGACCTTCGGGTATAGGGGAGGGGCCAGGTGTGTTCCCGGGTAACGATAATGTTAGTCATCAGTCGTCAGTCATCAGTCGTCAGTATGATCACGTTCAACCCGGATGTTTGGTCGTTATGGGGAATTTTACAAACTTTTGAACTTTCAACTATCGGTTGTTAGTCGTCAGGAGCTATCAGCTGTCAGCCTTCAGTTTGCATGCGATAAGTCCCGGTGAAGGGAACTACTAACCACCAACCACCAGCCACTAATTACCTTTCCGGTTTTCCCGCAACTATCCCATCTGGAAATTACCGACCTTCGGGTGTAGGGGAGGGGCCGGGTGTGTTCCCGGGTAACGATAATGTTAGTCGTTTCCAAATAAAGGTAAATTAAGTTTGCGGGCTTGTCGTGGCGACATTTACTACGCTGCGCTCCGTCGGTTCGGATGCGCCTATTGTGACATTCAACATTTAGCTTCGCTGAGTTGGGCTGCGCCTCGTGTGACATTAGACGTTCGACAGGTTTCGCGTTAGGGATGGAAGCGGCAGCCTTTTGCAAGACCTCGAAGGTTTTGACCCGAGGCACAGCCGAATCGTTTGGAGCAAAGCTGAACTAAACCTTCGAGGTTTCAAAAGCTATAGCGGACAGCCCGACGGCGCCTGATGTGACCAATGGATGCGCTTGTTGATGCGCCGGAACGCCAATAAAGCTTTCAGCGATCAGTTTTCAGCTGTCAGTTTGTTCGCGTCCAGCTTAGATGACTTTCTAAATTCGATGTCAGCGCAAACACTATGTGCAAAGAGGTGGACACTAGCCACTAGCCACCAACTACCAGCCACCAGCCATTAGTCATCGACGCACCACCTCCTCGCGCGAAGAATATTCGGGAATGCACCCGGCCCCTCCCCACCACCCGAAGGTCGGAAATTATTCGATGGGGCTGGTGCGGGAAAACCGTAATAGCTATCAGCGATCAGCTGTCAGCTTTCAGTTTGAGTGCGTTCTGCCGGGGTCGTCAGTCGTCAGTTGTCAGTCGTCGCTCGTCATTCGACATTTACTCCGCTGCGCTACGTACAATTCGCACTTCGTGCTCGGGTCGTCATTCGTCATTTGTCAATCCCCAATCGTCCTTCACCATAATTCCTTATTTTTGCCTCTCAATTCGATAATCCATGAGAACGATACAATTCCGCGAGGCTGTTGCCGAGGCGATGAGCGAAGAAATGCGCCGCGACGAGTCGGTTTACCTGATGGGCGAGGAAGTCGCCGAGTACAACGGGGCCTACAAGGCTTCCAAGGGTATGCTGGACGAATTTGGGCCCAAGCGCGTGATCGACACGCCCATTGCCGAGCTTGGTTTTGCGGGGATCGCGGTGGGTTCGGCGATGAACGGGTGCCGCCCGATCGTGGAATACATGACTTTCAACTTTTCGCTGGTCGGGATCGATCAGATCATCAACAACGCGGCTAAAATGCGCCAGATGTCGGGGGGGCAGTTCCCGATGCCGATGGTTTTCCGCGGGCCGACTGCTTCGGCGGGGCAATTGGGCGCGACGCACTCGCAGGCTTTCGAGAACTGGTTTGCCAATACGCCGGGCCTTAAGGTCGTCGTTCCGTCGACACCTTATGATGCAAAAGGGCTTCTAAAATCGGCCATCCGCGACAACGATCCCGTGATCTTCATGGAATCGGAACAGATGTACGGCGACAAGGGCGAAGTGCCTGAGGAGGAATACACCATTCCGCTGGGTGTCGCCGATATCAAGCGCGAGGGTTCGGATGTGACGATCGTCTCGTTCGGGAAAATCATCAAGGAGGCTCTGGCCGCAGCCGAAGAATTGCAGAAGGAGAATATTTCGTGCGAGGTGATCGATTTGCGTACCGTCCGCCCGATGGATTACGAAGCGATCCTGAATTCGGTCAAAAAGACAAACAGGCTCGTGGTTTTGGAAGAGGCCTGGCCTTTCGCCAGCGTCGCATCTGAAATTACCTATATAGTTCAGGAACGCGCTTTCGATTACCTCGACGCACCCATCCAGCGCATCACCACGGCCGATACGCCGGCTCCTTATTCGCCGACGCTTTTGAAGGAATGGTTGCCGAATTCCGGTGATGTGGTGAAGGCGGTGAAGAAAGTGATGTATAAGTAGTCAATTGTCAGTCGTCAGTCATCAGTTTGCTTCGGGTCAGCCCGGATGTTTATTGCTCTGAAAACTTTACAACTTTAGAACTTGCAACTTGACAATAAACTTCGTTCGACATTCGTCACGTGACATTCGACAAAAAATTATCTTTGAGGCTTCATCGCGAAAACGGTGAAGCTTTTTTTATCCCTATGAACGCACGCATCCTCAGTATTTTATTGTTTTTCATCGGCGTAAGCCTGCACGCGCAAACCAAGGTCAGCGGAATCGTGGTGGACGAGACCAACCAGCCCATTCCGTATGCCAATGTACAATTCAAGGGGACCAATGAAGGCATCGTGACCAATGAGGACGGCCGGTTCTATATTGAATCGCCCGATACGCAATCGGCGCTGATCGTAACTTTTTCAGGATTTTCGGAGCGCGAAGTGCCTATCAAACAGGCGGTCAACTACAATTTCAAGATCGTGCTCAAGGAAGGCCAGCAGCTAAAGGAGGTGGTCATCTATACCGGAAAAACCTCAAAGAAGAACAATCCGGCGCTCGATATCCTTAGGAAAATCTGGGAACGCAAGCGAAAGAACGGCCTCAACATGTTTGACCAGTATCAGATGGAGAAATACGAAAAGGTGGAATTTGACCTGAACACCATCGATTCGGCACTGATGAAAAGCCGGATTTTTAAAGGGATGGAGTTCATTTTTGATCAGGTCGACACCTCGAAGGTCACGGGAAAGACGTATCTGCCCATCTTCATCAACGAAATGTTGTCCGATGTGTATGGCGACAATACCATCGGCAAGGTCAAGGAAGTCCTCAAGGCGAACAAGAATTCGGGATTCAGCGACAACCAGCAGATCATCGCCTTCATCAAGGACCTTTATGCCGACTACAATATTTACGACAATTACCTGACGTTCTTCGATAAGAGTTTCACGAGCCCGCTTTCCCGCACGGGTATCGACGTGTACAATTATGTGCTGCGCGATTCGTCCTATATCGACAACAAATGGTGCTTCAACATCGTGTTCTATCCACGGCGCAAGAACGAACTCACCTTCAAAGGCGATTTTTGGGTTGCCGATACCACGTTCGCCATCAAGAACATCAACATGGCGGTGACCAAGAGCGCCAACATCAACTGGGTCAAGGACATTTACATCGAGCAGGAATTTGAGGTTTTGAACGATTCGGTGTTTTTGCTGACGCGCGACCATCTGATGTCGGATTTTGCGCTTCGGAAGAAGGAATCCTCGAAAGGCGTTTACGGCAAGCGGACGACACTGTTCCGAAACCATAAATTCAATCTTGAAAAACCGCGTGATTTTTACAAGGAGGAGGTGAATTTTATTGATAACTCGGTCTACCAAAAGGACGATGAATACTGGGAAAACAACCGTTTTGAGGATCTTTCCAAGGATGAACGGGGCGTTTACAAGATGCTCGATACGCTCAAGACGGTCAAGAAGTTCAAGCAGCTCACCAGCCTTGTCCAGATCTTGGGCAGCGGCTACATCCAATGGGGGAATTTTGATTACGGGCCGATATTTTCCACCGTCGGGTACAACGAGGTTGAGGGGCTGAGGCTCCGGGCCGGCGGGCGGACCTATTTTGGCCCGAACGATCCCTGGAGATTGCAGGGATATACCGCGTACGGCTTTGAGGATGACAAATTCAAGTACGGTATTTCGGGCAAGTGGATGATCGACAAAAAGAACCGCATCATCATCTCGGGCGGAAACCGTCGCGATATCGAACAGATCGGCGCAAGCCTCACGACCACCAACGATGTTTTGGGACGAAGCTTTGCCTCATCGGGACTTTTCACCACCAGCAGCAACGGCAAGTTGACCAACATCAATCTTTCCACCGCGTCTTTTGAGATCGAGCCGATGAAGAATTTCGTGCTGCAGACGGGGCTATCCTACAGGACGCTGGTTTCGGCATCGGAAACATTCAGCCTGGATTATTTTAAGGAACTTCCTTCGGCCGGGAATCCTTCGGGAATCGTCGAGAGCGAGGTCAAACAGGCGGAAGTGAACCTTCAACTGGACTGGACGCCCAAGCGCAAGACCATCGGCTATGGCGTGGAACGCAGCGAGGTGGACAACCCATACACCCGTCTTTTCCTGAATTACAGCGCCGGGCTTGAGGGCCTTTTCAACAGCGATTTCGATTACCAAAAATTGCAATTGTACTACAAACAGCCCGTCATCATCGGCGCCATCGGCCGCACAGACCTGATCATGGAGCTGGGCAAGACCTTCGGGACCGTACCGCTCGGGCTTTTGAGCGTCATTCCCGGAAACCAGACGTATTTCCAGATCGAGAATACCTTCAATAACCTGAATTTTTATGAATTCGTCTCCGACGAATACGCGACTTTCCAATGGAACCACCATTTCCAGGGGAAGATTTTTGCGCGCATTCCGGGTATCCGAAAACTCAACCTGCGCGAGATCATTGGCCTGCGCGCCGTTTACGGAACCGTTAGCGACGAAAACCGCGCGATCAATGCGTCAGGATTGGTGTACCACGCTCCCGAAGATATTTATTACGAATACGGATTCGGCATCGGGAACATTTTCAAGGTGTTCCGGATTGACTTTTCCTGGCGCGGAAACTACCTCGACATGCCCGATGCGCAAAAGTTTGCGGTGAAGGGGTCGTTTGGGTTTTATTTCTAGTTGGCAGTTATTGGTCGTCAGTCGTCAGTTATCAGTCGTCAGTTGTCAGTCACCAGTTTGATCACGTTCAGCCCGGATGTTTGTCGCTATGGGCTTTACAAACTTTTGAACTTTCAACGCGGTTGTCAGTCATCAGTCGTAAGTGATCACATGCTGCCCTAATGTTTGCGGTTAAGCCGATGTTCTAAACCTAAGACATTCAAACTTGATGCGTGCAGTGTTACGTTTTACGTAATTGGTATATTATCACATTAAGAAATTGATACATTATCGAAGTATACGGTTTTTCCTCACCGGACATAACTTACTATAAAGTATCTTTAACCTGGGGAAGGGTGAGTGGTACCTACCGATAATTCTTTTATTCTACCTGCAGGAAATCTGTAAAAATTCATAATCTTTTGCCGATGCGCTCCTTCCACCGCGACTTCGTGTACCTGGCTTCCGTCGACACTAATTTTCAACACATTCTTGATCTCTACGGCACGCCCAATGTTCCCACGCGGCCGGAAGGTTTTGAGACTTTGGTGAAAATCATCCTGGAGCAGCAGGTTTCCCTGGATTCGGCTAAGGCCACTTTCGACAAGCTCAAACTTCTTGCACCCAAATTTTCTCCCGGCCAAATCCTGCAACTCGACGATATGCAGCTTCGGGCCGCAGGTTTAAGCCGGCAAAAATCGGCGTATGTGCGCGACCTGGCATCGAGAATTGAATCGGGACAGCTTGATTTAAATTTTGAAAATACCCCGGAACCTGAAATCCGGCAGCAATTGATCTCGGTAAAGGGAATCGGACATTGGACGGCCGATGTTTACATGATGTTCGCATTGCAATTGACCGACCTCATGCCCCTTAACGACATAGGGATTGCGGTCACGCTTCGCGAGTTGTGGGGAGTCGAGTCGATCGGGGACATGTCGGCTCTGGCTGCATCATGGGCGCCTTGCAGGACGGCGGCCTCCTTTTACCTGTGGCATTATTATTTGAAGAAGAGGGGGAGGGTGATTCACTTATAGCTTTCAGCTGTCAGCCGTCAGCTTTCAGTGCAATGTTAGTCGTTATTGGGAACCTTACAAACTTTTGAACTTTTAACTCTCAGGATTCAGTCATCAGTATGTACGCGTTCAACCCCGATGAATGTTGGTTATTTGGTGAAGCCTCCACTTGAAGACCTTAAGACCTTAAGACTTTACGACCTTAAGACCTTATGACTTTACGACCTTAAGACCTTAAGACCTTATGACTTTATGACCTCACGACTTTATGACCTTACGACATACCATTTATTGGCTCGTTTGTCATTCGACGTTCGACCTTCGACATTTTCCTTGTACATTGTTGCTTTTTTGTTAATTTTGCCCCCTGTAAAAAATATAGCAAACATTCTATGGAATCAATTATGATTTATGTGCCGATTATCATGGCATTGATTGGGTTGGCATTCATGTGGGCCAAGCGCGCGTGGGTATTGAAACAAGACGCCGGTGACGGTAAGATGAAAGAGATTTCAGATTACATCTATGAAGGCGCCCTCGCGTTCCTAAAAGCCGAATACAGGCTGCTCGCGATTTTCGTCGTCCTTGCCAGCATCGCTTTGGCGGCCATTTCATTTATTGTTCCTACCACACATATCCTCATCGTGGTTGCCTTTATTTTCGGGGCGATCTTCTCGGCGTTGGCCGGAAACATGGGGATGAAGATCGCGACCAAGACCAACGTCCGCACGACGCAGGCTGCACGTACGAGCCTTCCGCAGGCGCTGAAAGTTTCTTTCGGCGGCGGAACCGTGATGGGCCTCGGTGTTGCCGGCCTTGCGGTTTTGGGCCTTACGGCGTTCTTTATTTTCTTCTATAACTATTTCATGGGCGGAACCTGGACCAATGGCAATGACATGACCATCGTCCTCGAAACCCTTGCCGGATTCTCGCTTGGTGCCGAATCGATCGCACTCTTCGCCCGCGCGGGTGGCGGACTCTACCCCAAGGCTGCCGACGTAGGTGCCGACCTTGTAGGTAAAGTCGAGGCCGGAATCCCCGAAGACGATCCGCGTAACCCCGCAACCATCGCCGACAACGTGGGTGACAACGTGGGTGACGTGGCCGGTATGGGCGCCGACCTTTTCGGGTCGTACGTCGCTACCGTTTTGGCCGCGATGGTACTCGGAAACTATGTCATCAAGGATATGGGCGGAAGCATCGACGACGCTTTTGGCGGAATCGGGCCAATCCTCCTGCCGATGGCGATTGCCGGTTTCGGGATTTTGTTCTCGATCATCGGAACCATGCTTGTAAAAATCAAAGACAATTCTGCCAAAGAAGCCCAGGTTCAGGGCGCGCTCAACATCGGAAACTGGGTGTCGATCGTTCTAACCGCAATCTCTTGTTTCTTCCTGACACAATATCTTCTTCCTGACACAATGCGGATGGAGTTCTTCGGCGAAGGCCTTCAGGAGATCTCGTCGATGCGCGTATTCTTCGCGACCATCGTGGGCCTTATTGTGGGCGGTGTGATTTCATCGGTTACCGAATATTACACAGGCCTCGGCACCAAGCCCGTTTTGGCCATCGTCCAAAAATCGAGCACCGGAGCGGGAACCAACGTTATTGCGGGCCTTGCAACCGGTATGATCTCCACTTTCCCGACCGTGTTGCTTTTCGCATTCGCGATCTGGGGTTCTTATGCACTGGCCGGTTTCTACGGAGTTGCCCTTGCGGCTTCGGCCATGATGGCGACGACGGCCATGCAGCTTGCGATTGATGCCTTTGGTCCTATCTCTGACAACGCGGGTGGTATAGCCGAGATGAGCGAGCTTCCAAAAGAAGTGCGTACCCGTACCGATATTTTGGACTCGGTGGGTAACACCACTGCGGCTACAGGAAAAGGTTTTGCGATTGCTTCGGCGGCACTTACATCACTGGCGCTTTTCGCTGCCTACGTCACCTTCACCGGAATCGACGGTATCAACATCTTCAAGGCTCCCGTACTCGCGATGCTTTTCGTGGGCGGTATGATCCCGGTTGTGTTCTCGGCACTCGCCATGAACTCGGTTGGTAAGGCCGCGATGGACATGGTGTACGAGGTTCGTCGCCAGTTCCGCGAAATTCCGGGAATCATGGAGGGCACAGGCCGTCCGGAATATGGAAAATGCGTTGAAATTTCAACACGCGCCGCACTTCGCGAGATGATGTTGCCAGGAGTTTTGACCATCGGTTTCCCGATCGCCATCGCCCTTTTGCCGATGCTGCTTGGATATGACAACAAACTGATCGCCGAAATGTTGGGCGGATACATGGCGGGCGTGACCGTATCGGGTGTTCTTTGGGCCGTTTTCCAGAATAACGCCGGAGGTGCGTGGGACAACGCCAAGAAGTCTTTCGAGGCTGGTGTCATGATTAACGGCGAAATGACCTACAAGGGCTCGGATGCGCACAAGGCGGCCGTTACCGGTGACACCGTGGGTGATCCGTTCAAGGATACTTCAGGCCCATCGATGAACATTTTGATCAAGCTGACGTGTCTCATCGGGCTTGTCATCGCGCCGATCCTCGGAGGCCATACGGTCGATGCCGACAATCATGAGCGCGTTGAAATTTCCATGATGATGGGCAAATGCGATCCTGCGAAGATGGCCAATATGACCAAAGAGGAATGTGCCAAGATGTGCGACGAGATGGGTTGCAGCGCCGAGCAAAAAGAGGCTTGCCTGTCACACTACGGTCCCGACGGAAAATTTGTCGCCCACGCCGGAATGGCCTGTTGCTCGACTGACGCAAAAGTCGCCAAGATCGACCGCGAAGTCCGCATCGAGACCACCAACAAGGACGGCCAATGGCACGCGGTAGTCACCACTACAGAGGGCAACAAGGTCGACACGAAAGTTTTCGACGGAACCGAAGAGGAAATCAAGACCAAACTCGCGGAGTTCAGAAAGTAATCAACTTTCCATCATATCAAGAGGCTGCCGGAAGGTGGCCTTTTTTTATGGGAAAGCCGCATCTCATTTTCTGGCGGGGAATCTAAATTTGGAACTGTCTCGGCTGATTGGGCTTGGTCATCAGTCATCAGTCGTCAGTCGTCAGTAATCAGAGATAATCATGCAAGATTTTCGTCAATTGAAGGTTTGGTGCAAGGCGCATGAGATGACATTGTGCATTTATGCTCAGTTGCAGAATTTTCCGCAAGCCGAGAAATTTGCACTTTCAAGTCAAATTTGGAGGGCATCCATTTCTATCGGAAGCAACATTGCCGAAGGTTGCGGTTGTCAAGGCCGAAGAGCATTTGCCCGTTATTTGACTATTGCATTCGCATCGGCAAGTGAGTTGGAATACCAACTAATTTTAAGTATGGACCTAAAGTACCTTACAGTTGAAACAGCAGAAAGAACCCTGAATCAGATCACACAGATCAAGCGAATGTTGAATAGTTTGATCCTTAAATTGCAAAATGCCGATGTGAAATCTGCAGCTACTGACGACTGATGACTGACGACTGACAGCTAAAAAAGCCCGTTCACCTCCGCATTGATCTTATTGAAAATAATCCCCATGTCCTCGGGATTGTTGACAAAGTCGATGTTGTCCACATCGATGATGAGTAGCTTGCCCTTGTTGTAGGTGTGGATCCAGGCCTCGTAGCGCTCGTTGAGGCGGGAGAGGTAATCGATCGAGATCGAGTTCTCGTATTCGCGGCCGCGTTTGTGTATTTGCGACACCAGGTTCGGGATGGAACTACGCAGGTAGATGAGGAGGTCAGGCGCGGCGACCAGGCTTTCCATCAGTTCAAACAGCGAGGAATAATTCTGGAAATCGCGGTTGGTCATCAATCCCATTGCGTGGAGGTTGGGCGCAAAAATGTGCGCGTCCTCATAGATTGTCCGGTCCTGGATGATGTTTTTGCCGCTTTGGCGGATCTGAAGGATTTGGCGGAAACGGCTGTTCAAAAAGTAAATCTGCAGGTTGAATGACCAGCGCTCCATCTGATGGTAAAAGTCGTCCAGGTAGGGGTTGTCCACCACGTCCTCAAAATGCGGTTCCCATTTAAAATGCTTGGCCAGCAAGCGGGTGAGTGTGGTTTTTCCTGCGCCTATGTTTCCTGCGACTGCTATGTGCATTACGGTAAAGTGATTTTATAATTGGAGATTGCCTGTTTGGTAAAAATAGATAAATTTTGGTCGCCGTAGAAGAATGCGTCGAACGATTTATCCACCACAGGCAGGCTTTTTTCGGCGCCCGAGGATACGTTCAGGTAGGTCAGAGCATCGCCTTTCCGGTAGATGATCTCCTGTTCCGACAGGAAAATGACAGCCTCGAATTCGGGTACACCGCCGACGCTGGCCGTTTTCCCGAAAACATCGCTCGAGTACATTTTCCGGTCCTCGTCGATCCAGGTAAAGCGGTTGTAATCGGTGGTGTAGGCAATGATGTTTTTTTGCTGCGGATTGCCCACGGGCGTAAAAACATTCCGGTTGTAATCAAATAGCCCGAGTTGCCTGGCGAGCCCGTCGTAGATCCAAAGGCGGTTCATCGAGGCGATTCCGGCTGCCTCGGCAACAATAGTCAGGCCTTTCTGTTGGAGTTCGGTAAAGTTGACCGATCGTACTTCGTTTAATTGACTGTCCAACATCACCACGGTGTTGAAGTCGCGGTAGAAGAGCATCGGCAGGAGCGGGTTGAGGATGTCGGCGCGGGAAATACGGCCCAGTTCGGGTTTTTGGAATCCGGCCTGCTGTGCGCCAAGCACCTTGACAAATTCGCGGTCGCGGATGAGGTACAAATATCCAAACTTGTCACGTCCCAGGAATCGGTCAGCCTGCCAGTCAATCGGTCGGCCGGAAAGCGTCGGCATTTGAACCTGTGCAGCCAATGCCTGGCCCAGGAGAAGCAGAAGGATAATCCGGATTTTCATCGGAACGAATATAGCAAAATCGAAGCGGGTGCGCCACGGTCCAATTGCGCCTTTTAACATTTCCTTTGTAACATGCCAAGGCCCGATTCGTCATCTTTGCCACGTAAAATCCACGGTGATGAAAAAAATCTTTCTTCTTAAAGTATTGATGCTGATGGCAATCGGCACCGCTTCGGCCCAGGAATTCCAGGGAATGGCCGTCTATGAATCCAAAACCTCCATGGGCGAATTCAAGTCGCGCATCGAGGGCAACAGCCAGATAACGCCCGAAATGCAGAAGATGATCGAGGAACGGATGAAGAAGATGTTCGAGAAGACCTTCATCCTGAATTTCGACAAAAACGCGTCAATCTACAAGGAAGAGGAAAAACTCGAGGCGCCCGGCCAGGAGCGCGCCGGTTTCCGGATGATGAGCTCGATGATGGGCGGCGGCGGAACGTACTATAAAAACCTCAAGGACAAAACCTACACGGTGGACAAGGAGTTCATGGGGAAGGAATTTTTGGTGAAGGATTCGTTGCCGAAACTCGCCTGGAAGATGGAGGGCGAAACGCGCCAGATCGGTGGATACAACTGCTTCAAGGCTACGGCTGTGATCGAGGCACCGAAGACAGACTTTAGGAACTTCAGGCCGAAGAACGACAAGAAAGAGGAAAAGAAGGATGGTAAGGATGTCGCGAAAATCGAAGCGGAAAAGGAAAAGAAGACCAATTTCATGGCCGATATCGAGATGCCAAAAGAAATCACCATTACCGCCTGGTACACGCCCGAACTCCCCGTGTCCAACGGCCCCGAGAACTACTGGGGGCTTCCCGGGCTGATCCTCGAGGCCAACGACGGCAAGACCACGATCCTTTGCTCGAAAATTGTCCTGAATCCCAAGGACAAGGTTGCGATCAAGGCGCCGACCAACGGCAAGGTCGTCACGCAAAAGGAATATGACGAAACGGTGATCAAGAAGATGGAAGAAATGCAGCAGATGTACCAGGGACAGGGCAGGGGTGACCGCCAGATGATCAGGATCGGCGGCTGATGAAAAAGCTAATTTCCCTACTCACCTTATTGATTGTCCAGATTGCGGCCTCGCAAAACATCCGGTTCGAGGGCACGGTAACCGACAATGCTTCGGCGCCGCTTGAAATGGCCAACGTGATGGCGGTCAATTCGGCCACCAAGGCCATGGAGTCCTACGCGATCACCAATGACAAGGGCCGCTTTGCGCTTTCGCTGAAGGCCAATACAACTTACACGGTTACCGTCAGCTACCTCGGCATGCAGACCAAGACGATTTCACTTGCGGCCGAAACTTCCAACATCAACCAGAACATTGTGCTGGAATCGGGCGGGATCGAGCTTGAGGGCGTCGAAATCGTCCGCGAGATGCCCGTTTCCATCAAGGGCGACACGCTGGTGTACAACGCCGATTCTTTTAAATCGGGAACCGAACGCAAACTGGAAGATGTTTTGAAGAAACTTCCGGGCGTCGAGGTCAATGCCGATGGCGAGGTCGAGGTCGAGGGCAAGAAGGTCTCGAAACTGATGGTCGAGGGCAAGGACTTTTTCGACGGCGATACCAAGCTCGGGGTCAAGAACATTCCCGCGGACGCGATCGACAAGGTGCAGGTGCTGCGCAACTATAACGAAATTTCGGCGCTCAGGGGCGTCGAGAACAACCAGGACAACATCGCGATGAACATCAAGCTCAAGGAGGGCAAGAAGAATTTCTGGTTTGGCGATGTCAACGCCGGTATCGGCATTGCGCATGACGAGACGCGCTACGTGGCGAACCCGAAACTCTTTTACTATTCACCCAAGTATTCTCTCAACCTGCTGGCTAACTTCAACAACATCGGCGAATTGCCATTTACCGTGCAGGATTATTTTAAGTTTACGGGCGGTTTCCGCAACATGATGGCCAAGGGCGGTACCAGTTTCAACATTTCGTCGAACGATTTGGGCATCTCGCTGCTTCGGAACAACCGCGCCAAGGAGATCGAGACCAATTTCGGGGCAACGAACTTCTCGTACAATCCGTCGAAAGCTTGGACGCTGAGCGGTTTCGCCATCGGGTCTTCGACTATCACCGACCTGCAGACCATTACCCGAACCAATATCCTGGTTCCCAATTCGGATGAAATCGCCTCGAGCGAACTCCGCGACCAATCGACACACCAAAAAAGCACCCTGGGACTATTCAAGCTTTCTTCGAGTTACAAACCGTCGGCCGCGTTCCAGTTTGACTACGATGCGCTTTTGAAACTTTCGGGGCAGGATGAATTCTCGTCGCTGACTTCCGTCGTCACGCCAAACACCAGCCAAAACCAGTTCATCGGCACCGACCGCGAACAGACGCCGCTTGCGCTGACGCAGAATTTCAGTTTGTACTGGACAAAGTCGGACAAGCACATCTTCGCCTTCGAATCTCAGCACCTCTACAACGAGGAAGATCCGTTTTACAATCCCAACCTCGGCATCAACCCGTTCCCCGATTCCCTGATTCCCGAGGACGAGGCCGGCAATTTGGGAATCCTGCCGCAGGACCGTTATGACCTGAACCAGTCGCGCTTTATCAAGACCAATAAGCTCGATTCCAAGTTCGACTATTATTACATGGTGACCCCGAAAGCACACCTGAACCTCACGGCCGGCTACACGTTTTCGCACCAGAAATTCAATTCCTACATTTTCCAGGTCCTGGACAACGGCACGACGCATTTCCTCAATGAGAATACCCGCAACGATGTCCGGTATGCTTTCAACGACTATTTCCTGGGCGTGCACTACAAGTTCATCCGCGGAAAGTTCACGGTCAATCCGGGCTTTAGCGTGCATAAGTACAATACCTATAATGAGCAGCAGGGTACTCGTGTCCGCGACGACTTTTACCGCGTCTTGCCCGATGTCTTCGCGCTTTGGCAGATCAAGAAATCCGAATCGCTGACCTACAACTTCGCGATGACCAACGATTTTACCGATATCAACCGTTTCGTCGCCGGATACACGCTGCAGGATTACAACTCGCTTTTTCGTGGAAACCGATACCTGGAGAACGCATTGCAGCAGACGCATTCGCTTCGGTATTTCAAGTACAACATGTTCAATTTCACGAACATCTTCGCAAATGTGAACTACACCCGCAGGATAGACGCGATTAAGTCCAATGTCTTCTTTGACGGGATCAATCAGGTGGCTTCGGCGGTGAACATCGGGAGCAATTTCGCCGATGAGACGCTTTCGGGTGCAGCCAACTACGGGCGTTCATTTGCCAAATATTACAAGGCATCGGCGGGATTCAGCCTCAATTGGAGCAAGTTCAACAACCTTCGGGCGGGCGGTATCGAAACCACCGAATCCTTTTCGCAGAATTACACCGTCCGAGCGTCGACCAACTTCAAGGCGATGCCCAACATCGAAGTCGGGTATAACATTTCAATCAATGATTACAACGGAATCAAGTACTTCACCGAGCGTCCGTTTGCGCGCCTGGACTATTATTTTTGGGATGCGTTTTCCTTTGTCGCCGATTACGAATTCTACCATTACACCAACAACGACGACCAATTTCCGGTGGACAACGAGTACGATTTCCTTTCGGCGAGCCTAATTTACCAAAAGAAGGACAGCAAATGGGAATACAAGGTCAGCGGCACCAACCTGCTCAACACGACCTCGCTCAATGACGATTCGTTCTCGCAGTTTTCGACGCGTACATCGCAATATGTGGTGCAGCCGAGGTATTTGATTTTTTCGGTAAAGTACAATCTTTAGCTGTCAGCTGTCAGCTATCAGCTTTCAGTTTGAATGCGTTCCACCCGGATGTTTGTTGTTAAGGGGGAACTTTGCAACTTTACAACTTTCAAACTATTAGTTGTCAGTCATCAGTCATCAGTCGTCAATCAAAGCTATCAGCCGTCAGCTGTCAGCTCTCAGTTTGATTGCGGATTACCGAGATGTTTGTGGATAAAGGTAACTTTACAACTTTACAACTTACTGTGGTTTTCCCGTCGTGAGTTTGCCGTGCCAATCGCGACCTTGTCGGGCGGTGGGTGGGGCGCGCCTGTTAAGGAAAGTCATCAGTCATCATTCGTCAATCGAAGCTATCAGCCCTCAGCTGTCAGTTGTCAGTTTGATTGTGGAAAGCCAGGAGGTTGATCGATAAGGGGAACTTTATAAACTTTACAAACTTTACACTTTCAACTATCGGTTGTCAGTCACCAGTGCAAGCAATCAGCTGTCAGCTGTCAGTTTGATTACGTTCAACCCGATAAATCGTACTCTCTACTGAACTCAAGCCACTAACCCCCAACCACAAGCCACAAACCACATAAACCTTACAACTTACGGTGGTTTTACCGTCGTGAGTTTGCCGTGCCAATCGCGACCTTGTCGGGCGGTGGGTGGGGCGCGCCTGTTAAGTAGTCAGTCGTCAGTAATCAGTCGGAGCTATCAGCTATCAGCTGTAAGCTTTCAGTGTGACAACGGTCAGCCCGATGTATTGCGCTTCTTCTAACCACTAGCCACTAGCCACTGTTCCAGTCGTCAGTCGTCAGTCATCAGTCGGAACTATCAGCTATGAGCAGTCAGGTATCAGAATAATTACGTTCAACTCTATAGATTGTACTTTTTCTACTAACCACTAGCCACTAACCACTAGCCACAAGCTACAAGCCACGGATCGCAGCAAAAAAAACCGGATCCTCCTCGAACCCGGTTAGTTTATTAAGACGTCAGTACTGACAACTGACAACTGATGACTGATGACTATAAGCCAAAGGCCGCTTTCACCTTCTCCACATAATCCAGCTTCTCCCAAGTGAACAGCTCCACGGTAACGCTTTTCTCGTCGCCGCCGGGTGAGCGGAAAGTCTTGGTCACGGTTTCGGGTTTGCGGCCCATATGCCCGTAGGCAGCCGTTTCGCTGTAGATTGGGTTGCGGAGTTTGAGGCGCTGCTCGATGAAGTAAGGGCGCATGTCAAAGATTTCTTCAACTTTTTTGGCGATCTCGCCGTTGGTCAGGTTTACCTTTGAAGTTCCGTAGGTTTCGACAAAGATGCCCATAGGTTTGGCCACTCCGATCGCGTAGGAAACCTGTACGAGGATTTCGTCCGCTACTCCCGCCGCCACCAAATTCTTGGCGATGTGCCGCGTCGCATAAGCAGCCGAACGGTCCACCTTGCTCGGGTCTTTTCCGGAGAAAGCACCACCGCCGTGCGCGCCCTTGCCGCCGTAGGTATCCACGATGATCTTGCGGCCGGTAAGGCCCGTGTCGCCGTGCGGCCCGCCAATGACAAATTTGCCTGTCGGGTTGATGTGGTACTGGATCTTGTCGTTGAAAAGATGCGCGTACTTTGGATATTTCTCAATAATGCGGGGAATCAGGATGGTGATGATATCGCTCTTGATCCTCGCCAGCATCGCGGCCTCCTTGTCGAAATCGTCGTGCTGTGTGGAGATCACGATGGCATCTATCCGAACCGGGCGGTTGTTGTCGTCATACTCCAGCGTGACCTGCGATTTCGCATCGGGGCGCAGGTAATCGATCTTATCGCCTTCA
The DNA here is from genome assembly GCA_023390775.1 of Bacteroidota bacterium. Classification (GTDB taxonomy): domain Bacteria; phylum Bacteroidota; class Bacteroidia; order Flavobacteriales; family Flavobacteriaceae; genus Flavobacterium. Next base: position 5,179 of record JAEWCF010000062.1, on the reverse strand, counting down.
CGTCGCAAAGCAGCCAATTCCTGCAGCAGTTTGTGGGAAAGGTCGAGGGCCAGCGGCATGTAATCGTCGGTTTCATTGGTGGCGTAACCAAACATCATCCCCTGGTCGCCCGCGCCCTGTTCTTCCTTACTCGCGCGATCAACGCCCTGGTTGATGTCCTGAGACTGTTCGTGGATCGCCGAAAGCACCCCGCACGAATTCGCCTCGAACATGTATTCGCTCTTGGTATACCCGATCTTGCGAATCACCTCGCGGGCAATCTGCTGCACATCCAGATAAGTCTTTGATTTCACCTCGCCGGCCAAAACGACTTGCCCGGTAGTAACGAGCGTTTCGCACGCCACCTTGGATTCGGGGTCAAAGGCCAAAAAATTATCGATCAGCGCATCCGAAATCTGGTCGGCCACCTTGTCCGGATGCCCTTCACTGACGGACTCGGACGTAAATAAATAAGCCATAGAAATTGTATTTACGGGAAAATTCGGGATTGCGCAAAAAAGGCTCAGGGAAGACCTGGTTTAGCATTTTTTTCGATGCCGCGGCATCAGAGGTTGCAATCAGACAAATTTTTCCTCTTGTTCGTCGGCAAAGGTATAAAAACATAATTGTCCAAAAAATTTCTTTTGGGCATTTGGATAATTAAATCATTTCCCGAACTTTGCCCCGTTCTTAGACGTAATGCCGTTATCACGAAAGGCCGAGGGACTAGACCCTGTGAAGCCTTAGCAACCCTTTACCCCGTAAAGAAGGTGCTACATTCTACCGCAAACGCGGACAGATAACCCAGGAACAATTTCCCCTTTCATTTTAACGGTTTTTATTTTTTGGAGCACAGGCCCTGCCGCTTTCATTTGGCATTGGTCCCGCTGTCCGCTGTATCTTTTGGTATAAACCTTTGAGGTTTTTAAAACCTCAAAGGTTTCCAAAAGGATGCCGCTGCCATCGGGGCTATGCCGCAGGTGCGGAATTATAAATTATAAATTTTACATTTTAGATGAATAGCTCCATAGGAAGTCGTCCCATTGCCCAAAACCCAGAACTCAGGACCATCCTTTCCTCCCGCGTACTCATCCTCGACGGCGCCATGGGCACCATGCTTCAGCGCCACAAATTCACCGAGGAAGATTTCCGGGGCGAGAGATTCAAGGATTTCCCACATCCGCTCAAGGGCAATAATGATCTGCTGTCCATCACCCAACCCGAAGCCGTACGAGAAGTCCATCGCCAATACCTCGAGGCCGGTGCCGACATCATCGAGACCAACACGTTTTCCTCCACCACCGTTGGCATGGCCGACTACCATCTGGAAGACCTGGAATATGAACTCAATTTTGAATCGGCGCGCATCGCTAAAGAGGAATGCGATAAGTTCACCGCGCTCAATCCCAACAAGCCGCGCTTTGTAGCAGGCGCCATCGGTCCCACAAACCGCACGGCCAGCCTTTCGCCCGATGTCAACAACCCCGGTTTCCGTGCCATCTCGTTTGACGAGCTGCGCGTTGCTTACAAACAGCAGTGCGAGGCGCTCCTCGACGGCGGCGCCGACATCCTGCTCGTCGAAACCGTCTTCGACACGCTGAATGCCAAGGCCGCACTTTTCGCCATTGAGGAAATCAAGGAGGACCGCGGCATCGACGTCCCGGTCATGCTTTCGGGAACCATCACCGATGCTTCGGGCCGCACGCTTTCCGGACAAACGGTGGAAGCCTTCCTGGTCTCGGTTTCGCACATCCCGCTGCTCAGCATCGGGTTCAATTGTGCCCTCGGCGCCGAGCAACTCGAGCCCTACCTCAAACGCCTTTCGACCGCCACGTCGCTTAACATCTCGGCACACCCGAATGCGGGCCTTCCCAATGCTTTCGGCGAGTACGACCAAACCCCCGAGCAGATGCAACAGCTCATCAAAAGTTATTTGGACCAGGGCCTCGTCAATATTATCGGCGGGTGTTGCGGCACGACGCCGGAGCATATCCGGATGATCGCGAGTTTAGTGGCTAGTTATTAGTGGCTGGTGGCTGGTAGCTACACAGGACGTAATATTAAGTAACAAGATTTCAAATTAAAATGACGACCGATAATAAATCAAGCCACGAGCCACGAGCCACTAGGCACCTTAATCAATCTAGCCACCAGCCACTAGCCACTAGCCACTATCTCCAGCTCGCGGGCCTCGAACCCCTCACCATCACCCCCGAATCCAATTTCATCAACATCGGGGAGCGCACCAATGTCACCGGATCACGCAAGTTCCTGAGGTTGATTTGTGAGGAAAAGTACCAGGAGGCACTGGAAATCGCGCGCGGCCAGGTGGAAGGCGGAGCGCAGATCCTTGACGTCAACATGGACGAAGGCATGCTCGACGGCGTTGCGGCCATGACTACGTTCCTGCATTTGATCGCTTCAGAGCCGGACATTGCACGCATCCCCGTCATGATCGATTCGAGCAAGTGGGCAATCCTTGAGGCGGGACTCAAATGCGTGCAGGGCAAGGGTGTCGTGAATTCCATCTCGCTCAAGGAGGGCGAAGCGGCTTTCCTCGATCATGCAAAAAAGATCAGGCGCTACGGAGCCGCGGTGGTCGTGATGGCTTTTGATGAAATGGGCCAGGCCGACACCTATGAACGCCGAATCGAAATCTGCAAGCGATCGTACGATTTGCTCACGGGCATCGGGTTTCCGCCGCAGGACATCATCTTCGATCCCAACATATTCCCGGTCGCCACCGGAATGGAGGAGCATCGACGCAATGCGCTCGACTTTTTCCTGGCGGCCAGGTGGATCCGCGAGAATCTGCCGCACGCCAATGTGAGCGGCGGAGTCAGCAACGTGTCGTTCTCGTTCCGTGGAAATGACCGCGTCCGCGAGGCCATGCACGCGGCATTTCTTTACCACGCGATCGCGCACGGCATGAACATGGGCATCGTCAACCCTGAGATGTTGGAAGTTTACGATGAAATTCCAAAGGACCTGCTCGAACGGGTGGAAGACGTGCTCCTGGACCGACGCCCCGATGCGACCGAAAGGCTCCTCGAATTTGCCCAATCCATGGAACGGAACGCCGTCTCGCGCGAAAAGCAGGAGGCCGAATGGCGCACGTTCCCATTGCAGGAACGCCTGAACCATGCTTTAATCAAAGGCCTGGATCAATATGTGGAAATCGATGTGGAAGAGGCCCGGAAACTGGCCGCAAAACCCATCGAGGTCATCGAGAAAAATCTGATGGAAGGAATGGGCATCGTGGGCGACCTTTTTCAAAACGGCAAGATGTTCCTGCCCCAGGTGGTCAAGTCGGCGCGGGTGATGAAAAAGGCGGTGGCGTATTTGCTGCCGTTCATCGAAGCCCCGCTGGTCCCCGAAGGGGGAATTGATGGGAAGTACCAATGGCAAACTGCCCATTCCGCAGCCTATAAGCATATAAAGGAGTATGCACTTGCAATGCGGCATTCCCCAACCGAAGCCGAAGCCAAGCTCTGGCAATTCCTATCCGGTAAGCAGTTGGAAGGCTATAAGTTTCGTCGGCAACATATAATTGGCAAATTTATCGGCGATTTTGTTTGCTTAAAAAGCAAGCTTATAATTGAGGTCGATGGATTGATTCATCAACATCCCGATCACATGGCAAGTGACGCAGAAAGGACCGCGTGGTTAAACGAGCAGGGTTTTAATGTGATACGATTTTCCAATGATCAGGTTTTGAATGAACTTGAAACGGTGAAAAGCCAGATTGTGAACGCGGTCAAAACTCCCCCTTCGGGGACTCGGGGGGCAAATAAGGCCGGCAAAATCCTCCTCGCCACCGTAAAGGGCGACGTACACGACATCGGCAAGAACATCGTTTCGGTGGTGCTGGCGTGCAATAATTATGAGATCGTCGATCTGGGGGTCATGGTCCCGCCAGAAAAAATCATCGCCGCGGTTCGGGAGCACCAGCCCAACATCATCGGGCTTAGCGGGCTCATCACGCCGTCGCTGGACGAAATGGCCTACCTCGCCTCGGAGCTCGAGCGGCTGCAAATCGATATTCCGCTTCTGATTGGCGGGGCGACCACCTCGCGGGCGCATACGGCGGTGAAGATCGCGCCCAATTATTCCGGGGCGGTGGTTCACGTCAACGATGCCTCGCGGGCCGTGACCGTGGCGGGAAACCTCCTGAATGCCGAGGCACAGCAATACAGCTTGGAAATTCGAATGGAATACGACAAGCTTCGGGAAGGTTACTTAAGCCGTGCGCGGGAAAAGGACTATCTGACACTGGAACAGGCCCGTAAAAATAAATTTGCCTGCGATTTCATCCAAAAGCCCGATGCGCCGCAAAAACCCGGAATTTACCAGGTCACGCCGCAAATCAAGGATTTGGTTCCCTATATCGATTGGACGCCGTTTTTCAGGACGTGGGAACTTCACGGCAAATTTCCCGAAATCCTCGCTGATGAAATTGTGGGCGAGCAGGCCAAAAGTGTTTTTGACGATGCGCAGAAAATGCTGGCCGAACTTATTGCAAATGACAAACTGGAACTTCGCGGCATTTTCGGGTTGTTTGAGGCAAATTCAGATGGGGATGACATCATCATGGAAACGGCCGACGGAACTCAAAAGTTGCTTACCCTTCGCCAGCAGTCGGTCAAAACCGCGGGGGCGCCTAACCTCGCATTGGCCGATTTTATATCGCCTCCCGTACTCGGGAAGGATCACATCGGGCTGTTTTGCGTAACGGCCGGTTTTGGTGCCGACGAAATGGCGAAAGCATATGAGTCGCAGCACGATGATTATTCGGCGATCATGGTCAAGGCCATTGCCGACCGACTTGCCGAAGCCTTCGCCGAATTTTTGCACGAAAAAGTGCGCCGCGAATATTGGGGTTACGGACAAGACGAAACGCTTTCAAAGGAAGACCTGATAGACGAAAAGTACGCCGGGATCAGGCCCGCACCGGGATATCCCGCCTGCCCGGACCACCTCGAGAAGAAGACCATCTGGAAGATCCTCGATGTAGAGAACCGCATCGGCGTAAAACTCACCGATAACCTGGCGATGTGGCCGGCAGCCTCGGTATCGGGGTACTATTTCGGGCATCCGCAAAGCAAATATTTCGGGCTGGGAAAAATAGCCGATGACCAGGTGGCTGATTATGCTGCGAGGCGCGGAATTGCGGTTGAGGAGGCGAGGAGGTGGCTGGGCG
>JAEWCF010000039.1 GCA_023390775.1 Bacteroidota bacterium | reverse complement strand
ATGAACCAACTCTCCTTGTGGGTCATCACTCCCCGTGAAGTCCCTGCAGGCGTGATGAATTCGAGTGTATGCTTAAAATAGCGCGCGGTCAATAACCTGAATTTTAAAGTTCGATAGACTCCCCTATATTCAACAGCATCAGGTCTTTACCTCTGTCAAAAAACTTCCGTATTGAAGCTTCATGGTCGATCTTGATGAACCCGAAGGTATCGTAATGATACCCCAGGATCTTGTCGCATTCCAGGAAGTCGGAGGCGATGATCGCATCGTCCACATCCATCGTAAAATTATCCCCCACGGGCAGGATGGCAAGGTCGAGCCGCGTCCTAATGGGAATGAGCTTCATGTCCATCGTAAGTGCGGTGTCGCCCGCGATGTAGACGTTCTTGTGCTCGCTCTCGATGACAAATCCGCCGGGATTTCCTCCGTAGCTTCCGTCGCCAAAGGAACTTGAATGGATCGCGTTCACATAGCGAACGGTCCCAAAGTCAAATTTCCATTTCCCTCCGTGGTTCATGGGATGCGATTTCAACCCGTGGTTTGCGTAGATCCCGGCAATTTCGGCGTTCGAAACTATTATCGCGCCCGTGCGCCGCGCAATGGCTTCGACATCGTACGTGTGGTCGTTGTGCGCGTGGGTGACCAAAATGTAATCGGCCGCAAGGGCATTGATGTCGATGTGCGCCGCCGCGGGGTTTGCCGAAATGAACGGATCGACCAAAATGTTTTTTCCGGCCACCTCGATTCCAAGGGAGGCGTGCCCGTAATAGGTTATTTTCATCTATGAATTGTTTACGATTACGTCCGAAAGAAGGAATATGAGCGCCAGAGATAGCAGTACCGACAAGAGAAAGGTCGCGATTGCAAGCCGCTTGAGCTCGGGGTCGAATTCACGCGGATCCCGGATCCTGGAAACGCGGATCAGGTGACCAATGAGGGGAAAATAGGCCACCAGGAAAATGTATTGGTCAAAGTTGAAGCCTGTTCCGTTATAGATCACCGCGAAAACCAACACAAGCACCATCGCCGTAACCACGAGGAAATAGTGGTATTTGCGCGCGGCGGCCCCGCCCATTTTGACCACCAGCGTGTTCTTGCCCGCTTTTCGGTCCGATAGCTCATCGCGCATGTTGTTGAGGTTGAGCACCCCCGCGCTCAGGAGCCCGATCGCCGCCGCCGGCAAAACCAGTTGCAGATCGACCTGTTTGGAATGGAGGAAATTGACGCCAAGGGTCGAAACCAGCCCAAAGAACACAAACACGAACATATCGCCGTAACCGTGATAACCGTAGGCGGTATTGCCCACCGTGTACCGGATAGCCGAGGCGATCGCCAGAAGCCCCAGTATGAAAAAAAATATCGAATAAAGAGGCTGCGTATCGTGAAAGGCAAAATAAATCAGGAGCGAAGCCGATAACAAGGTCAGGGCCGCCGTGAGGATCATGCCGCGTTTCATGGCCGAGGGCGATATGGCACCGCTTTGGATGGCGCGTTTCGGGCCGATCCGGTCCTCGTTGTCGGTGCCGCGCATGCCATCGCCGTAATCGTTGGCGAAATTCGAGAGGATCTGCAGGCCCAATGTCGTGAGGATCGCAAATCCGAAAATCCGCCAGTTAAAGACCTGTGTCGGGGTCAGAACATCGCGTGTCGGGTTGGCGAGCGCATAAATGCTCCCCACCAGTATCCCGGATACCGAAAGCGGTAATGTACGCAGCCTCGCGGCCTCGATCCAGTGCCTCATCGTAAATTTTGTTTGGTGTATAAAAATAGTAAATACTTGCTTGAAAATCCTATCCCCAGTTGCGGTTTCCGCCTTCGATTTCAAAAAGCCAGCGGTTGACATGGCTGCAGATATCGGAATGCTTGCCCAGGCTGAATGACAGGTCGCCCCCGGCCGTGCGCAGGGTCAGTGACGCGATGCCGATGCTTCGGTGCCAGAAGAGCTGCGAAACCGATACCGACTGGATTTTTGCCGGTTCGATGATTTCCCGGGTGACGTCCCACGCGCCCGACTGTTTGACGATGTGCCCGTCCGAAATGAAAAGCCTGTAATTGCGGAAGGAGTAGAAGGCCACGAGCCCCACAAACGCAATGTATAGCGGTACGGCTACCAGGTACTCGCCAATTTCGGGAAAACGGGATAAAAGGAAAAAGAACACCGAGACCGGTACCGCAATCGAGAGGAACAGCGTAAAAACCAGCTTCCGGAAATTGGGGCGCAACATGATCCCCTTTTCCGGAACCATACCGTACAGCAGGGCGAGGATCCGGTCCTTTTCGTCCGTATCGCACCCCGGGATTTCGACCAGCTGCCGTTTCTTTCCGTGTTCCTGGTCGCCCTGTGAGGCCTGGCGGATCCGGATTTCGGTAACGTCGAGTTTTTGCTGGAAATAATTCTGCGTGACGGCGGTGATCTGGACCTTCTCGGGTTTCAGGATCGTGCTGCGCGTGCTCACAAGCCCAAACGAAAGCAGGAGCGAACCCTTTTGGCGCGCGATCGTGAAATTGAAATACTGCAGCACGATGCGCACCACATTAATGACGATGACCGAAAGCATCAGGCAGCCGATGATGATCGCGGCCGACTGGATTACCATGTTTTTCACCGAGCCGAGCGCCTCCTCACCCATCGCCTCTTCGCCAATCTGCCTGAAATTCTCATACATCGTGATGAAGAACGCCAGCATAAGACCGATCGTGCGCACGTAATTGGACGTGAAGCCCACCTTTAGCAGGCTGCCCAGGCCAATCGTGATGAAGGGTTCCGAAGGCGCGTGGGTTTGCGGGGAATCCGTCTCATCGATGGGAACCTCGCGCCGGTTTTCCAGTAGCCTAAATTTTAGGGCCAACGCCAGTTCGTGTGAAACGGCCTTGATCGAGCCTTCGTTCTTGGCGCTTCCCGCCGAATCCACCTCGACGGCATAAACTCCGACGATGCGCTGGATGAGCGACTGGTTGATGTTGACCTGTTGGATCTTGCCAAGCCTGATCGCGGTCCGCGTCTTGTTGAAAACACCTTCGCTGATCACGAACTCATCGGCCTGCTCATCAAGCCAAAAGGTAAAGTTCCGGTAACGCAGGTATGCAATCCCTGATACTGCGGCCATGAATCCAATGATGCCCAACCAGATATAGACATGGCTGGCCGACTCAAACCGAAGGAACATAATCAATATAAAAGGCCATAAGCCGCGTGCGAATTGCCGGATCGTATCAAAAAACATCACGATCACCCCGATGGAAGACTGCCTGCGCGGGCTGCTGAAATCGGCCATCATAGCGCCGTCTTGATCTTGCCCATCAACAGTTGCTTGATGTCCTCGGCCTGCGATTTGGGTATGCCCGGAATCTCGAGCTCGCTGCCACTTCCGCCGGCTGTAAAAACCCTGATCTCGGCAAGGTGGTATTGCCTCGAGAAAAACCCTTCGTGAAGGGCCACGTGTTGCACGCGGTTATAGGGAATGACGGTCGTGGTGATGGAAATCACGCCGGATTTAAACAGGACATCGTGTTCCCGAAAGGCGTACCCCTTGCGAAGGAAAGCCACCCTGGACAAGTCCGCCGAAATGATCAGCAGCAATCCCCATCCGGCCCACAACCAGAGGGCGTGAAGTTGCAGTTGCGGGTTGTAGTATATCAGCGAGCCCAATGCGGCACCGGCCACCAAAAAGAAAATCCCCAACCCGATGAGGGTGACTTTCCAATAATCGGGATGCAGGGGCGTCATGGGAACCGCCTCGAACCGCGGAAGTTCGCGGGTATCGACAAGTTCGTTGCTAAAACCGGGATTTACGGTATCCATTTCTTCTCGAATTCGGGTTTGCGTTTTTGGAGGAAGGCGTCGCGGCCCTCCTTGGCTTCGTCGGTCATGTAGGCGAGCCTGGTCGCTTCGCCCGCGAAGACCTGCTGCCCCACCATGCCGTCGTCGGTCAGGTTCATCGCGAACTTGAGCATCTTGATGGAGGTCGGCGATTTGGCCAGGATCTCCTGCGCCCACTCATAGGCGGTATCCTCAAGTTCATCGTGCGGGATTACCGCGTTGACCATTCCCATCTCAAAGGCTTCCTGCGCCGAATAGTTTCGGCCCAAAAAGAATATCTCGCGAGCCTTTTTCTGCCCCACCATCTTGGCCAGGTACGCCGATCCATAACCGCCGTCGAAACTCGTGACATCGGCATCGGTTTGCTTGAAAATCGCGTATTCGCGGCTCGCCAGGGTCAAATCGCACACCACGTGGAGCGAATGGCCACCGCCAACGGCCCAACCCGGTACGACCGCGATGACGACCTTGGGCATGAACCTGATCAGGCGCTGCACCTCCAGTATGTTGAGCCGGTGCATGCCGTCGTCACCCACATAACCCTGGTGGCCCCGCGCGCTTTGGTCGCCGCCGCTGCAGAACGAATAAACGCCGTCCTTTGGCGATGGCCCCTCGGCCGAAAGGAGCACCACGCCAATCGAGGTGTCTTCCTGCGCGTCGTAAAAGGCCTTGTAGAGTTCGGCGGTGGTTTTTGGGCGAAATGCGTTGCGGACCTCGGGCCGGTTGAAGGCGATACGGGCCACATTGCCCGATTTTTTATAGGTGATGTCGGTAAAGTCGCCGACGGATGTCCATTCGATGTTTGGCATAAATGATTTTTAGGTAAAAATAATACAATCGCAACTAACTACTTGACCAGGTAAATTCCGTCGGGGCGGATCTCGATCTTCCGGTCCCGATAAAGCGCGCCGATTGCTTTCTTAAAGGTCTTCTTGCTCATTTTTAGAACCGATTTGATGTCTTCGGGCGTCGAGTTGTCGTGCAACCTGAGGAAGCCTCGGCCGGACTGCAGCATTTCGAGGATTTTCTCGGCACCGGGCGCAACGCCTTCATACCCGGCTTTTCGCAGCGAAACGTCAACCTTGTTGTCGGGCCTGACCTGCACGATGTAACCGACGGTCCGGTCTCCCGTGCGAAGCGTATCGTCAAAGACCTCGTCCTTGTAAACCAGGCCTTTGTAGGTCTCGTTGATGATGACGTTGATCCCCGCATCGGTGATGTGCGAGACGATGAGGTCCACTTCCTGACCCGGTTCCAGGCGGATACCCTCGGTCTTGAGGAATTGGTTGGTCTTGCTCGAACCGACGAGGCGATTGGTCTTTTCGTCCAAATACAGGTAAACGAGGTAGCGCTTCCCCTGCTCCATCGGCCGCGCCTGTTCCCGGAAAGGGACAAACAGGTCCTTTTCCAGCCCCCAGTCCATGAAAGCCCCGAATTCATTGACGTAATTCACGCGAAGCAGCGCAAACTCATTGAGGTAAATATAGGGTTCAAGCGTCGTGGCGACGGGACGCTCCTCATGGTCCAAATAGACAAATACGGTGATCTGCTGGCCAATCTCGAATTCGCGCGGCACGTATTTGTTGGGAAGCAGGATCTCCTGTCCCGATTCGTCGGAGAGGAACAGCCCCACCTTGGAATCCCGGACGATCTTCAGGACGTTGTCGGTACCGATGGTTATCATCTTTTTATTTGCAAAGATAACCGATGCGGGCCAATGCGCATCCTTTTTCGCACTTTGGGCTCTCGTGGCAAAATCGTATGTTTGTAGGCCTAATTTGTTGCCGTGAACCAGGACATCACCGAAAAGAACTACCGCAAGCTCGTGCTCAGGGTTTCCCCGACGGGTTTTTCGCACTGCGTGGCCGATACCAATTCGGGCGAGGTACTTTCCATAGGCGAAACAGTGTTCGACGGCGCCCGCACGGCAAAGGCGGAGGATCGGTACTGGGAGGCATTTGTCAAAAACACCGAACTCACGCGCCCCTATGACGAGGTCCAGGTCCTTCACGACAGCAACCTCAACACCTTCGTGCCCGCCGCGCTCTTTGACCCGGAATACCTGGGAAGTTACCTGCAGTACAACACCAAGGTTTTTGAAACCGATTATTTCGAGTTTGACGAACTGCCCAATTACGGAATGAACAACGTCTACATTCCCTGGGTGAACATCAACAATTTTTTGATCGACCAGTTTGGCCCATTTACGTACCGCAACGTCAACACGCTGCTTGTTGAGAAGCTGATGGACCTGTCCCGAAATGCCTCGGGCCGGCGGATGTATGCGCATTTTTCGCCGCAGCGGTTCGAGCTTGTCGTCGTGGAAAACCAGCGGTTGCTTCTCTACAATTCATTTGATCACCGCGCCAAGGAGGATTTCATCTACTATGTACTGTTTACCGCCGAGCAGCTCCAGCTCAACCCCGAAGAATTCCCCTTGAGGTTATTGGGCGATATTTCATCGGAGAGCGATTATTTCAAGATGGCTTACCGTTTCGTGCGGGATGTGGAACTCGCCGATGTTTCGCGTCTCGGCCGCCGGAATGGCCGTTCGGAAGCCGAAAACCGCAAACATTTCATACTCGTCCAGGGGTGAGGATCGTATCGGGAAAATACAAGGGAAGGCGAATCAATCCGCCCAAAAACCTGCCCGTGCGGCCCACTACCGACATGAGCAAGGAATCGCTTTTCAACATCCTGAACAACCATTTCGATTTTGAGGATCTAGCGGTGCTGGACCTGTTTTCGGGGACGGGGAATCTCAGTTACGAATTCGCCTCGCGCGGAAGCGCCGACATCACGGCGGTGGACGAAGACGCGGGTTGCATCAGGTTCATTCGCCAGACCGCACAGGAATTCGACTTTTCCATCAGCGCCATGCGCATCAATGCGTATTCTTTCCTCGACAAGGACAGCCGCCAGTACGATGTGATCGTCGCCGACCCGCCCTATCATTTCGAGGCCGAAAAACTGTTGCGGATCCCCTCGATCGTCTTTGAACGTAAACTGCTTTCACCCGAAGGCATGCTCATCATCGAGCACTCCAAGCACACGTCGATGGACGCGCACCCTTATTTCTCATTTAGGAAGAATTACGGCGGTTCGGTCTTTAGTTTTTTTGAGTGGCCGGAGTAGTGAGCTGAATATAAAAGCTTTCAGCTATCAGCTATCAGCAGTCAGTTTGTTTTAGGTTAACCCGGATATCGGGACTTCCATCCTTCATAACCACGGTTTCTTTCCAACAGCCAACAACCAACAACTAACAACTAAAAAAAGGCAGGCCTGTAAGCCGGGTTCTGTCTTGCCGGGATTGGCAACCCTTATCATTTATCTGGCCGCGACATTGCTGGCGCGATCTATCTATCTACCCTTCAGCAACGGACGGGCCGCCCTTGACCCATTTGACTGGGAGCTGAACTATTTGATATTTCACCGCATAGAGTTTACCTGATTTCACTACAGCATTACCTGTACATCCTTTCTGTTGCACTTGTCCTGACCGGAATCCGGCCGGCGGGCGTTACCCGCTATGCTGCCCTGTGGTGCCCGGACTTTCCTCCGCAAAAGCGGCGATAAGGCGGCCTGCCGCGGCAAAGATACGGCTTCGGCGGACGGAATCGCAAAATGCGGGCGGTTAGTTTAACATTTTGTTATCAGCGGTGGCGGGCCATTCGTCGTAAATTTAAGATTCACCAAAAAACCAATGACATGGACAGCCAGATGTATCACTACGCCACCGTATCCAAGGCGTTGCAGGAACTGGGAGAAAAAGGATTTACGGTTGACTTCAACCTGCAGGAAAACCGCATTTGCGAGAGCCCGGACGATTTCGAGATCGCCGAGATTTACCGCTATGAAGGCATCACCGATCCAGGTGACGAGGCGACCGTCTACGGAATCATTTCGGATAAGGGCGAAAAGGGCGTGTTCGTTGCCGGACATTCCACCTACGCCGAGAATTCCGCAGCGATGAAACTGCACGAGATGAGCATCCGCGGACGCGCAAACCAATGAGCCGACTCCTCAGGAAACTGGAAAAGATAGGCCGCGACCCTGCCGTTACCGCAAAGGCCGCCGGGCTTCGCTACGCGCCATTTTCAGGAAAGGGCTATTTCCGCAAGCGCCGCGGCACGGGTTTTACCTATACCGACGAAAACGGGCAAACCGTGCGGGATAGCGAAGTGCTGGAACGCATCCGCAAATTGGTGCTTCCCCCCGCATGGACCGATGTGTGGATCTCTCCGTTTCCGCACGGGCACCTGCAGGCGATGGGCACCGATGCCAAGGGCCGAAGGCAATACCGGTACCATAACCAATGGAATAAAATACGCAACCAGTCCAAGTTTTTCAGGTTGCGAAGGTTTGCCTCGGCATTGCCCAAAATCAGGGAACAGGTCGATCGCGACCTCGCGCGGCCGGGCCTTCCGTATGAAAAAGTGGTTGCGCTTGTGGTGAGGCTGATCGAATTGACCAACATCCGCATCGGCAACGATGCCTACAAGAAACTTTACGGTTCCTTCGGGCTTACCACGCTGCGGGACAAACACGTGAAATTCGAAAAATCAACAATACGGTTCGAGTTTACCGGGAAAAAAGGGGTTTCGCACAGCATCAGCCTGCAAAGCCGCAAACTCGCCAACCTGGTCCGCAAATGCCGCGAGATTCCCGGCCACGATTTGTTCCAATATTATCAGGACGACGGAACCCGGCGCACGATCGGTTCCGGCGATGTGAACGATTACATCAAGGAGATCACCGGCGAAGATTTCACGGCCAAGGACTTCAGGGCGTGGGCAGGCAGCGTCCATGCACTGTGCGGTTTCCAGGAGGCGGGAGGACATTCGGGCGAGGCCGATTGCAAGCGAAAGATCGTCAGCGTGATCGACTCGGTAGCGGGAAAGCTTGGCAATACGAGAACCGTCTGCAGGAAATACTACATCGACCCGTCGGTAATCGCAGCCTTTGAAAGGGGCACGATCGCGCGGTATGCGATGCCGGATACGGCTACCACGGGCCTGAATCCCGAGGAGCAAGCGTTGGTCGCCCTGCTCGAACAGGAAAAAATCGCCGAAGTCGTCGCCTGAAAACGGTGGATAACTTTTGATGATTTGCGCTTCGCGGAACTTTTGCAAAACGATATTAAATTTATATTTGTGCGAAGCATTTTCGCATGGAACAGTTCGTCGTATCGGCACGCAAATACCGCCCCCAGACCTTCAAGGATGTCGTGGGGCAGCAGGCGATCACCGCTACCCTGCTCAATGCTATCGAAAATAACCACCTCGCGCAGGCATTGCTCTTTACGGGGCCACGCGGCGTCGGCAAAACCACTTGTGCACGGATTCTCGCGCGCAAGATCAACCAGCCGGGTTACGACGATCCCGAGGAGGATTTCGCCTTCAATGTTTTCGAGCTTGACGCGGCTTCCAACAACTCGGTGGACGACATCCGCAACCTGATCGACCAGGTCAGGATCCCACCACAGACCGGCCAGTACAAAGTCTATATCATCGATGAGGTACACATGCTTTCATCGGCGGCGTTCAACGCTTTCCTGAAAACGCTTGAGGAGCCTCCGAGGCATGCGATCTTCATCCTGGCCACAACCGAAAAGCACAAGATCATCCCGACGATACTGTCGCGGTGCCAGATTTTTGACTTCAAACGGATCACCGTTCGCGATGCGCGCGAACACCTCGCCGAGGTGGCACGAAGCCAGGGAATCGAATTCGAGGAAGACGCGCTGCACATCATTGCTCAAAAGGCCGATGGGGCGATGCGCGACGCACTTTCTATTTTTGACAGGGTGGTTTCCTATTGCGGGAAGAATCTGACCCGCCAGGCCGTGGCCGAAAACCTGAACGTTCTGGATTACGAGACCTACGTGAAGATTACCGACCTGTTGCTTGAAAACAAGATTCCCGAACTTCTGGTCGCGTATAACGAGATTTTGGCCAAAGGTTTTGACGGGCATCACTTTATTGCGGGATTGGCCTCGCATTTCCGCGACCTGTTGGTATCCAAGACACCCTCTACCCTCTCCCTGCTCGAAGCGGGTGAACAGGCGCAGAAACTTTATGGGATCCAGGCGCAAAAGGCACCGCACGCATTCCTGATGAAAGCCATCGAGCTTGCCAACGACTGCGACCTTAAATACAAGCTCAGCCAAAACCAGCGCCTGCTCGTCGAACTTTGCCTGATGCAACTTGCCTCCATCACCTTTGATGGAGAAAAAAAAAAGTTGACGGATTTATAATTCCCCCCAATTTCTTTTACGGTCGAGTCTTCGAAATCCCGGTGAAGGGACCCGAGATCATCGTGCCGCCCCCCGCGCCCGAACCCGATCCAAAGCCGGAGGTTGCAACGCCCGCTCCCGAACCGGTCCGCGTTTTGGAAAAACCGCCCGTTGCAGGAATTAAGGTATCGGCGCTTTCCATCGCGAGCATCAAGGCCAAGCGCGAAATCGAACAGCACCAGAAATCGCTTCAGCCCGAGGCGGTCCATCTTCCCACGGAGCCGTTCACTGAAACCGACATGCTCCTGCAATGGACCAAGTATGCCCAGCGCCTTGCGGACAAGGGGCAGAAAATCATGGAATCCTATCTGTTGATCAACGATCCCAAGTTGCGCGGAACGACGATTATTCACGAACTTCCGAATGAAGGTTCCAAAATCGATTTTGAATCGGAGAAACCCCATCTCTTGGGATACCTGCGCGGCAAATTGCACAACCACGACATTTCAATCGAAGTCGTCGTAAACGAAAGCATCGAGAACCGCAAGGCTTTCACCGACCAGGACAAATTCAACAGGCTGAACGAAATCAACCCGAACCTGGAGCTCCTGCGAAAAACCTTTGACCTAGATCTTTAGTCGGTGACGGCGGGATCGGTCTGGGTGGAATTGGCGGCGGCGGTATCGATTGCGGCGGTATCCGTGGCCGTCGCGGTATTGTCTATTTCCTCGCCGCGGTTCATTTCATAATTTTCGTTGGGGGTTTCGCCCTTCTGATCGCGGCAGCCGGCAAACGCGGCCACTGCCAGCAACATCATCGCTAATTTTTTCATGATCTTGGTTTTGGCGACAAGTTCGGCACATTGGCGCAAAAAATCCTTACAACATTTTGCCTGCGTGCATTTTACTGAAAATCAAAATGATATAAAAGTCGGGCGAAATAGTGTAACCCATTGCGTGTAGCGCGTGGTAATTTTATGGAATAACCATTAAATCCATCGACATGCTAGCAATGAACTTCAGGGGGCCGTTCCGGGTACGCCTCGACCGCGATAAACCACTTCCGCAAATCCAGCATCCCGGCGATGCGATCGTACGCGTCCTTCGCTCCTGCATCTGCGGATCCGACCTGCACCTCTATCACGGCCTGGTTCCCGATACCCGCGTAGGATCCACCTTTGGGCACGAATTTATCGGCGAGGTGGTCGAGGTGGGATCGGAAGTCGAAAAACTCAAAATCGGCGACAAGGTCATCGTCCCCTTCAATATTTCCTGCGGCAAATGCGCGTTCTGCCAGCAAGGCCTTTTCGGAAATTGCCACGAATCCAATCCCGAAGCCACCGCGGTCGGAGGGATTTTCGGTTATTCGCATACGGCTGGGGGCTATGATGGCGGGCAGGCCGAATACGTCCGGGTGCCCTATGCCGACGTTGGCCCGACGGTGATTCCCGATTGGATGCACCCCGATGACGCCGTCCTTTTGACCGATGTGGTCCCAACGGGTTATCAGGCTGCCGAGATGGCCGGGATCCAGCCCGGTGACACGGTCGTGGTCTTCGGCGCAGGCCCCATCGGGATCATGGCCGCACGATGCTCCTGGCTATTTGGCGCCGGGCGCGTGGTGATTATCGACGAACTCGACTACAGGCTCGAGTTTGCCGAAAAATACGCCCAATGCGAGGCCTACAACTTCAAGATGATCGGCGATCCGGTCGTGTTCATCAAGACGATGACCGACTCGCTTGGCGCCGACGTCTGCATCGACGCCGTTGGATGCGAGGCTACGGGAAGCCGCATGAACACGTTGCTCGGGGTGAAACTATTGCTCCAGGGCGGTTCCACCACCGCGTTGCACTGGGCGATCAACTCGGTCAAGAAAGGCGGGATCGTCTCGATCGTCGGGGTTTACGGGCCTATCGATGCGCTCGTGCCGATAGGAAACGTCGTCAACAAGGGCATCACCATTCGGGCAAACCAGGCTGCGGTCAAACGCCATCTGCCCAGGCTTATCGAACATGTAAAGAACGGTGTATTGCGTCCACGCGACTTGATCACGCACCACATTCCGCTGGAGGATGTCGCCGATGCCTACCATATCTTTTCGCGTAAACTTGACAATTGCATTAAAACCGTGCTGATCCCGCCATCGGCACATCAATCCTAAAAAACAAGATCATGATGACAGATGAAACACGTCCTGAGGATTTCAGGAATATCCGCAGTAGCGATTACAGTCATATCAAAGGTTGGGGAATTGACGCGGACCGCGAAAACGATCCGACGTATCCGATGAAACAGCGCACTAATGAGGAGCATGCCGGTTATTCGTGGCCACGCCCGACGCAGCAGCATTGCGGAACCGAAATCCTGCACTCGGTCGAGCGGCCCAACGTGACCGCGGTCTATGGAACGACGGCGCCACCTTCGGGCCTCAGCGGTAAAATCCGCAGGACTGCCTACAAATACAGCGAATCAAGTTATGCCCGGTGGCTTCCGCTGGTTTTGGCCGACCGGGTCGGAATGATAGAAGGCATCGTTGACGACCTGCGCCACGGCCATATTCCAAACATACCCGGCGAACGTGGCTGGGGTGCCGAATGGAAGTACAACCGCCGGAACTTTGTCATCAACATGGCAACGGCCGCGGTGATAACGGGCGCAATCGTCTATGCCCTGACCCGTAAAAAAGAAAAGGAATTCGAAATCATTTGAATCAGGGGGACAAACGCACGTTTTGCCACCCCTCCGCTGTTTGCCTGTAAAGGATGCGGTCGTGGAGCCGGCTTGGCCTGCCTTGCCAGAATTCGATCGTGTCCGGGCGTACCAAATAACCTCCCCAATGAGGGGGACGGGGAACCTCCTTTGCAGCATATTCCTGCTCCAGTTCGTGCAGCCTTTTCACCAGGGCTTCGCGGGATTCCACTTCGGCGCTTTGGCGGGATGCCCAGGCGCCGAGTTGGCTTTCGCGGGGACGTGTCGCAAAGTATTCATCGGAATCCAGGGTGGAAACTTTTTCCGCAAATCCCGTAATGATGACCTGACGCTCAAGGGTTGGCCAGAAAAACGAGAGGCAAACGCGGTTGGAATTCTCGATATCCCTGCCCTTGCGCGATTCGTAATTGGTGTAGAATGTAAATCCTTCCTTTCCAAACTGTTTGAGAAGGACGATCCGCGCATGAACTTCGCCGGTTTCCGATACCGTGGAAAGGGTCATCGTGTTGACCTCGGCCACGCCGGCCGTCTCTTCGGTCTGGTCAAACCAGGTGGCGAAAAGGTCTATTGGCTCCTCGGGAAGGTTTTCCTCGACAAGTTCACCTTTTTCATACGAACGCCTGTAATTGCTGAGATCTTTCATTAGAATTCGAAGGTTTTTCCGTCCTGTGAAAGTACGATATTAGGGAAGATTTCACCAGCTTCGGCCGCAAATTCGGCAAGGGAATCATACCGTGTCGAGTAATGCCCCAATATCAATGTGCCGGCTTCGGCCCACGCCGCGACCTGCGCCGCCTGCCGTGCGGTGGAATGCATGGTCTTGAGCGCCAGGGAAGCCTCGCTTTCAAGGAAAGTGGATTCGTGATAGAGGACATCGACGCCTCTTAACAGCGGGGCCAGGTCGGGATCGAAAACCGTATCGGAACAAAACGCATAGCTTTTTGGCGGAACCGGCTCAAAGGTCACCAGGTCGTTTGAGATTAATTGCCCGGAATCGGAGACCACATCCTTCCCCAGGACAATATTGCGGTAATAACATTTGTCAATCCCGAACTTTTCGGCGGCCTCGATATTGAGTTTCCTCAGGCCGCGCTTTTCCCTGAAGATAAAACCATTGGTGTAGATCCTGTGCCTGAGCGGAACGGTCGACACGATGACCTTTTCGTCCTCAAAGATGACCTCGGGTGAATCGGATTCCAGTTCGTGAAAGTAGAGGCCGTACGTGGTCCAGGCCTGCCCCAACCGCAACTGCAGGGTTATGATCTCCTTGATACCTTTCGGGCCGTAGATGTGCAGGTCGGCCGTACGCCCCAACAACATGAATGTGGACACCAGGCCGATCAGCCCGTATAAATGGTCACCGTGCAGATGCGAAATGAACACATGGTTGATCCGCATGAAACGCACCTTGTTCTTGCGGAGTTGCACCTGCGTGCCCTCACCGCAATCGATCAAAAATAACCTACCTGAAATTTCCAGTACCTGTGAGGTAGGATTTGTAAAGGTCCTGGGCGTTGCGGCGTGGCAGCCTAGAATCGTCAGTTTCATGGCTAAAAACCGAGGTCGCGCTCGATTTCGTCCATTTCGATCAGGTCATGCGCCTCACCAAGTGTCGGCACCGCATGCACGGCGGCCGGTACGGCATTGAAGTCGATCGATGGATTCACGATGACAAGCGACTTCCCGTTTTTTTTGTGCTGTCTGGCGAGCGCCGAAAACTGCGAAAGCCCTCTCGCTGTTAGGTTTTGGTCTCCCGAGAGGTCAAGGATAAGGTTGCGGTCCTCGAATGACTTGTATTCGTGGGTGAGTTTCATCAACAATGCGGAGCTGTCGTTCTGGGGGTCACGGATGATGCGTGTGTGGCCTTTTTCCTCGATCTTCATTTTGATGCAATTATGCGGGTTGGCGCAGTTTGGAGGCGAGCAGGTAGATGACGGCCATCCTGACCGCAACCCCGTTTTCAACCTGGTTCAGGATAATCGATTGGTCGGAATCGGCCACCTCGCTGGTAATTTCGACCCCGCGGTTAATGGGCCCCGGGTGCATGATGGTGATTTCACTGCTCAGCGAGTCGAGCAATTCCCTGTCAAGCCCAAAGCGTTTGGTGTATTCGCGCGCGGACGGAAAATAACTCACGTCCATACGCTCGTTCTGCACGCGGAGCATATTGGCGACATCGCACCATTCGAGCGCTTTCCTGAGATCGGGTTCCACCGATGCGCCCAGCGATTCGATATGCCTCGGGATCAGGCTCGAAGGCCCGCAGACCTTGACCTGGGCGCCCAGCATTTTGAGCGCGAAAATATTGGACAGTGCCACCCTGGAATGCAGGATATCGCCCACAATGACCACTTTCTTTCCTTCTACCGACCCGAACTTTTCCCTGATGGAGTACACGTCCAAAAGCGCCTGCGTGGGATGTTCGTGCGCACCGTCTCCGGCATTGATGACGCTTGCTTTTACGTGCCTGGCCAAAAATTCTGCGGCGCCGGCATGCGAATGCCTCATGACCACCATGTCGACTTTCATCGCGAGTATGTTGTTGACAGTATCGATGAGCGTTTCGCCTTTCTTTACCGATGACTGCGCGGCCGAAAAACTGATGACGTCTGCCGAGAGGCGTTTCTGGGCCAGTTCGAATGAAAGTTTGGTCCGGGTGGAGTTCTCGAAAAAAATATTGGCGATGGTGACGTCGCGCAGGGAAGGGACCTTTTTTATCGGTCGGTTGATGACCTCCTTGAAATGGTCGGCGGTGGAGAAAATCAGTTCGATATCCTCGCGCTTGAGGTATTTGATGCCCAGCAAATGGTCTACCGAAAGTTCGCTCATCAGCTTTGGTTTGTATTGATTAACATGACGCTCACTCCCGAATCCTGAGACCAGTTCACCTTGACCTTCTCCTCCCCGATGGCATCCACTTGCCTTCCGCGGTAATCGGGCTGAATGGGCAGATGGCGGCTAAAGCGACGGTCGATCAGGACTAAAAGCTCGATACTGGCCGGCCTGCCGAAGGATTGGATGGCCGTGAGCGCGGCCCTGATGCTTCGACCGGTGAATAAAACATCGTCAATAAGGACCACATCCTTTCCGTCGATGGGGAAATCCAAACGGGTCTCACTCGCCTCGAGGGGTTTCTCGGTGCGCCTGAAATCGTCCCTGAAAAAAGTGATGTCCAGATATCCGATTGCGACCTCGGCCACCCCATAGCGCTCGGAGAGCAGTTTGCCGATGCGGTCGGCGAGAAATTTTCCCCGCGGTTGCAAGCCGATAAGTACCGTCCGCGAAAAATCAAGGTGCTTCTCAATAAGTTGGCAAGCCAGGCGGTTCAGGATGATTTCCACCTCTTTCGCTGTCAATAAGACTTTTTGGCCCATGTTGGAGGATTGCGATGTAAAAATAGTGAAAAACACCGAATGACCGTAGTTCAAAAAAGGCGCGTTTCGACGAAATCTTACATAAGCTTGAGATAGCCAACCGCAATCAAGAGGGCAAGCCCGAAACTCAAAAGGGTTCCGATGAGAATGTATTCGGTAAGCTTGATGTCCTTTTTTTCCTTTAGGTCACCAAACCTGAAAATAGATTTTGCCGCCAACAAAAAACCGACGCCCTCCCAAAATGAATTTACTACAAACACGAAAATAAAGAACCTCTCGAGCATGCCGATGTATTTCCCAGCCTCTGCAAGTCCGTCATTGGGCAACGGATAACGGAATCCCTCCATCATTCTTTTGACCACGATCGCCGAGACGAAGGTCGTCGCCAAAATCGCGGCCACCAACAAATAACTATCGTAGTTGAAGATGGTTTCAAAATCGATCGCATACGGATGGAAATGATGCACGAAAAGCGCGATCGCCACCCCATGCAGGGTCTGGTCTAATGCAAAGTTGGCCATTTTACCGATTTTCGGCGCCAGCCAGACCTTGGTCATCGAATCCACCAAAAAATGTGAGAGCGCAAGCAATAGCGCGGGAAACATGTACCGGAGCGCAAAGCCGGTAACGACCAGGACCAGCAGGAGATGGATGCCAATATGGAGGTAAAACATCCGGGACGCGAATTTTCTTCGCTCGATCTCGGC
Organism: Bacteroidota bacterium; assembly: GCA_023390775.1. Lineage (GTDB taxonomy): Bacteria > Bacteroidota > Bacteroidia > Flavobacteriales > Flavobacteriaceae > Flavobacterium. The sequence continues at coordinate 5,742 of JAEWCF010000039.1, read as the reverse complement.
CGCCATCCTATTGGATTGGAACACAAAATCGCCCAATAGATGCGCGATGGCCATCTTCAAGATCAGTTCGCCCATGACCGTACCTTTTTGGAATACAGTTCAAGGACTTCCAGTATCTCGTCATACCCGCCCCGCTTAAGTGCCTTGTTCACGGTGGTCTTGTCCTTTGACATGCGCGCTGCGATTTCCTTCTGCAATAATTCTGGGTGCGTCAGCGCATAATGGACAGTCTGGGCCGTAACGGGTTTCCACTGGTTGCCGATGAAGCCGATGAGCCGTAAGATGGGATTGAAGTATTCGTCGAATTCCGCATTGGGAGTCTGCATGATGAGCGTAAGATTCTTGATGCGCTCAAAGCTTTCCCCCGAATTGATAAAGGCCGTTCCATTCGATTCGGTGATTTTCCTGCCGTCAAATATTTTGTCGCCGATCCCGATAGACATCCTGACATCGATAATACTGTTGGTCTTGACCAGCGCCTTGATGGACAGGGCTGCACGAAGCGCATCTTCCACAGGCACTTCAGCCTGGAAACTGTCGCCGCGATAGATTTCCCAAAAATCTTTATTGGAGGTATGTTCGTGCAAATATTTCTTTAACGCGGGTAGCCAAACCTCCGGCGCCACTTTTCGCGAATCGACGATATCTCCCGTAATGATCGCTACCATAAACATCAATTTTTCCCAAACTTACACAAAAGAGGCCAAATGAGACCAATTTTTTAAAATTGGCTTATTTTAACCAATTATGCAGAATAGGTCAGATGATGACTACGGGTAGCGCATGGATAACCATATAACAATTTCGGCAAATCATGTAATGAAATTCATGTTAAAGATTAGGAACTTTACATTAAATCAAGAACCAAAAAATCATGAAAATCTATTTGCCCAAAATCCTTTTGTTGATGGTTGTATTGTTTACAGCCACAAGCTGCGAACTGGTCGGAGACATCTTTCAGGTAGGAATGGGTGTCGGAATTTTTTTGGTCATCCTGATCATTGCCGTGGTCGTCTGGATCATCAGCCGCTTTAGAAGATAAGCCACCAAGACAAATTTTTATAACCCAAAACGAAAAAACCCCGGAGCGATCCGGGATTTTTTTTATGAATACATTTTCTTGCGAAGTTCCTGGATTTTGGGATCGTCAAGGTAATCGTCGAAGGTCATGTAGCGGTCGATGGCGCCCTGTGGCGTCAGTTCCAGTATCCGGTTCCCGACAGTCTGCGCAAATTCATGGTCATGGGTCGTGAACAGGACCGAACCCTTAAAATTCTTGAGCGAATTGTTGAACGCGGTGATCGATTCGAGGTCGAGGTGGTTGGTGGGCTCGTCGAGCATCAGCACGTTGGCGCGTTGCATCATCATCCGTGACAACATGCATCGGACCTTTTCGCCTCCCGAAAGCACCCGCGCCGTTTTGAGCGCTTCCTCACCGGAGAAAATCATCTTGCCCAAAAATCCGCGAATGTAAACCTCATCGCGTTCTTCCTCGGTCTTGGCCCATTGCCGGAGCCAGTCGACCAGAGTCAGGTCATTCTCGAAATATTCGTGGTTGTCCGCAGGAAGATAGGCCTGTGTGGTGGTGATTCCCCATTCAAAAGTGCCCGCATCCGCCTTCTGGTTGTTGTTCAAAATTTCATAGAAAGCGGTGGTTGCGCGCGAATCCTTGGAGAACAAGACAATCTTGTCCCCCTTGGCCATCGTCAGGTCCACATCCCTGAAAAGCGTCTCGCCCTCGATGGAGGCGCTCAGCCCTTTAATGTTGAGGATCTGGTCCCCCGCCTCGCGCTCCTGGTCAAAAATGATGGCTGGATAGCGACGGCTGGACGGTTTGATTTCGGCAATGTTGAGTTTCGAAATCATCTTCTTCCTGGAAGTGGCCTGCTTTGATTTGGCGACGTTGGCGCTGAAGCGGCGAATGAATTCCTCGAGCTCCGCCTTTTTCTCTTCGGCCTTTCGGTTTTGCTGGGCGCGCTGTTTGGCGGCGAGCTGGCTCGATTCGTACCAAAAAGTATAGTTTCCGGAGTAATGGTTGATCTTCCCGAAGTCGATGTCGGAGATATGCGTACAGACCGCGTCCAGAAAGTGTCGGTCGTGCGAGACGACGATCACCGTGTTCTCATAATCGGCCAGGAAATTCTCGAGCCACGAAATGGTCTCGAAATCCAGGTCGTTGGTAGGTTCGTCCATGATGAGCACGTCGGGATTTCCAAAAAGGGCCTGCGCCAAAAGCACGCGCACCTTGAGCTTGGCGTCCAGGTCGGCCATCTGCGTGTAGTGCAGGTCCTCGCCGATTCCCAGGTTCGAAAGCAGCGCCGCGGCATCCGAATCGGCGTTCCAGCCATTCATTTCCTCAAACTGGACCTGCAGTTCGCCAATCCTGTCGGCGTTCTTGTCGTTGTAGTCCAGGTAAAGCTCGTCCATCTCCTTTTTCACCGCGTAAAGGACCTTGTTGCCCATCATGACGGTTTCGAGCACCGTGTACTCGTCAAACATGTTGTGGTTCTGGTTGAGCACCGACATGCGCTTGCCCGGCTCGAGCTGGACGTGTCCCGATGTGGGATCCATCTGGCCGGAAAGGATTTTCAGAAAGGTGGATTTCCCGGCGCCGTTCGCCCCGATGACCCCGTATATGTTGCCTTGCCCAAAAGTGGTGTTGACCTCGTCAAAGAGGATTCGTTTCCCAAACTGGACCGATAGATTGTTGACTGTAAGCATCTGTGGATTTTGAGGTGCAAAAGTAGTGAAATCTGACGAATGACGAATGTCGAATGTCGAACGTCGAATGGTGGAGACTGATGAATAATGACTGATGACTTTTGTGGCTAGTGGTTAGTGGCTAGTGGTTAGTGGCTAGGAGAACCATACAACCGGGTAGACCGCAATCAAACTGTTAGCTGATGGCTGCCGGCTGATAGCTCCTGATGACTGATGACTTTTGTGGCTGGTGGTTTGTGGCTGGTGGCTGGTGGTTAGTGGTTAGGAGAACCATACAACCGGGGGGACCGCAATTAAACTGATAGCTGACGGCTGACGGCTGTTAGCTGCTTCTGTCTGATGACTGATGACTTTCGGTGGTTAGTGGCTAGGAGAACCATACAACCGGGTAGACCGCAATCAAACTGATAGCTGATGGCTGACAGCTGATAGCTCCTGATGACTGATGACTGATGACTTTCGGTGGTTAGTGGTTAGTGGTTAGTGGTTAGTGGCTAGGAGAACCATACAACCGGGCACACCGCAATCAAACTGACCCCTGACAGCTGACGGCTGATAGCTATTTAACGCCCCCTTAACAGCAACTATCGGGCGCCGACAATACATTTGTAATACATTTCCCTACAGATGAAAATTCCCAAACCTTTTATCGCAATCCTGCTTGCGGCCTTGCCCGCCCTGCTAGCCAGTTGTGCAAAAGGTTTCCAGCCAGACGATTACACGGCCTACTTTGGCGGCGAGGTCACCAACCGGACCGGGGATTACGTTCTGCTTTACCGTGGAGACGAGCTCGTGGACAGCATACAGATCGGGCGTGACAACCGCTTCTTCCGCAAATTCGATTCGCTGGCGCCGGGAATGTACACCTTCAGGCACGATCCGGAATACCAGTATGTCTATTTCGACAAAAACGACAGTTTGATGGTCACCATCAACAGCCGCGACTTTGACGAATCCATCGTCTTCAGCGGACGCGGCGATCAGAAAAACAACTTTTTGATGGAATTCTGGTTGCGGAATGAAAAGGACCGCGACAACATGTTCCCGATCTATGAGCTGGACCTGCGCGCCTTCAACCGTGCGATCGATTCGGTTTACAAGTCCAATTCGGCATTTTACATCAGGCACAAGCAGGATTTGAAATGGCACGACGGTTTCGATCGCTATGCCCGGGCCTTGCTGGACTTTCCGCATTATTCCCGAAAGGAACTCTATCCACTCGTTCACCATATGCGCACGGGTAACGACGTGGTGGAGCAGCTTCCACCCGACTATTATGCTTTCAGGCGAAACATCGACTTCAACAACGCCGAACTCTCGGGATATTCACCCTTTGTCCGCTACCTTTCGTTCATGCTCAACAACATGGCCGACATCAACTACCACAATCATTTCAGCCAGCAGGACCTCGCGCTAAAAACCAATACCAACAAACTCATCATTGCCGATACGCTGATCAAGAATGCCAAGATCCGGAATTCACTGCTCAACAATATCGCCTTCAATTATTTGCTCGAGGACCAGAACGCGGGCAACAACCAAAAATTCCTTGAAACATACAACCGCCTTTCCACCGACAGGGCCCAAAAACAGGAAATTTTGGAGATCGGGCGCGCGATCAATGCGCTTGCCGTTGGAAAAAAATTACCCCCGGTGACCCTGGTCGATGCGCAGGGAAAGGAAATCGCGTCGGATGAAGTGGCGCGTGGCAAATGCGTGATTTTCTTTTGGACCGAAAACGCGGCGGCCCACCTGGTCGAATCGCACAAGAAAGTCATCGAACTTCGCAAACGCTATCCGGAGTACAAGTACATCGCGGTCAATCTGGACCCGAACCATCAGCAGTGGCGAAGCATGCTCGAGAAATATAATTTCGGCCCGATAACCGAGTTGCGCTGCAAGGACTTTGACAAGGAAGTCCGCATCAAATGGGCGATCACGAAGATCCACCGCACGATCGTCCTGGATTCGGATTCCACGATCAAAAATGCGTTTACCAATCTTTTCGACAACGGATTCGAACAAAACCTCGAAAAGTAAAAAAAAGCCGCCCGAAGGCAGCCTTATTTATTCATTTCCCTTTTTGAAATCGGCGAGGAATTGCGCCAGGCCGATGTCGGTAAGGGGGTGCTTGAGCAGCCCAAGTATTGCCGAAAGTGGCCCGGTCATCACATCGGCGCCGATTTTCGCGCAATTTACGATGTGCATGGTATGGCGCACCGAAGCCGCGAGGATTTGCGTCTCGAAGCCGTAGTTGTCATATATTTCGCGGATTTCCTGGATCAGGTTCAGCCCGTCGGTGGAAACGTCGTCAAGCCTTCCGATAAAGGGCGACACATAGGTTGCCCCTGCTTTTGCCGCCAGAAGCGCCTGCCCTGCCGAGAAGACCAGCGTCACATTGGTGCGGATCTCCTTGTCGGTGAAATATTTGGCAGCCATAACGCCCTCACGGGTCATGGGTAATTTCACCACGATTTGCGGGTGCAGGTCGGCCAGCTCCTCTCCTTCGCGAATCATGCCGTCGTAATCCACGGCATTGACCTCGGCGCTCACATCGCCGTCGACGATATTGCAGATATCGACATAGTGCTTCAGGATATTGTTCTTGCCCGTAATGCCTTCCTTGGCCATGAGCGAGGGATTCGTCGTAACTCCGTCAAGGACCCCAAGTGCTTGGGCTGCTTTGATTTCGGCGAGGTTGGCCGTATCGATAAAGAATTTCATAAGATAAGGTTTTGCGGCGCGAAGATAGTGAAATAATGGTTGTTGGTGGCTCGTGGCTGGTGGCTTGTGGCTGACAGGGCATACGATCGTAAGTCATAAGGTCATAAGGTCATAAAGTCATCAAGTCCTAAGGGCACTTAGCCGATAGGCATCCAGGATGAACGTACAAATTGATGTAATGAATACTGATAACTGAAGACTTTTAAACATTCGGGCTGTCCGCATTTAAACTGACCTTGACAGCTGACAGCTAATTGCTGACTGATGACTGACAACTGACAACTGACTACTGACAAC
>JAEWCF010000023.1 GCA_023390775.1 Bacteroidota bacterium | reverse complement strand
ATTTATAATTTATAATCTATAATTTATAATTTTCCCTGCGGGAGCGGTTGAGGTGGCATCCTTTTTACGAAGCGAAGCGGAGTAAAAAGATAGAGCCGAAGACGCGACGGCGCGCAAATTCACGATGATTCGGCCAGTGTCCTTGCGCCGGCACGCCCAAAAAAATTACAAACTAAAAACGGTTGTCGCCATCGATCATGCGCCCGAGCCCGCCCAAAAGGCTTCCCTCGTCGCGCCCGCTTCCGCCGGATTTTGGCGCCGACGCGATAATGCGGTCGGCCAGGCGGCTGAAGGGCAATGATTGGATGTACACGATGCCCGGGCCGCGCAACGTGGCGTAAAACAGGCCTTCGCCCCCAAAGATGGAGTTGCGAATCCCACCGATGAATTCGATGTCATAGTCCACCGTGTGCGAAAAGCCGACAATGCAGCCGGTATCTACTTTCAAGACTTCGCCCGCTCGGAGTTCGCGCCTGGCCAGCGTACCGCCCGAATGCACGAACGCCATGCCGTCGCCCTCGAGTTTTTGCATGATGAAGCCCTCGCCCCCAAAGAGGCCGCGGCCCAGTTTGCGCGAGAATTCGATGCCCACCTGGACTCCCTTGGCCGCACAGAGGAAAGAGTCTTTCTGGCAAATGAATTTTCCGCCATACTGCTGCAGGTCGACCGCTACGATTTTCCCGGGATAGGGCGAAGCGAAACACACCTTGCTCTTGCCCGCGTTTTCATTGAGGTAGGCCGTCATGAAGAGGCTTTCGCCCGTGAGCATGCGCTTTCCAGCCGACAGAAGTTTTCCAAAGATGCCGGTGTCCTGTTGCGACCCGTCGCCAAAAATGGTCTGCATGCGGATGCCGTTGTCCATCATCATGAAGCTTCCGGCCTCGGCGACGACGATTTCCTGCGGATCGAGTTCGATCTCGACGTATTGCATTTCCTCGCCGAAGATCTGGTAATCAATTTCGTGTGCTCTCATAATTTAATAGTTTAGTTCGCCTACATGCCGCATGTGGCGCACGATGCGATCCTTTCGGCGGTTGATGTATGACGATGAATTGGTTGCTTTGTACTTTCTTGGATTGGGCAAAACGGCGGCGATTGCGGCGGCCTCACGCCTGCTCAAGGTCGAAGCGGTCTTGAGGAAATAATGGTGTGCCGCGGCCTCGACACCATAGACATTGGTCCCCATTTCGATGCTGTTCAGGTAGACTTCCATGATGCGCTCCTTGCCCCAGATGGCCTCTATCAAAACGGTAAAGTAGGCTTCAAGGCCCTTGCGGATATAGGAGCGGCCATGCCAGAGGAAGACGTTCTTGGCGGTTTGTTGCGAAATCGTGCTTCCGCCCTTGATTCGGCGGCCCTTGCTGTTGTTGTCGAGCGCCTTTTTCATGGCCTCGAAATCGAAACCGTTGTGCGTCATGAAGTTGGAATCCTCGGCGGCGATAACGGCCTTTTGCATGTTGGGCGAAATGTCGTCAATGGAAACCCAGTCATGGCTGAATTCAAGGGGCTGTTCCTTGGACATGTTTTCAATGGCCCGGCCCACCATCAGCGGGGTGACAAAAACCGGAATGAACTTGAACACCATGACCGCGAACAATGATGTGGCAAAAAACCACAACAGGGCGAGTTTTATAAATTGGAGGACTCTCTTCATAGATTAAAATAAATCGGCGAGTTCGCGGCCGACGAGCGATCCGATTGCGACACCCATTCCGCCGAGCCGTACACCGCAACCCACGTTGTCCGAAAGTTTTTTGATGACCGGCGATTTGGCCTCGCCCATGCCCATGATCCCGCTCCATCGACGCTCGACCGTAAAAGGCGTGTTGGGCAAAATTACTTCTTTTAGCAGATTCTCGAGCTTTTGCTGGATGATTTCGGTTTGCCCGAAATCTGTCGTGGTTTCGCCCTGAAAGTCAAGATTGCGGCCTCCGCCGAGCAGGATGCGATTGTCAATGTTCCTGAAATAATAATATCCGCGGTCCAGATGGAATGTTCCCTTGATGGCCAAATCCGGAATGGGGGCGGTAATCAGGACCTGCGCGCGGGCGGGTATCACTTCGCCATCGGTTATAGCCGAAGCAAAACCATTGGTCGCCCAAAGCAATTTGCCTGTTTTAAAGGCAAAATCGCCCAGCGAAACCTCCACATGCGAACCAAAATCCTCGTGCGCCGTTACTGTTTGCCGGTTGAGGATCATGATGTTGTTCCGATAAGCCTCGGCGAGAAGCGCGCGCATCATCCTTCCGGTATCGATTTGGGCTTCGAACGGATTGAGGATCATCTTGGGATGGATTCGGTCAAAACCGAAATTATTCTCCACGATGCGAAAAACATCGGCACCAAACTCCGGCCGCAGCAGCGCATTGATTTCTTCCCTTCTCGCAAAACAGGACTCGTAGAGGTCGCGATCGGCAGCTTCAAAAAGTTCATATCCGCCATTGGGCTCAAGGCCGATGTTGCCTGCTCCCAGCCTGTTGACGAGAAGTTCAAGCCCGGCCCTGCGTTTGGCAATGAGCCGCACCACGTCTTCGGGCGACTGGCTTTCTAAGTCATCCACAATCTCGGACAAACTTCCAAAACAGGCAAACCCGGCGTTTTTCGTGCTGGCGCCTTCGGGCATTGCACCTTTTTCAAGGACGAGGATCTTGGCGACGGGGAACCGTTCACGCAACCGCAACGCCGCATGGAGGCCCGTGATCCCACTGCCAACGATGGTATAATCGATGGCGGAAAACCACGATTTCAATTCCCAATAGCTAAGGTTCATTGTTTTTGCCTAAAAGTACAGAAATCGCACACAAGGTCAAATCTGAGGATTTTATAAAGGTTTTCCTTACCGAATCACAATCATCAATACCAAAACAATGTTCGTTGACGATTATATTGTTAAGATGTGAAAATTTTGCCAAAATCCAAAACTATTCTTCTACATTTGGGTAAAGACAATTTATATGAAAAGACGTTTACTCACCTTTGCCGCAATCGCCATTACAGGGCTGTCGTTTGCTCAGGGCGGCCATTTCAAGGCTGCAACCAAATCATCCGGGGAAGTGATCCGGAACAAGACCGGGATCGTGAATCCACGTACCTTCACACTCGATATCGGCGCCCTTAAGTCGTCAGTAGTGGCTGCCCCGCAGCGGTTCGCAACAAAAACTTCGGGGATTCTTATCACCTTGCCCACTGCCTCGGGCGGCACCGAACAATTCCGTGTTTTTGACAATCCAACGATGGATCCGGAACTGGCGGCCCGTTATCCGGAAATCAAGTCGTATGTTGGCGAAGGGATAACCAATCCGAATGCGACGGTATATTTCAGCATTTCGCCTTTGGGTTTCCAGTCAATGACCCTTTCTGCGGACCGTCCCGCCGAATTTATAGAGCCGTATACTTCGGATGCGTCGGTTTACACCGTGTTCCGTAAGCAGGACAAGGCGCCGTCGGCACAAAATTTCCAGTGCACGGTAGTTGCCGATGCGCTTGAGGATGAATTCGACCTGGCTGCACGGCCCAATGCAGATGACGCTTTTTTGCGCACCTTCAGGCTTGCGATGTCCACGACAGGCGAATATACGGCATACTTTGGCGGAACAAAGGCTCAGGCCCTCGCCGCCATCAACAATACCATGACCCGCGTCAACGGCGTTTTTGAAAAGGATTTTGCCGCGCGTTGCGTGCTGATCGCCAACACCGACGCCGTCATCTATACCAACGCCTCGACCGATCCCTATTCCCCTGCTTCAACGGGAACCGGCGGCGCCTGGAACACCGAACTGCAAAACACGCTGACTTCGGTCATAGGTGAGGCGAATTATGACGTAGGCCACCTATTTGGTGCGACCGGAGGCGGAGGAAACGCAGGCTGCATCGGCTGCGTATGCGTCAACGGGCAAAAGGGCAAGGGCTACACCTCGCCGGCAGACGGGATTCCGCAGGGCGATAACTTTGACATCGACTATGTGGCGCACGAGCTCGGGCACCAGTTTGGCGCGAACCATACCTTCACGCACTCGAACGAGGGAACAGGAGTACAGATGGAACCCGGTTCCGGATCGACCATTATGGGCTATGCGGGAATTACGACCAAGGATGTCCAGCCGCATTCCGATGCATACTTCCACGCCGTGAGCATCCAGCAGGTGACCAACAACATCAAGGCGAAGACCTGCCCGGTCAAGACTGCGACCGGAAATGCAATTCCAACAGCCAACGCCGGAGCAGATTACACCGTTCCCAAGAGCACGCCTTTCATGCTGACAGGTTCGGCGACCGATGCCAATGGCGATATCCTGACTTATATCTGGGAGCAGATGGACAACGGTTCATCGACCACCACTACTCCGAATGCGACCAAGACATCAGGCCCGAACTTCCGTTCCTACCTGCCGACGACATCTCCCGTGCGGTATTTCCCGAGAATGCAGTCGGTACTTGCCGGCGCAACCACCACAGCCGGAACCGAAGTGACGCAGGAAGCGCTTTCTTCGGTGGCGCGGACGATGAATTTCAGGTTCACCTCGCGTGACAACCGTGCCGGTGGCGCAGGGAACAATAGCGACGACATGATCGTCACCGTGAACGCCACGGCCGGGCCTTTTGCCGTAACCGCACCCAACACGGCCGTTTCGTATCCCGGCGGATCGACGCAGACCGTGACCTGGAACGTCGCCGGAACCACCGCAAACGGCGTCAATACGGCAAACGTGGATATCCTAATCTCGCAGGACGGCGGAAATTCTTGGAACATGCTTCTGGCCGCTACGCCAAATGACGGAACCCAGGCAGTCGCAATGCCCACTACGGCCAGCACACAAAACCGCATCATGGTCAAGGGAACCAACCATATCTTCTTTGATGTGTCGAATGCCAACTTCACGATTACATCAGGTGGAACGGCCGATACAACGGCGCCGTCCGCCCCCACTAATCTCACGGCTTCCGGAACCACGCAATCTTCGACTAACCTGAGTTGGACTGCATCTACCGATAATGTTGGGGTAACCGGATATGATGTATATCAGAATTCGGTGTACAAAGCGACAATAGCATCCACCACTTATGCCGTTAGCGGACTGAGCGCATCGACCGCGTACAGCTTTTACGTTATCGCAAAAGACGCGGCGGGCAATAGTTCGGCGGCCAGCAACACGGTGAACGTGACCACGCTTCCCGCAACAGCAACCTATTGCGCTTCGCAGGGCAACAGCATCGCCGACGAACGCATCGGGCGGGTGCAAATGGGTACAATTGACAATACCTCGCCGACGACGTCGGGCTACTCGGACTTTACGTCGATTTCGACAAGCGTGAACAAGGGCCAGGCTTATTCGATTACAGTGACTCCGCAATGGACAGGATCAACTTACCCCGAAGGTTTCGCGGTTTGGATCGATTACAACAATGACAAGGATTTTGACGATGCGGGCGAACTCGTCTGGAGCCGTGCGGCCTCTACCGCGACCCCGGCGACAGGAACTTTCACGATCCCGACGACGGCTGCTTTAGGCGCTACCCGGATGAGGGTTTCAATGAAATACAACGGCATCCCGACTGCCTGCGAGGCATTCTCCTACGGTGAGGTTGAGGATTACACCGTGAACATACAAAATGCCACCGCCGATTCCACCGCGCCATCGGCACCAACTGGTCTTGCGGCTTCGGGGACTACGACGACTTCTACCAATCTGAGCTGGACCGCTTCGACCGATAATGTGGGCGTGACCGGGTATGACGTATACCAGAATTCGGTGTACAGAGCGACAACATCGTCGACTTCCTATGCCGTAACTGCACTCTCGGCATCGACCACGTACAGTTTTTACGTCATTGCGAAAGATGCTGCAGGCAATGCGTCATCGGCCAGCAACACGGTCAATGTGACAACGCTCGCCAACACCGTAACCTATTGCGCCTCGCAGGGCAACAGTGTCGCCGACGAGAAGATCCAGCGCGTCCAGTTCAATACGATTGACAATTCCTCTACCGGCGGAACGGGCTATACCAATTTCACCGCGATCTCGACAAACGTGACGCGAGGTTCGGCTTACACGATTTCGATCACGCCGCAGTGGACCAGCACCAAGTACAACGAAGGCTACGCCGTATTCATCGATTATAACGGCGACGGTGACTTTACCGATTCCGGCGAGACCGCGTTTACACGATCGGCGACGCAGACCACGCCCGTAACGGGTTCCATCACGATCCCTGCGACCGCCACGCTCGGCGCCACAAGGATGCGCGTCTCGATGAAGTACAATGGAGTTCCTACTGCCTGTGAGACTTTTTCGTACGGACAGGTCGAGGATTACACGGTGAATATTGGTTCGGGCGCACGTGAAGGCGATGCCGGGCAGTTGGCGTTCTCGGTTTACCCGAATCCTGTCAGCGGTAATTCGCTGTTTGTCAATACGACAGGAAGTTATCGAATCCTGAGCGCGCTGGGCCAGGAAATCGCGAAGGGCGAAATTGGCGAAAACGGGGTTTTCGTAGGCGACCTGGCTTCGGGGATTTATTTGCTCGAGGTCCAGAGCGGCGCGGAAAAAGGCGTCAAACGCTTTATAAAAGAGTAACTGCAACAATTGCTTGAAAGCCATCCTTCGGGGTGGCTTTTTTGTTTTATAATGGTTATTTTTAGCCGATAAATTTTTTGACATGAAGAAATCGGCAATCCTAATCCTCGCAATCATGGGCATCGCATCGGCAGGCGCACAAAACGTCCTTACTCCCGAAACACTTTGGAAACTGGGGCGCGTTACTCCAGTGGGACTTTCGAAAGACAAGAAACTGGTGGTGTATAAGGTTTCGACCCCATCCGTCGAGGAGAATAAATCGGATACGAAATATTATTCGGTTCCCGTGACGGGCGGCACAGCTACCGAGATCAAGGACTACAAGGACCTGGTCAATGACAAGAACGTTTCGGCCGATGGCAAGCACATCGTCTATCATGAAAGCGTCAAGGTCGAGAAGATTTTGGCCAAGGAGATCTATCCCGAATTAAAAAAGGCCGATGTCCAGATCTACAACGGGTTGGATTACCGTCATTGGGACACCTGGAACGAGGGCAGCTACAATCACGTTTTCTTCCGTGAGAACCGCGACAAGAGCAAGGGCACCGACATCATGAAGGGAGAGGCGTTCAATTCGCCACTGGCACCTTTTGGCGGTGACGAGGATTACATCTGGTCGCCCGATAGCAAGAAGATCCTGTACGTGACCAAGAAAAAATCGGGGACCGAATATGCCGTGAGCACCAACACCGATATTTACGAATATGACATCGCAACGGGCCAGACCGTCAACCGCACGGCCGGCAATCCCGGTTACGACACGCATCCTGCGTTTTCGCCTGCCGGACATTTGACATGGCTGCAGATGAAGCGCGACGGGTACGAGGCCGACAAGAACGACATCATCGTGGACATGGGCAATGGCGTAAAACAGAACCTGACCGCAAATTGGGACGGTACCGTGGATTCGTTTGAGTGGAGCGCCGACGGCAAAAAGGTGTATTTCACCGCGCCGATCATGGGGACCAAGCAGCTCTTCGAGGTGAATTTTCCGGGCAAAACCCGAATCGCGCCGGTAGTGCGGCAATTGACCGATGGTTTGTTCGACGTGAACGGCATCGTGGGCTTTAGCGGTAATCTGGTCATCGTTCCGCGCACAGACATGAACCACGCGACAGAACTTTACACTTATGATTTGAAGTCGAAGAAGTGGAATCAGATCACGCGCGTGAACGATGATATCTATGCCGGGCTCAAACTCAGCAAGATCGAAAAAAGGATGGTCAAAACGACCGATGGTAAGCAGATGCTGGTTTACGTAATCCTTCCCCCGGATTTTGACCCAAACAAGAAATACCCGACGCTATTGTATTGCCAGGGCGGACCACAATCACCGCTCACGCAGAGTTATTCGTTCAGGTGGAATTTCTCGCTGATGTCGGCGCAGGGGTATATCGTGGTAGCGCCCAACCGCCGCGGGATGCACGGACATGGTGTGGAATGGAACGAGCAGATTTCAAAGGATTGGGGCGGACAGGTGATGCAGGATTATCTCGCCGCGATCGACGACGTCGCGAAGGAAAAATATGTGGACAAAGGCCGATTGGGAGCAGTTGGTGCGAGTTACGGTGGATATTCGGTGTTCTATTTGGCCGGGATCCACAACAACCGCTTCAAGACCTTTATCTCACACAATGGAGTGTTCAACCTGCAGAGCATGTACGGCACCACCGAGGAGGTATTCTTCACGAACTGGGATTCCGGCGGGCCTTATTGGGAAAAGGACAATGCCGCGGCGCAAAAAACCTATCGTGAGTTCAACCCCATCAACCTTGTCGATAAGTGGAACACGCCCATTTTGATCATACAGGGAGGAAAGGATTTCCGGGTTCCGATTGGCCAGGGACAGGAAGCGTTCCAGGCGGCGCAGTTGCGAGGAATCAAAAGCCGCCTTCTCTATTTCCCAGAAGAAAACCACTGGGTGCTGAAACCGCAGAACGCGATTGTTTGGCAGCGGGAATTCTTTAAGTGGTTGGAGGAAACGCTTTAACAAATTTGGCGGTTTTTACAGATATAATCTCGCGATGATCCTGCGATAGATCCAACCCGCCCCCACCCGCAAGCTACGAAACGCCCGGCACATTCCCATGCGGTAATACTATAATGCCAAACATGAAATTTCTGGCCCTGCTCATCCTCCTCGCGCTCGCCGCATTGGCCTACTGGTACTTCTACCCGGGAAAGCGACTTGCGGACGATGCCGTCATTGACCGGTTGCTGGTCCTTAAATCCGAGCGCAAAATGATTGCCTTTGCGGGGAACCAAGAGCTCAAGACCTATAAGATCGCGCTGGGCGGCGCTCCCACGGGCCACAAACAGTTTGAGGGCGACCGCAGAACGCCCGAGGGACTCTACGTCATCAACGAGCGAAACCCGAATAGCGCCTATCACAAAAACCTGGGCATTTCATATCCCAATGAAAAGGATGCGGCCTTTGCCGTGTCACAGGGCCGCAGCGCCGGTGGCGATATTAAGATCCACGGTCTCCGCAACGGACGCGGATGGATCGGGAAGTTCCACAGATGGGAGGACTGGACGCTGGGGTGCATCGCGGTAACCGACGACGAGATCGACGAGTTATATCGTGCGGTAAAAGACGGTGCGGTGATAGAAATCAGGCCATAGCGGAGGTGCGTGAGGGATGGAAGCGGCAGCAAAGCTATAGCGGACAGCCCGACGGCTTGCCGGCACGCCCAAAAAAACAAAAAGCCCCGCAATCGCAGGGCTTCTTTTTATACTTCGTTCATCTTGAACGTTTCCATAAACTTGGTGGTGTAATTCCCCGAAACATACGCCGGATCGTCCATAAGCTGGCGGTGGAACGGGATGGTAGTTTTTACGCCCTCGATATAGAACTCGTCCAGCGCGCGCTTCATCTTGGAGATGGCCTCCTCACGGGTTTGGGCCGTCGTGATGAGCTTGGCAATCATCGAATCATAGTTTGGCGGAATGGTATAACCCGCGTAAACATGCGTGTCGAGGCGCACGCCGTGGCCTCCCGGGGCATGCAGCACCGTGATCTTGCCCGGCGAAGGGCGGAAATCGTTGTACGGATCTTCGGCGTTGATGCGGCACTCAATTGAATGCAGCTGCGGAAGGTAGTTCTTCCCCGAAATCGGAACACCGGCGGCAACCAAAATCTGCTCGCGGATCAAATCGTAATCGATGACCTGCTCGGTGATGGGATGCTCCACCTGGATTCGGGTGTTCATCTCCATGAAATAGAAGTTGCGGTGCTTGTCCACAAGGAATTCCACGGTTCCGGCACCTTCGTATTGGATGAATTCGGCGGCCCGGACGGCAGCTGCCCCCATGGCCTCGCGAAGTTCGTCGGTCATGAAAGGCGAAGGCGTCTCCTCGGTAAGTTTTTGGTGGCGGCGCTGTACCGAACAGTCGCGTTCGGAGAGGTGACACGCTTTACCATAGGCATCGCCCACGACCTGAATCTCGATGTGGCGCGGCTCCTCGATGAGTTTCTCCATGTACATTCCGTCGTTTCCAAAGGCGGCTCCGGCTTCCAACCTGGCGCTTTCCCAGGCCTTTTCGAGTTCGGATTCCTTCCAGACGGCGCGCATTCCTTTTCCTCCGCCGCCGGCCGTGGCCTTGAGCATTACCGGATAACCGATTTCCTTGGCGGTGCGCTTGGCCTCGTCAAAAGATTGCAGGATTCCGTCGGAACCGGGAACACAGGGAACGCCGGCTTCCTTCATGGTCGCCTTGGCCGTTGCCTTATCGCCCATCTTGTCGATCATTTCGGGCGAGGCGCCGATGAATTTTATCTTGTGTTCCTGGCAAATCTTGGAAAACTTGGCGTTCTCCGAGAGAAATCCGTACCCGGGATGGATCGCGTCGGCGTTGGTAATTTCGGCCGCGGCGATGATGTTGGACATTTTAAGGTAGGAGAGGTTGCTTGGCGGCGGACCGATACAGACGGCCTCGTCGGCAAACCGGACGTGAAGGCTTTCGGCATCGGCGGTGGAATAGACCGCGACGGTTTTGATGCCCATCTCGCGGCAGGTCCTGATGACGCGCAAAGCGATCTCGCCTCTATTGGCTATGAGTACTTTTTTGAACATAGTTAAAAATTTGAAAATCCGAAAATTTGAAGATTTGAAAATGGTCTCTCTAATGAGCCATTCGACAAATTTTCAAGATTAGTTTGGCTCGATAAGGAATAGAGGCTGATCGAATTCCACCGGCGACATGTCGTCCACCAGGATCTTAACGATTTTACCTGCGTACTCCGATTCAATTTCATTGAAGAGTTTCATCGCCTCGATCACGCAAAGGACATCGCCTTTGGCAATGGTACTGCCCACTTCCACGAACACGGGCTTGTCCGGCGACGGCTTGCGGTAAAACGTACCGATGATGGGCGATTTGATCGTGATGTACTTGGAATCGTCGGACGCCGATGGTGCAGCCGCCGACGCTACCGGTGCTGCCTGTGGAGCCGATGCCGCCATCATTTGGGGCGCGGGCTGTTGCATTACGGGCGCCTGTTGAACATAGGAGTACTCCGGAGCGCCGGCTTCGGTAGTGGTTTTGATCGTGATCTTGAAATCATCCATTTCCAGTTTGACTTCGGTCGCGCCGGACTTGGCGACAAACTTGATCAGGTTTTGAATCTCTCTGATATCCATAATGAGTATTTTTCGTGATTGGTTTATTTTTTATCGTAAGCCCACTTGAGGTAAATCGCCCCCCAGGTAAATCCGCCGCCGAAAGCCGCGAAAATCAGGTTGTCGCCCTTTTTAAACTTGTCTTCAAAATCGTGGAGAAGCAAAGGCAGCGTTGCCGATGTGGTGTTTCCGTACCGATGAATGTTCACAAGCACTTTTTCATCGTCGAGGTCCATGCGCTGGGCAGTTGCATCGATGATGCGCTTGTTGGCTTGGTGCGCGATAAGCCAGTCGACGGTTTCACGGGTCAGGCCATTGCGCTGCATGATCTTTTCACTGACGTCGGCCATCCCGGTCACCGCGTACTTGAACACGGTCTTCCCGTCCTGGAATACGTAATGCTGACGGTTCTCCACCGTTTCGGCAGAGGCGGGAAGGATGGATCCGCCCGCATCGATCTTGAGGTATTCGCGGCCGATGCCGTCGGAACGCAGGAATTCATCGCGGAGGCCAAGTCCTTCAGTATTGGGCTCAAAAAGAACCGCGCCCGCGCCATCCCCAAAGATGATGCACGTGGCGCGGTCTGTATAATCAATGATCGAGGACATCTTGTCGGCACCGATCAGGAGTACTTTTTTATATCGCCCGGACTCGATGTAAGCCGCGGCGGTGGACATTCCGTAAAGGAAACTTGAGCAGGCGGCCTGAAGGTCGTATGCAAAAGCGTTGGTAGCGCCAATTTGCGAGGCCACGAACACACCGGTAGCCGCAACGGGCATATCAGGAGTGGTGGTTGCCATCAAAACCATGTCGATCTCCAGCGGATCGATGCCGGATTTGGCGATAAGGTCCTTGGCCGCGCGAATGGCCATATAGGAAGTTCCCTGGCCTTTTTCCTTGAGCAACCGGCGCTCCTTGATACCGGTGCGCGTGGTGATCCATTCGTCGTTGGTGTCGACCATCGTCTCCAAAACAGCGTTTGAAAGCACGTAATCCGGCACGAACGCACCAACTGCCGTAATTGCGGCTGTAACTTTATTCATGGTAGGTTTTTCTTTGGATTGCCCACTTTATAAGGGGTGGAATTTACAAAAAAAATAGATAAAAGAGCCCCGGCATGGCGTATTTAACCCCCGCTGATGCCCAATAAAAAAAACTCCCACCAGGTGAGAGTTTAGTATTGCGAACCGTATCGCCTGTTAGGCAACGGCTACTTGCTTGTCGATTACAACCTGGCCACGGTAGTACATCTTTCCTTCATGCCAGTAGGCCCTGTGGTAAAGGTGTGCTTCGCCGGTGATAGGGCAAGTTGCGATTTGTGCGGCAGTGGCTTTATAATGGGTTCTTCTCTTATCTCTTCTTGTTTTGGAGACTTTTCTCTTAGGATGTGCCATTTTACTGTATTATTTATCCGTTAATAGTTTCTTCAATGTGTCCCAACGGGGATCGTTCTCGTGTTCTTCGGGTTGGTCTTTTTTGATTTCTCTTACCGCCAGTTCATTGAGTTTCCTGAGTGCCTCGCTCTCCAGTGTACCGTCTTTCACACCCGGATGGATGCGCTTTTGCGGTACCGACAACGCAATCGTCTCAAAGATATATTGCGCAATGTCCACCTGGTATTCGCCATGCGGCAGGATGAGCATCTCGTCGCTGTCGGCGTTGTACTCATCGCCAAACTTCACGACCAGCATAAACTGGCCCTTGACAGGCTGCTCATAAAGTTCACTGGTGAGGTCGCACGGTACGGTAACCGTTCCCTTGTGTTTGAAATGCAGCTCCATGAGCGTGGATTTCTTGTCAAGGGTGACGGTGACTTTTATGTCTGCCGCCTCAAACTCGTGGTAATCAAAATTTTCAAAAAACGTCTTATCGATCTGATATTCAAACTGGTGTTTCCCTGGCTTCAACCCGATGAACGGAATAATAAAATCGTTCAGCTTTTTCATTTCACCAATATTTGCCCTTGTTAAGGGAGTGCAAAGATATAAAAATATCGCAATACAAAAGTACGGCGGTACTTTTTTTTTAGGACTGTTTCTCCTTTACTTTCAGCGGCTTATGGCTGATCTCGGCATACTGTTCGCGCGAACGGTAGATATCGATGGCCAGATAGAGTGCTTCCACGAACGAATTGTGGTCGGCAACGCCCTTACCCGCTATGTCATAGGCCGTTCCGTGATCCGGCGATGTGCGGATCCTGTCCAGTCCCGCGGTATAATTGACGCCCTTGCCAAAGGACAGGGTCTTGAACGGAATAAGCCCCTGGTCGTGATAAGCCGCAATAACCGCATCGAACTTTTCGTATTGCCCGCTTCCAAAGAAACCGTCGGCGGGATAGGGCCCAAAAACAAGGGTCCCGCTTTCAAAGAGCCTTTTGACCACCGGACGGATAATTTCATTGTCCTCGCGGCCGATGACGCCGTTATCTCCCGCATGCGGATTCAGGCCGAGCACCGCAATCCGCGGCTTGTTAATGCTGAAGTCCCTGATCAGTGATTTGCAGACGGTCTCGATCTTCTGCCGAACGAGCGATTCGGTCAGGTGCGCGGCGACCTGGTTAACGGGAATGTGGTCGGTCAAGAGGCCAACGCGAAGATTTCCGCTCACCATCAGCATCAGGGCATTGCCTTCCAGCTCCTGTGCCAGGTAATCGGTATGCCCGGGAAATTTGAACTCCTCCGATTGGATATTGTTCTTATTGATGGGGGCGGTTACCAAAACGTCTACATCCCCGTTCTTCAGGGCGGCGGTAGCGGCCGTAAAGGACCTGATCGCATACATGCCGGCCACGGGATCCTCCTTGCCCGGATGGACTTCCACAGGTTCGCGCCAAACATTGAGTACATTGATTTTGCCCGTAACCATTTGGTCGACAGAATCGATTCCGTGGAGCATGGACGAAGATTCAAAATATTTCTTTATGAAGGACAGCACCTTCACGTTCGCAAAAATGACCGGAGTGCACATTTCCAGCATCCGCGAATCGTCGAATGCCTTGAGCACGACTTCGCCGCCTATCCCGTTCAGGTCCCCGATCGAGATGCCGACGACAATGTTATCTTTTTTCCTGGTCATTTATAATTGCTACTTTTGAAGGGCAAATTTAGCAAATTAAAAGATGTTCACGGGAATTATCGAGACGCTCGGCACCATTAGGGAAGTCAATCGCGAGGGCGGCAACCTCAACCTCAGCGTTTCATCGGTGTTCGCGCCCGAACTCAAGGTGGACCAAAGCGTTTCGCACGACGGCATCTGCCTGACGGTAACCGCTATCGAGGGCGACGTTTACCGGGTGACCGCAATAGCCGAGACCATTTCCAAAACCACGATCGGGCACTGGAAGGCGGGACAACATGTCAATCTTGAAAGAGGGATGAAGATGGGAGACCGCCTGGACGGGCACCTGGTTCAGGGTCACGTGGACCAGACCGGAATGTGCACGGCCATAGAGGACCAGGCAGGCAGTACGCTCTTCACCTTTTCATACGATCCGGACGGCGGCAACATCACCATTCCCAAGGGGTCGATCACCGTCAATGGCGTAAGCCTTACCGTGGTGGATTCGGGCGAAGGGGAATTTTCGGTCGCGATTATACCGTACACCATGGAACACACGACCTTTCATCACCTGAGTCCCGGCGATAGCGTCAACCTGGAATTTGACGTAATAGGCAAATATGTGTCAAGGCTTTACGCCCGAAACGAACAAGAATGAAAAAACCCGCAATCAGAGCGGGTTTTTTTTATGGAAACTGAATTTTTGGATTTTATATATGCCGTAAACCAGTGAAATTGCGAGGAGATAAATGACCCCGGTATCAATGGGAAGGCCCGGCGGCGGAGGCGGCGTAGGCGGGGGCGGGTCATTTGGCGCTGCCAGCAACTCGGCAAAAGGAAACAGGAGCGCAAACAGCAAGGTTAAACTAATTGGGACAATTTTCATAGGGTGTAAAAGTAAATAAAAAATCTTTTTGGCAAAATTTTTTGAAAAATAAAATCCCCGTATGGCGCGGTATCAAAAGAGCTGTGCGCAACCGGGAAGACTACTGTCAAAAACCTTTCCAAGTAATTATCAATCAACATTATATCACACGTCGGCGGCAAAGATATAAAACCAATCGGGCTATTTGCCGGGCAACGCCGATATTAACGTAAAAAATATGCACATTAGTTCTTTCTGCCGATGTTAAAGTGGTCCGCGATGGCTGTTTCGTTGGTATCTTTATTGTTCCGAATTGGGACAAATTGCCCTGTCCGACAGTAATTTAACGATTGTTTCGCAGGCGTTACCGATTGGCCGGGGTACCTTTGGCTTCCCAAATCCCGCCGATGCACGACCGAATCAGAGAAAAGCTTTCCATACTTGCCGATGCGGCCAAGTACGACGTTTCCTGCTCATCCAGCGGAAGCAACCGCAAGAACACCAATAAAGGCCTAGGCGACGCCTCAGGTTCGGGGATTTGCCATACCTACACCGAGGAC
Source organism: Bacteroidota bacterium (assembly GCA_023390775.1). GTDB lineage: Bacteria > Bacteroidota > Bacteroidia > Flavobacteriales > Flavobacteriaceae > Flavobacterium. The sequence continues at coordinate 42,275 of JAEWCF010000023.1, read as the reverse complement.
GGCCGGTGTGTCTCGCTCCTGAAAATCCTGCTCACCAACCACTGCATTTTTGACTGCGCCTTTTGCGTTTCGCGCAAGAGCAATGACGTCAAGCGGGCGGCCTTTACCGTTGAGGAAGTTGTGGAATTGACAATGAATTTCTATCGCCGGAATTATATTGAAGGCTTGTTCCTGAGTTCGGGGATTTTCAAGGACGCCGACTTCACGATGGAACGCCTGGTCAGGATCGTGAAAAAATTGCGGCTGGAGCACAAATTCAACGGCTACATCCACCTCAAGACGATTCCCGGTGCGAGCCCGGAACTGCTTTCGGAGGCGGGTCTTTATGCCGACCGGATGAGCATCAACCTGGAAATGCCCACCGAGGCCGGCCTTAAATTGCTGGCTCCGGAAAAGTCGCACGACGAGGTCAAGAAACCGCTCGGGTTTATTCGGGACGGGATTGTCCGGCTTAAGGACGAGAAGAAGATAATAAAGAGCGTCCCCAAGTTTGTTCCGGCCGGGCAGAGCACCCAAATGGTGATCGGCGCCACGCCCGAGAGCGACATGGAGGTCATGTACAGTGCCGATGCGTATTACAAGAACTTTGAGCTCAAACGCGTTTATTATTCGGGGTATATCCCGATAAGCCATGATTCGCGGATGCCCGAGATCGGGACGCAACCGCCGCTCTTGCGCGAGAACCGCTTGTACCAAACCGACTGGCTGATGCGTTTTTACGGCTTCAACGTTCGGGAGATTCTCAACGAGCAAAACCCGAACCTTGATGTCGAGATCGACCCTAAACTGAGCTGGGCGTTGCGCAACATGGAGCAGTTCCCCGTGGATGTCAACACCGCCGATTACAATATGATTTTGCGGGTGCCGGGAATCGGGGTGTCGAGCGCGAAGAAGATCTGGCAGGCGCGCAAATTTGGCAAACTCAGGAGCGACCAATTGAAAAAGCTCGGGATTGCGTGGAACCGCGCGCGGCATTTTATCAGGTGTGCCGACAGCGTCTTTGCCCTTAACGATCCCGAAGCCGTCAAGGTCCGCGGGCTGATCCTTTCCACGAGCGCATCGAAATACCTGGCCACTCCTCAAAACCAACTCAGCCTGTTTTGACCTGCGCGAGGGATGGAGGCAAGGTACCGCGTACCGCCGAGAGCCCGGCCCGCAACAAATGATGCGTAAAAAATCAAGGCCCGATGCGGGGCGCGCCCAAATGAAATTCATCTTCGATAATACTTTTGAAGGCCTTTTGACCGCGATTTTCGAGGTCTATGAGCATCGGGATGCGCATGCCCAACTGATTGCCGATCATCATTACCAGCCCGGGCTTTTGGACGATGCCGTGCAGGTGGTTTCCAGTGAAGAAAAATCCAGGCGTGTTTGGGAAGGATTGAAAAAGAAGATCGGGCGCGACTGGCAATCGCGGTTTTACAATACGTTTCTGTCGGAACTTCCCGAGAGCCCGCAGCATCTTTTGAACTTTGCGCGCTATGTTTTTGACAATCCCAAGGGCGCCGAGAACAATTACGGGCACCCCGACGTGATCGCGCTTTCCAAAATCGACAAGAGCGTAAACCGCGAGCGGCACCGGATGAAGGCGTTTATCCGGTTTCAGGAAACGGCCGACGGGATTTTCTATGCCGCAGTGGAACCCGATTTCAACGTGTTGCCGCTGATTGCGGGCTTTTTCAAGAACCGCTACGCCGATCAGCGCTGGATCATCTACGATTTGCGCAGGAAGTATGGGCTTTCTTATGATTTGGAAAGCGTCAGCGAAATTTCGCTTGACCTCTCACCCGACATCGCAGAGGGCCAACCGCTTCCTGCCGCGCAGCGCGACCAGAAGGAGGAACTCTATAGCCTCTTGTGGAAGGATTATTTCAGGAGTACGAACATTCCGGCGCGTAAAAACATGAAGCTGCACGTGCAACATGTGCCCAAAAGGTATTGGAAGTACCTTATCGAGAAGCAGTGATCACGGCGCGATCGAGACGCGGACGGCCAGCGAATGGCTCGAAAATTCAGGGGCGTACATGCTTTGGATGGTGGAAATTCCGTTGGAAAACTCGCCGGCGTTGTTGACCCGCACGTCGTATTCAAAGACAAAGGTTCCCTTGGGCAAGGTGTCAAAAAAGTAATGCGTGGCCGCGTCGCGCGTGCTCTTGTAAAACCCGACGCCTTCCTGGAAATGGTATTTTGACAGGACGTCAACAGGCTCGAAGGCCGATGCGCGCATATCCTTGAGGTGCACGAAATCAACCGGCTCCTTGCAGGTCACGACAATGCGCGAGGTGATCAGGTCTCCGATCTTCAGTCGAGAACCAGCCCCGATTTTGCTCAGCACGGGGCCTGCGGGGCCGTTTGTCTTTAAAAAGAGTTCCTTTTGGATAGACATCTGCGCGTTTTGGTGCGATCTGATCTTGTCGATGCTTTCAAAATACTGCCAGTAAAAACCGCCCATTCCGGGTGATGTGTTTTTGTTGTCGACGGAAACCTGCGCCATCGCGGCGGAAATTTCGGTGGGTTTCCAGGTTTTGCCGATGTAACCGGGGTCTTGCGCGGGCGAGTTTTCGGATTCGATTTCCTTACGGCCAACCTTGATCAACGTACGATCGCGGTCCGAATTCCAGGGACTCCCGAGGTAAAGCATCGCGTATATTGCCTCGGTCGTGGCCTTGGTGGTGGGCCAGTTTTTCGCCTGCCGTGACTTGAGTAGCCAAGCCTTCATCGCATCGGCCGACTTTCGGTCATTGTCGATTTCCATAAACGCCTCGATGAGCAGTGCCTGGTTTTCAATTGGAGACTGGTGCCAGAGCCATCCTGCGGTATTTTCCTTCCAGTACATTCCGGTGGAATCCACAATTGCGGTCTCGCGGAAGTGGTCGATGATTTCGCGCGCGGCCACTTTGTGCCCGAAACGGTGAAAGATCAGCGCCAGTTTCGCCTTCCCGTTCACCGAATGATCGAGCCAACTTTCGCTGAAGCGCATGAGGCTGGACTTTGCCACCGAATCCAGTTTGGCCGGCATTGGATCGGATTGCAGATAAAAACTTCGGGCGTAGAGATAATCGATGCCCATAATAATGGGTTGCTTTCCGGCTGCCCTCGAATAAGTGGCGTCCAGCGCCGCGACTCCGCGGTAGGTGATGCCCTTGACGTCGGTGTCTGGCGCGATGCCCAATTTCTCCAGGTGGCCCAGCCCGGCGAGGATGTGCGCGGTGATGTACATGTTTTCACGTCCCCCCGAAAACCAGGAAAAGGCGCCGCCGGGTAATTGAAGTTGCCTGAGCTTTTGAACTGCGATTTTTTGGGCAGATGCCAATTTCCCCTGTTCAAAGTGGGCGGCGAGGTCACGCTTGCGAGCGGCTTCGGATTTGGCGTCGTCGAGCCACGGCGTTTCACTCAGGATAATGGATTTGAGTTCGGGGGCGAGTTCGAGCGTGGATTTGACATCGCCTTTGCGCCAAACTTCCATGACTTTTTTAAGTTGAGGATTGTCCTGCATCACTTTTTCGGCGAGGGCGTTGGCGTAATATCGGGCGAACGTCTGCTCCGAACATTCGTGTTCGTACTCCATGAGATAGGGCAACGATTTCAGCGCGACCCAAACGGGGTTCGAGGTGTATTCCAACATGAGCGCGTGGTGACGCAACGTGGGCGATGCGTTCGACTTTAGATTTGCCAGCGAAACCTCAACCTTTGATTTTGCGGGGACCCACAGCGGAATGGTTTCGGTCACCAGCACATCACTTGTCAAAACCGGGAGAATGGATTCCTCGCCATCCGAAAACTCACCGGCTTTGCCTACAACCTTGGCCTGTAGCCCCATCATTCCCTTGGGGACAACGATTTTCCATTGTACCGATGTGTTCTGAGCCGCCGCGATGGCGAAATTTTGTATCGGATTCTTGTTTTGTGCTTTTAAATCGGCGGAAGCCATGTCAACCGCGTCAAAAAGCTGAAGGGAAACAATGCCCGTCCTGGCTTTGGCGGTCAGGTTGACGATTTTGGCCGAAATGACGATGGTGTCGCCCTCGCGCAAAAACCGCGGCATGTTGGGCACGACCATAAAGTCCTTTTGCGTGACCGCCGACGCCTGCAACAAATGGCTCACCGCTTCCTTGTTGTGCGCCAGCATCCTGAAGTTCCACTTTGTCAAGGCTTCGGGCGCATCGAATGAAATGGCGATCCTGCCGGATTTGTCGGCGGTTAGGGTCGGAAAGAAAAACACCGTCTCCGACAGGTTCTTGCGCGCCTTTACATCGGCGAGTTGCGCGGCGGCCTTGGTCGTGTTGACGATGATGGCTCCCGCCGAACCCTTTTCGCCGTAGAGAGCCGCGGCCTGCGGACCTTTGAGCACGTTGACGCTGAGGATTTCGTTTGGAACTAAATCCTTCAATTGTTGTAATGTGGAGATTTGGCCGTCAATAATCACCAGAGGATTGTTGAATTCACCAACCCGGTTTCCGCGTAAAACAATCCGAGTGGCGCCGCCCGTGGTTTCGGAGATTTGCAGTCCGGAGACTCTTCCCGGCAACGCGAGCATGGAATCCGCCTGGGTGACGCTATTGTCATCGGCCACAATCACCTGCTGCGATGACGTGACCGCGTCCCGGGTCCGGCGAATTCCCAGGGCGCCCGTAACCACGACCCCGCTCAATTGAAGTCCTTCCTCTAATAGAGCATTGACGACACGATCCTTTGGAACAACCTGCGTAAAATCATTCATGCCCACATAACTGAATACCAAGGTCTCGCCCACTTTGGCCTCGATCTCATAAAAACCGTCGATGTCGCTCTGAACACCGCGATTCGTGCCTTTCACCACCACATTTGCCCCGGGGATTGGCCCGGTCATATCCGATACGATTCCCGAAACATAATTCGCGCTGGTTGCCGCCCGCTTCTTGGCCAATTGACGCAAATAGCGCTGCGTGATCCTATCTCCCTGATTCGCAAAATCAAACCCAAACCACATCAATTTTACGCGATCATCCTCAACGGGTTGGTAAGGATTGCCGTAATACTGCAGGATTGCCGTCGCCTCATGTTTCGCCAGCATGCTGCTGCGGTTAAAGAGGTTCAAGCCGGGTGTAAAACCCGGTGACGACCAGTGCCCGGTTGCGAATTGGTCCAGCGAGGCATCGTACATCGAGGCCAAAACCTCGGCCTCGAGCGGCGTATTGGCCGACTTCAACCTGAATGACCACCTCTCGCGGGCACCGGGCATCATTTTGCTTCTAAAGGTTTCAACCTCCATTGACAGCGCGGGTACGGGGGAGGGAATCTCGAAATCCTGCTCGTACCAAAAATATCGGTTGTCAAAAACGCCTTCAAAACCTACCTTCATCGAGGATTGGGCACCCTCCAGCATCGGGACGCGGATGCGCGCCTTGTGGTCCTTGAGATGGACCGCGGTTTCAAAATACTGTGAATCACTGGCGATGGCAACAGTTCGGATAAACAGTTCGGGGACGATGGAAGCCAGTTCGAGTTCGAGATAGCCGTCGCGATAAGGATTTTTATTGAGCTGGCGGACTTTGATGGCCTGTGATTCGAGCGGCACCCTGTCGTCGTTTCTTAGCCAAAACCCGCGGGTTTCTTTGATGGTGCGGTCGCCATCGGGAGCCGAGAAGACAAACTTGTAATTTCCCGGGGGATACGGAGTGAGATCGATGCTTAAGTCTTTCTTTTTACCCGTGTCGACATCAAGGGCAAGAACTTTTACCTGAGAATATTCTTCCCGCAAACGGTTGTCCTCGAAGGGGAAAAGACGTGTAAATTCGGCATTGGTGAAGCCGGCAATTTCAGGGTACGGAAACAAGCGTGGTTGGAATTTTCGCACGGAATTTTCCAATCGAATTAGTTCCAACTTGCCTTTCACGGGCTTAAAATCGCCCGAAAGATTGGTCGAAATCAGCGAAACAGGCGTCTTCCCGCCCGCTACTACGCGGTGCGGCACATTGATGCCCAATTCCAGCGTGTGATACCCGAGCCTGATGTTTTTATGGGCGTCGTGCGTCTCGCCGTTGAGATCGGTGACCTCTGCCGTGACCGAAAAATAATAAACGGGATTTTCCACATCGGGTACCTCGAAGGCCGAAGCAAGAAACGTCATGGCAAATCGCCCGGTGGAATCGGTGATAGTATCCACCGAGGCAATGACGGTGGAGTGCCGATGATAACCTTCGGGGTCTGCAACGGCACGCTCGACCGTCAATTTTACCTTTGCGCTCCCCACATCTGCACCCGAAAATGAGCTTGCCCGGCCCTCGATGGTGATGCTGGAATCGATCTTATAAGGCTGGCTCTCCGGCAAAAACGCCACCTCGAACTTAGGGCGTTTGTACTCTTCCACCCGGAAATCGGCACTGCTGTATTCAAGTTCGTCAAATTGCTCGTAATGGGCTTGCTGCTCCGTGGGCAACTCTTCGGGTTCTTTGGCCCTTAAATGGAACTCCCCAAGCCGCCCGCTTGCCGGCAGGGTGAAATCCCCATGAAAAGACCCGAATTCATTGGTCAGCGCATCAAACTCCAACACTTTTTCAAAATTGGGATCCACTACCTCAACGCGGACAGGAAAATTAGCCAAGACCGGGGTTTTTCCTTCTTTGTTCATCACGGCGATGCCCTTGTAATAAACCCGTTGGCCAGGCCTGTAGATCGCCCGGTCCAAAAAGAATTCCACTTTGGCCGACGATCCACGAACCTCCCGCTCATACAGGTATTGCTGCGAAATGATCAGCGTATCGGACTCTTTCACCACGATCAAGTTGCCCAACTTGGTTCGATCATAATCGCATTCGGCCGTCCCCTTAGGATTGGTCAGTTGTTGGCAATTCTCGGTCTTGACCAAAGCGCCGGTAATGGGAATTCCCGTCTTGCGGTCCAAGATGCGGTACGTTATGCGATCGCCGACGACGTCGGTCAACACGGCGATGTTGGTGGCCTGGATAAACTGTGTGGCTACGGGAGCCGGCTTTCCTTGGTTCTCTCGGCCTTTGAAAATGGCCAGGTACAGCCCCTGTGAAAGTTGTGGAAGAAGGACTTCGGTGGTGTACTGGAAATGGTTGGATGGCTCGGGCAGGGCGTAATGCCGGGTGATGGGCGTCGATCTTTTCGCAATTTCAAGATACAGGCTGTCCATATCCATCCTTGGCTGGCCGAACAGCTTGCGTGTCGGATGATCTATTTTATATAGGGCCATGGTAAACTGGCTCGAATTGCGGAAGGTGATATGGGCGCGCGTATTTTGGCCGGGGTATATGACGGGTTCCATCTGCACCGACAATGCCTTTTTTTGAATTTCGTCCAGCATCAGCCGTGCGTCGTAATAGGACTTTTTGTAATCGCTGCCGATTTTTTGAAGCAGGGATTTAGCCTGCCAAAAATAGTCGGGATTGGTGTTTTTGGATGCAAGCGACATATACATTTTGGCCGCTTCAACCCGGAATTTTTGCAGTGCGACGCTATCGCGGACCGTGCCGAGGCGCGATTGAAGTTGTTGCAGATGTTCTTCCCGTGATTTGAAGATATGGGAATAAACAAAAGTCAACCGGTCCAGTTCGGCGAAGGCAGTGGATTGACGACGCTCGCGATGCTGCATCATCTGGAGGACCCGCCTGATATCCGCATCCGCTATCGAATCAAGGCTGGCGGCGACAAACTTCTCCGAAGGCCCAAGGAGCGCGGTCTTGTAATCGGCAAACGCCTCCTCCCGATTCTTGTACCTGTAGATCGCGGAAACATAATACCCGATCGCTTCGGCAACCAGGTAATCAAAAAGCGAGCGGTTGGCCAATTCCTGCGGATAGGTATAATCGAAAATCGGTTCAAATGATGCGAGCTTTATTTTTGACAGCAGGTCTTCCCGTTCAATGGATTTTTGGTAAGCCGATAAAATCTTCTCTAGAAAATCTGCGGCCGACCATTGCTTGAAATCGGCATCCGGCTGCTGGAGAGCCGATCGGGATGAGATTTTGTATTTGTTTTTCTCATAATAGGATCGAAGCGATTGCGCATACATCTGCCATAGAATCGCCTGCCCCGCAACAGAAGTCGACGGAATTACGCCCTTGATTTCCTTCAAAATATTGTCCTGCGCCTCCGGTTCCAATGTATTGAGATATTTGGAACGGTAAAAAAGCGCCTTGATCATCTGGACCTCATTGCCCTGCCTTTTGGCGCGTTTGAAAATCCTGTCTGCAATCGCCTTGGCCGATTTGATCTTTCCCACGCGCTCGAATTCCAGGACGCGTTGCCAGGATTTTTGCTCGTTCTGAGGTTTGGACCCTTGAACCTGTTGCGCATGGATGAAACCGGCGCAAAGCAACAGCAGAATGTAGAAATTTTTCATATCGGCGTTTTAGGCTTAGAGCACGCGGCAGTCAAAAGGGTTGGAAAGCAAGGTAAGATTTTTTGGAAAGCGTGCCGATGGTGCCGCCCGGGCACAAAAAAAAGCCCCACATCTCTGTAAGGCCTTGAAAATAAAGTGGTCCCACTTGGGCTCGAACCAAGGACCACCTGATTATGAGTCAGGTGCTCTAACCAGCTGAGCTATAGGACCGGTTGAGGGTGCAATATTACGGCAATTATTTGGGTGAAGCAAAACATTTTTATAGTCTGAAGAGTCGTCAGTCATCAGTCCTCAGTATGTAACCTTTGTTTATTGGAAAGCAATTTTAACCCTTTTGATTTATGGCTTTTACAACCTACGACTTATGACTTTATGGCTTTATAACCTTACGACCTATGATCTTACGACCTTACGACCTTATGACTTTATGACTTTACGACTTTATGACTTATAACTTTAAAACTTTACCCCTACCCGCGCTCCTGGCAAAGTTCAATCAAAACGCCGTTGGTTCCCTTCGGATGCAGGAATGCGACGAGTTTGTTGTCGGCGCCGGGTTTAGGGACTTCATTGAGCACTGTGAAGCCTTCGTTTTTAAGCCTCTCCATTTCCGATACGATGTCCTCTACGTCAAAAGCAATGTGATGGATGCCCTCGCCCCTCTTCTCGATGAACTTCGCAATGGGGCTGTCCGGCCTCGTGGCTTCGAGAAGTTCGATTTTATTGGGCCCATTCTGGAAAAACGAGGTGGTGACACCTTCCGATTCGACCGTCTCGCTTTTGTAAGGCGGCACGTTTAGCAATTTTTCAAATAAAATATTGGATTCGGACAGGTTCCTGACGGCTATTCCGATATGTTCGATCTTTCTCATATTTTTTCTTTCAAAGATATTCATTTCCAAAAGTGCCGAAAAGCCTCCGCCAATTTGCGCGTCAATGTTTTACCTTTGCATCATGGAAACAAACCGTCAAAAGAAAATTGGAGCCCTGTTGCAAAAGGATTTAGTCGACATCCTGCAGGGCGAAATCCGCAAAAATGCAGTGGCAAACCTGGTAATTTCGGTGTCTAAGGTTATGGTGAGTTCGGATCTTTCCATCGCAAACGTCTACCTCAGCATATTTCCCCAGGAAAAGGCAGCCGAAACCCTTGCCGGCATCAAATCCAACGGACCGCTCATCAAACACGATCTTGCACAACGGGTGAGGATGCAGCTGCGCAAGGTGCCAAACCTCAACTTCCGCATCGATGACTCGCTTGACTACATCGAAAAAATCGACAATGCGTTGGCGGGAAAGGAAAATCCCATCGTCAACCGCGAATTACTGGACAGGCGCAAAAAGTCCTGATGAACTTCCCGTTCTACATAGCGCGGCGCTATACCCTGAGCCTCAGCAAGAACAATGCGATCAATATCATTACGGGGATTGCGTCGTTGGGGATCGTGGTGAGCGCAATGGCGCTTTTTATCGTATTGTCGGTATTCAGCGGATTGAAAGTCTTTTCGCTTTCCTTCAGCAACAGTTTCGATCCTGACCTCAAGGTCGGGCCACGGTCCGGGAAAAAGATCCATGTCACCCCTTCCCAGTTGAAACGGCTCAATGGAATCGAAGGCGTTTTGGCCTGTTCCGGCGTTATCGAGGAGCGTGTCCTGTTTGTTTTCAATGAAAAGGAGCACGTCACCCAAATCAAGGGTGTGGACAGCATTTTCCCCAGGGTCAATCAGGTTAGTACGATGCTTTTCAACGGGCAATGGTTCGAGCAGAATACGTATCAATGCGTCGTCGGGTATGGAATTGCGCAAAAACTTTCGGTGGGGCTTTTTGACTACAACAGCATGTTGGATGTTTACGCGCCCAAGCCCGGGAAAGGGGCCATCGAAAATCCCGAAGACGCCTTCAACAAAGCCTCACTCGTCCCGATAGGAATTTATGCCGTCAGCGAAGAACTGGATGCCAAGTATGTGTTTGCCGATCTTGGCCTCGTCCAGGAATTGTTGCAATATCCGCCCGATCGGGTTACTGGGCTGGAGATCAGGCTCGCTGCGGGTGCCGATGAAGCCGCGGTTTCCAAATCGATCGCCGAAATCCTTGGGGGAAACCCCGACATCCGTAACCGTGCCCGCCAAAACGATTCGCTGTACCGCATGCTCAACACCGAAAATCTGGCCGTTTACCTCATTTTCACGCTCGTGATCATCGTTGCGCTTTTCAACCTGGTGGGAGCGCTGATCATGATGATCCTGGACAAGAAAGCCAACCTTAAAACACTGTTAAACCTGGGAACGGAAATCTCCGATCTCCGGAAGATCTTCCTTTTGCAGGGTACGCTTCTCAGCGTGGGGGGCGGTTTGGCCGGATTGCTGTTGGGCATCGCGGTGGTCTACATCCAGCAAAAGTACGAGCTCGTCATGATAACGACCACGTTGGCGTATCCCGTGGTTTTTGAATGGGCAAACGTCGCGATCGTCCTGCTCACCATCATCGCGCTGGGAATCGTGGCCTCGCTGATCGCTGCCACACGTGTCTCGGCGAAAGTGTTGGAGTAATCTCCTGCCAGCTACTATTTAAGCAAACTGGTAGTCCCCGTAGGTGTTGATGATGTCCTCGAAGGTCTGGTAGAGTTCCGATGCATGGTCCTGGGTGACCAATCGCGTCCTGAATTCCCTGAAATTCTGGATTCCCTTGAAGTAATTGGTGTAGTGCCGACGCATCTCGACAATCCCTACGCGTTCCCCCTTCCACTCCATCGCCCAGGTCAGATGATTGCGGGCGGCCTCGACACGATTAACGATAGTCGGTTTGGGCAGATGTTCCCCCGTGGCGAAGTAATGCTTGATCTCTTCGAAGATCCACGGATAACCGATGGCGGCGCGGCCGATCATGATGCCGTCGATGCCGTATTTGTTTTTGTATTCGAGCGCTTTCTCGGGTGAATCGATGTCGCCGTTGCCAAAGATGGGCATGGTAATACGCGGGTTGTTCTTCACCCGTGCGATGTGCGACCAGTCGGCTTCGCCTTTGTAGAGTTGCGCACGCGTGCGGCCGTGGATGGAAAGCGCCTGCACGCCGATGTCCTGAAGCCTCTCGGCGACCTCATCGATATTAATCATGTTTTCATCCCAGCCGACACGGGTCTTGACGGTTACGGGAAGCGAAGTGCTCTTGATGACGGCCTTGGTGAGGCGCACCATCAAATCAACGTCCTTCAATACCGCGGCTCCCGCTCCCTTGCACACTACCTTTTTCACCGGGCAGCCAAAATTGATGTCGATCAGGTCCGGGTTTACGGCCTCAACGATTTTTGCCGACAGGGCCATCGCTTCCTCGTCGCCACCGAATATCTGGATTCCCACCGGGCGCTCGTAATCAAAGATGTCGAGTTTCTGGCGCGATTTGATCGCATCGCGGATGAGACCTTCGGAGGAAATGAATTCGCTGTACATCAGGTCGGCACCGTGCTGTTTGCAGAGCCTGCGAAACGGCGGATCGCTCACATCCTCCATGGGCGCGAGCAGCAGCGGAAAATCCGGAAGCTGGATGGGGCCGATTTTTACCATGGCGCAAAAATAGTCATTAAGAAGCATTTTTGGGCAAGTTGAATGCAGCCGCGACATGCCTCGGGCAAAATTTAACACCGTACACGCTTTGCGCTCAATTGATTAGGCCCGTCCCTTTTGCCCGAAGTGCTTTATCGAGATTGCCGATTTTACCGCACTCAGTTGTGCATGCGGTGGATGGTTTATACCTATATTTGCAGATTATTGCGGCGTACCCGCGTGAGCGATGGAAGCGGTAATCCTTTTTGCGAAGCGAAAAGATTGAGCTGAGAGCGCGGCCCGGCCTGAGCGAAGCGAACCACGTTTTTACGGTGGAACGGGATGCAAGGGACACGCCCAGGAAGTCAGGAAAGCGATGCTCCGTTTTAAGTTTCCATTTTCTGACTTTCGACTTTTGACCTTTGACTTTTGACTTACGATGAAGAATATTCGGAATTTTTGCATCATTGCACACATTGACCACGGGAAAAGCACGCTGGCCGACAGGCTTTTGGCCGCCACCGAGACCGTCACCGCCCGCGAGGAAAAAGCGCAGCTGCTTGACAACATGGACCTGGAGCGCGAGCGCGGGATCACCATCAAGAGCCACGCGATCCAGATGGAATACACCTATAAGGGCGAAAAATACATCCTCAACCTGATCGATACGCCGGGACACGTGGATTTTTCCTACGAAGTTTCGCGCTCGATTGCGGCCTGCGAAGGCGCGCTTTTGATCGTGGACGCGGCGCAGAGCATCCAGGCGCAGACGATTTCAAACCTGTACCTCGCCCTGGAAAACGACCTGGAAATCATTCCGGTGCTCAATAAAATCGATTTGCCGAGTGCAAATCCCGAAGAGGTCAGCGACGACATCGTAGACCTTTTGGGTTGTAAGCTGGAGGAGATCATTCCGGCGTCGGGCAAGACCGGGCTTGGCGTGGACAAGATCCTCGAGGCCATCATAGAGCGCATTCCGGCACCTAAAGGCGATCCGTCGGAGCCCTTGCAGGCGCTGATTTTTGACTCGGTTTACAACCCGTTCCGCGGAATTGAGGTTATTTTTCGCGTCAAGAACGGCGAGATCAAGAAGGGCCAGAAGATCAAGTTCATGGCCACCGGGAACGAATATTTTGCCGACGAGGTGGGCACGCTAAAACTCAACCAGGTCCCCAAACAGGTCATCTCGACCGGCGACGTGGGCTACCTGATTTCCGGGATCAAGGAGGCGAAAGAAGTAAAGGTGGGCGACACCATCACCGACGCCAAGACTCCGACGACAAATATGATCCAGGGGTTCGAGGACGTAAAGCCGATGGTTTTTGCCGGAATCTACCCGGTGGACACCGAGGATTACGAGGAATTGCGCGCCTCTATGGAAAAACTGCAGCTCAACGATGCTTCGCTGGTTTTCCAGGCGGAGAGTTCGGCGGCGCTGGGGTTTGGTTTCCGATGCGGCTTCCTTGGGATGTTGCACATGGAGATCATCCAGGAACGCCTCGAGCGCGAGTTTGACATGACCGTGATCACGACCGTTCCCAACGTGTCGTACTTTGCCTATACAAAAAAGGATCCGGAGACGCCGATCGTGGTGAACAACCCCTCGGATTTACCTGAGCCCTCGAGGCTGGATCGCGTCGAGGAGCCGTTCATCAAGGCGACCATCATCACCAAGAGCGATTTTGTGGGCAACGTCATGTCGCTTTGCATCGAGAAACGCGGGCAGATCACCAACCAGACGTACCTGACCACCGAACGAGTCGAACTCACTTTTGACATGCCGCTGGCCGAGATCGTGTTCGATTTTTACGACCGGTTGAAAACGGTTTCCAAGGGTTATGCGTCTTTTGACTACCACCCCATCGGGATGCGGACCTCAAACCTGGTAAAGGTCGACGTGTTGCTCAATGCGAATACGGTCGATGCCCTTTCGGCACTCATCCACGCCGACAACGCCTACAACATCGGCAAGAAGATGACCGAGAAACTCAAGGAACTCATCCCGCGACAGCAGTTCGACATCCCGATCCAGGCTGCGATCGGAGCCAAGATCATCGCCCGCGAGACCGTCAAGGCGCTCCGCAAGGACGTTACGGCCAAGTGTTACGGCGGTGACATCTCGCGTAAACGAAAACTTCTCGAAAAACAGAAAAAAGGCAAGAAACGCATGCGCCAGGTGGGGAATGTCGAGATTCCGCAGGAGGCGTTCATGGCCGTTTTGAAGCTGAATGGTTAAAATTTGACGAATGTCGCGTGACGAATGTCTCGCGAAGCACAAAATGAACCTTTTTGGTCCTAGCCAACATTTGCGGTTAAAATAAATCTCGCTTACGAACCATTTTTATTATTAGGTCGTGCGACATTCGTCATTCGACATTTGACATTTGACATATGCTGGAAGACAAATCCCCCCAACGCACACCCCTATCCGAATTAGGCGAATTCGGCCTGATCGATCACCTGACCGCCAATTTTCCCATTCATCATGAAGGAACCCTGAAAGGTATTGGCGATGACGCGGCCGTGTTGGATTTCAAGGACAGGAAATGTGTGGTTTCCACCGACCTGTTGATCGAGGGCGTTCATTTTGACCTGGCGTATATGCCGCTCAAGCACCTTGGGTACAAATCGGTTGTGGTGAATGTTTCGGATATCTGCGCGATGAATGCCAAACCTTTGCAGATTACGGTTTCCATCGCGGTTTCGAATCGTTTTCCATTAGAGGCGCTGGAAGAACTGTATTCGGGAATCCGGTTGGCGGCAAACCAATACAAGGTCGACCTGATCGGCGGCGATACCACGTCGTCACAAAAAGGGCTGATCATCAGCGTGACGGCCATTGGCGAAACGGACGCCGACGAAATAGCCTATAGAAACGGTGCAAAGGAAAACGATCTTATTGTGGTGACCGGGGACCTTGGCGCTGCCTACATGGGCCTGCAGGTGCTGGAACGCGAGAAGCAGGTTTTCCAGGTCAATCCACAGGCTCAGCCAGACCTTGAACCCTACACCTATCTTGTGGAACGCCAACTCAAACCTGAAGCGCGGACCGACATCCGGACGCTTTTGCACGCACTTGAGGTAAAGCCAACGGCCATGATCGATATTTCGGATGGATTGTCATCGGAAGTGCTGCATCTGTGCAAACAATCCAAGACCGGGTGTAATATTTTTGAGGAAAAACTTCCCATTGACCCGCAACTCATCTCGACCTGCGAGGAGTTCAACATCGACTCGACCACTATCGCCATCAATGGTGGCGAGGATTACGAATTGCTGTTTACTGTGAAGCTGGAGGATTTTGAGAAGATCAAGGGAAATCCAAACCTGACGGTGATCGGGCACATGACTTCGCCTTCGCAAGGGACAAACCTTGTGACGCGCGCCGGCTCGAGTATTGCGCTGAAGGCCCGTGGCTGGAATGCATTGGGTTAAGGCAATAAAAAAAAGCGATACTCTCTCCAATATCGCTTTTTAAATTCTTAAAGCAATTACCGGCCTTTGGGGGCAAACCGGGTGTCAAAACTGCTTTACAATGTGTTCCTGAAATACTCACTCAGTAAAATCACAGTGCTAAATTAATTACAAAGAATGCATGGGTTGTTGTGGTAAACCGCAAATCTTGTTACGGTTTCCCGTACATTATTCTTACAATCTATAAAAGGCCTTTGTTTCGGGCTTCGCTGATCAGTTCGATATCGCTCTTCACGTCGAGCATTTCCTTTAAATTCAGTTTGCGTTTTTCAACCGCGCTTAGGGAAAGGGGAACAAAACTCGGGATGTCCTTGGTTTTTGTTCCTTTGGACAGGTGAAAAAGAATCTGCTTGTCGAAGGGATCGATGTCAAGTGTATCGTACTGAGATTGGCTGACAAACTTGACCACCGTTTGACTGTAATAGTTTTCGTTCTTCAAAATCTTGTCGAAGGCGACCAGCAACTCGTCAAACGTGAGGTCATTCTTGATGACCAACCCGTTGGGGTTGATGTTTTTGATGATGTTGTTGATCTTAATCAATTCGGTGTGCATGGTGAGCAGGACGATGCGGCATTCGGGCATGCGTTCCTTGACCAGTTTGGCAAGGTCCTCGCCCGAGAATATGTTTTTCTCCTCGTAGGCGGGCATGCTGATATCGAAGAAAGCAATGTCGAAGTTTTCCCCTGCTTCGGTAATGACCTCATAGGCCGACTTGCAATTATTGGCCTGCGTGATTTTAAATTGATATTCGGACGAAGCGTAGCTGTTGATCGCATTCTTATACCCTTCGATTATGAAGGGATGATCGTCCACAATAATGATATTGATGCTGCGGGCCATATTGACGGTTGTTGGTTGTATGGCGCAAATGTACACAAATGTCAAATCCAATTGTTTCGGTAAAAATCAGATTTTATCAGCAAGTTATCCAACCTCACTTACTGCCGAAAAGTCCTTGTATTTCAATAATCCTTGAATTCTTTTTTGCCGAAACATTTCCCGCGCGGAAGTCAACGATCCAATTGAAGCCCGCCATGAACGCAGAACCGATCTCGTTGTGACACGTTTGGCAAATCGTGAGCCCGGGGCCATAATCCCTCGTTCCGATGCCAATGCCGATACCGCTGTAAAACCGGCCATTTGATTCCCCGAACGAATGGCCGCTGAGGAACTTCATTTTTTTATCCGACCGGAGGTTCGCGATAACCGGAAGGTCCGGCGACATCCTGAACTTGTAGCGCTTCCACCGCACGGGTAGAGACAATTGAACCATTCCGGCAATCTTGGCGTCAAGGCTCACAAAACCTTCCGACTCGGTAAATCCCGCAACCATTTGCATGTGCTCAAAGTCGAATAATATCGGTTGGGGAAATTTTGACAAATGATTGATTCCAATTACTTTTTCATTCGTCCGGTCGGATTCAAGTTTCAGCCCGTGCATCTTAAGTCCCGCATCGAACCTGGAAAAAACCACCGGAACCTTGCTCGGGATGCCGTCGGTCATCATTTCAATGTGGAGTTTTCCGTCTATCAGATGCATCGGAAAGGTTTGGCTCCGTAGCGGCACGGAACACAAAACGAGTATAAGCAATAGTTTCATGACCTGAAATTAGGTCTTCCGCCAAATGTGATTTTACGGTTTTACCGTCAAATAAATCCGGCCGTCCTCGCCTCGCGAATGATATCCTCGTCGCCTCCACAGCCAATGTTGAAGTAATCGCGGATCTGGACCTTCCGCTTGTCTATCGCGCTGATGGAAAGCGGAAGGTAATCGGGAAGGCTTTTTGTCTTGATTCCCTTTGACAACAGGGTAATGATCTGGCGATTGTAATTGTCGAGATAAGCATTGCGCGCACTTAATTCGCGGATGTTCTGCCTGACGGTGTTGCTGTAAAAAATTTCGCCTGCCAGAATCCGCCGAACGGCTTCCAGCAGTTGCTCGGCATCGAAATCACTCTTGACCAGGAGGCCGTCGGGATTGATTTCCTTGACGATGTTGTAGAGGACGAACGCCTGGGCATGCGAGGTCAGGATCACGATTTTGGTCTCGGGGAAATTTCGCCGTGCTAGGATTGCCAAATCATCTCCGTTGTGGATTTTTTCCTGTTCGAACGGAGGAAGTCCGCGATCGATGAAAATCAGGTCGAATTTGCTTGCGTTTCGCGGATTGCCCAATATCCGGTAACCCGATTCGCAGTCATGTGCGGTGGACAGGCTGAACTTAAAACCACAATCTGAATAATTCAGGATGGCTTTGTAGCCTTCGATCATAAGATGGTGATCGTCAATGATGAGCAGGTTTACAATATTCATACAACATCCTTTATTGGCATTGATACGGTCAGGATCGTGCCCTTCCCTTTGCCCGATTTGATATCGACCGTTCCACCCGACATCGCGGCGCGGTCCGCTATATTCTTGAGCCCGATCCCGTGCCGGATCCGGGATTTGTCGAATCCTTGCCCGTCATCATGAACGATCAACTTGAGTTGCTGTTCTTCGGCAATCAGGGTGACATACAGGTTTTTGGCGTGCGCATGCTTTTCAACATTGTTTATGGCCTCCTGGATAATCCGGTATAGATTGATCTTGAGCGCGGAATCCACGGCATTCCAATTGACCTCCGCAGTAATGTCGTGATGGATTTTTGCCGACCCGACCGCGTTCCTGCTCCTGAAAAGCTCCTCCAAAATCGTGTTGAAAGTGACATTTCCGGAGAACAGTTCATTGTCCAGGTCGTGAGCCACTTGCCGGATCTCCTTTTCAATTCCCTGGATCTCATTGATAAACGGCAGGCATTTATTGATGGTCTCTTCGTCCTTTTTCTTGTTCAGGATAAATAAATTGAGCCGCGTACTGGCCAGCCTGTTCATTACACCGTCGTGGAGTTCCCGCGCTATGCGTTTCTTCTCGATTTGGCGCCCTTCGTTGATTTTTGCCTGTTGGTCATGCATCAACTGATAGATGGAATTATTCGCTATTTCCTGTTCACGGGCAAAAACCAGTTCCTTTTGTTTAGCCCGCTGCCGGATGATTATGGTCAGGGTCAAGGTCAGCATCAGCGCAAGTGACGCAACACTGATGACTAGCCATTTATCCTGTATGGCCTGATCTTTTTCCTGGGTAATCTCATCGGTTTCAAATGCGATGCGGGCAAATTTATTGCGGGCGCGGCGCTCGGCGAGTTGGAGGGAGTCATGCAAAAAATTTATGCGTTCTATATACTTGGACGGTTCGTCGATTTTGGCAATTAGTCGTAATGAAAGTGATTCCTCAAGGGGTAACTTATATTTTCTTGAATAAGAAATTGCACGCTGAATATATTCGAGAGCATGATCTGATTTTCTATGACGATAAAAATATTCGGCAATATGTATATTGCTAAGAATTATACCTGGAATTATCTTATTGTCATTTCTAATCTTTAAACTTTCAAAAAAGATTTTAGGTGAAAAGATTTTAGGATTTTTTTGAAACTGGGAATAACCTAAATTATCAAGTAACATCGCTTTTAGGGCAAGGTCCCGTGCAAAATCACTCGAATTGTAAGCCTTCTTAAATAGATCTATTGCAATTTTATGATTGCCCATTTGTTGATAGCAATATCCCAAGTTATTTAGCGCAGTTTGTTTTAGATATGTGCGGTCATTAATTGAATTATTTTCCAGAACAGATAATGACCTATTATAGTATTTAATTGCATCCTCATAATTCCGGTTCTCTGTCATTAAAATTCCAAGCAGTTGATATGACCGATAATACAGTATTTGGTTGTCCATTATCTGAGGCAATGTACGCAGGCAATGAAATACGAGATTTTCACATTCGTTGTAATATCCGGCTTGATAATAAAGATTTGCAATATCTAACTTAATAATAATTTGCTGGCGTAATTTTGGTTTATTGATAAGTGCTTTACGATAAAAATATAAAGCGCTATCCGTTAAACACTTTCTCTCATAATAACTTCCTGCTAGTTTAAATATTTCAACTAAGCTATTCGAATCATAGGTAGATGAACGTTGGAGGGTTGCTCTTAGAAGAGAATCATTGGGAGAACCGTTCTCTTCATTTAACTTTAAAATCTGAATAATACTTAGTTCTTGCGATAAAGTAGTAATACTAATGAGTAATAAAAATAAAAAAATTAATCTTCTCCGCATAAGACCTATTATCTAAAAACAAATTTAATAGGGTCGTAACTTATTGTATTACAGATTTTCTGTAATTATGATAAAGAATATGCAGGAAAGGTTATCTGGATAAATGTTCCCTTACCTTTTTTTGATTTAATATCAAATAGACCATCAACTTCGTGTGTGCGACTAATCATATTTTGTAAACCAATACCTTTCTTTTTAGTATTGACAGAAAAGCCAACGCCATTATCCGAAATTTGAGCTATAAGATTATCTCCCGCAATTTTTATGTAAACACTAACTTTGGAAGCTTGGGCGTATTTATTAATATTTTGTAGCCCCTCTTGAACTATCCGATATAAATTAATCTTTTTTGAATTACTTACATTTTCCCAATCAATTTGATTATCAATAATTAACTCAACATCGCAACTCGCAAATGACTTCTTTTGTTCCTCAATTAAATTATTTAAAATGGCAACAAAATTGTTTATTAATCGATATTGTTCTCGACTTAAATCATGTGATATTTCTCGTAAATCTTGCTCAATTTTCCTAAGTTCACCTAAGTAATTATCTCGCCTTTTTACGCTTTCCTCATTTGTGCTTTTATTTAAACTATCCAAGTTGAGACGCGCACCAAATAATCTCCCTAAAATTCCATCGTGCAATTCTTGAGCAATTCGCTTTTTCTCCTTAATCCTTCCCTCCTCAATTTTACTCTGCTGTGAGATCATGAGATTATATATATCCTCATTCGCTTTTTGCTGAGCTTGTTTTAACAGAAGCTCCCGGTTTTTCGCCCTTTGAGATCTGATGACAAATAGAAGGACACCAATCGATAGAATTGTTATAAAAAAATAAAATAAGATTCTATTTTGTTCGGCAAGCTTATCTTTTTCAATTGAAATCTCTTCAGTTTCGTAGACTATTCTAGCAAATTTATCCTTCGAATTACGTTCAGCTTCTTGAAGACTGTCACTTATCCTGATATACTCTGACGAATATTTTGACGCATTTTTATGTTCAACCTTTGCTAATTGTTTTAAAGAGCCCAATAAGTCACCGGAGATTTTAGTTTTCTTGGCAAGTTCTAATGATTGTCGAGCGAAAGTTTGAGCATTAATAGTATCTTTTATTGCAGCATAATATTCACTAATATGTAATTTATTTGCAATAATACCGGAGGTGAATCCATTAGTTTCGCGTATTCGTAACGCTTCAAAAAATAGCTCCGGCAGGTTATTGTACCGGTTCATTTTAAAATGAGAATAAGCCAAATTATCAGTAATCATTGCATACAGAGAAGGATAATCTGCTAATAAATTCTTATCTTTCAATGCATCTTCAAAATACTTTATTGCTGCTGGATGTTGATCTAAATTTTGGTATACAACTCCTAAATTGTTTCGTGAATTGGCAGCTAAATGAAATTCCGGAGTTAAATTATTTGATAAAGCAATCTCTAATGCTTTAGAATGATACAAAATCGCATTTTCAAAATTTTTTAATTCGTTAGAACTTATTCCAATTAAATTATACGCATCATATTCACTTTGTTTAATATTATGTGATTTAATATACGCTAATCCTTGGATTGCAGAAACTTCACATCCAAAAAAATCATTTTCATATAATTGCGCGAATGCTTTATCTATATAGTTTTTCCCTAAACTAACGCTATCGTGCATTTTTAAAAATAGCTTTTCCGACCGTCTTAAGTAGATATAAGCGCTATCATTCTTACCTAAATTTATATAATGATTGCCTAATAAATTGTAGGCTTTAGCTAACATCAAAGAATCTCTATTGGTATTAGAAATCGATATGAGCTTTGTAATTGTGGTCGTAAGTTCGGGTTCTAAGCGTTCACTATACAATTTTTTGGAAAGCGTGAAGACATTTTTTCGATGAATCGAATCCGTTCCAGTAGCAACATGCTGGACTGCTTTTTTAAGCAATTTTTTTGTGGAACCAGTGAAAGCTGGATCATCTATTTTTCTTAAATAATATACTAAACTATCATTGTCGGAATTTTCTTCTACAGCAGAAGAGCGCTTGCAACTGATAAATAATAGTACTAGTATAAAAAGAATATAGCGCATTCTTTCAATTTTGCGCTAAATATAAAAAAATAAGGCTTTCAAATTGAAAGCCTTATTTTTCATCGAATATTTACAAATTATTGCCTGGGAGCACCTTGAGTTCCGCCAATTTCAAAAACTGGTCTAGGCGCACCCTGTGTTCCGCCGATTTCATACACTGGTCGTGGAGCTCCTTGCGTTCCCCCTATATCAAATACTGGACGAGGAGCACCTTGTGTCCCTCCGATTTCGAAGACGGGTCTAGGAGCACCTTGCGTTCCCCCAATCTCATTCGACGTGAAAGACGTCAACACCAGCATCATGGAAAACAGTCCGAAGGTTAAAATAGCTTTTTTCATAATTTGAGACATTAATGTGTATGTTATTTTGTTCTTGTTAGGGTCTGTGAACTTTGAACTTTCACGGGGTAAAACTACACAGCATGTCTGCGCACACCTAATGTTTATAGGGGTTTTGGGTGGATGGTGCTAGTCTGAGAGTGGATGGATATTAAATCCGGGTAGATGGAATCCCTAAATTTCGAGATAATTCCCTTTTGTGATGCTTGTAAGGATCGCATCGACATTCTCCTTATAGGATTTGGAGAACGGAAGTTTGGTAGCGGTGTTCTTTATATAGCACACCGAATTGCCGGTATGGATTCGTGAAACATAGTCGATATTCACGATATAGGAATTGTGAATCCTGACAAACGGAGAGGAAAGCACATTTTCAAAATGCTTAAGGGTCTTGAAGGCCGTGATCATCTCTCCATTGTTCAGATGGATGTCCGTCGAATTGTTATCGGCCTGCAAATAGCAAATGTCGTCGGCGTGAATGAACCTGTAATCCCCATAGGATTTTACGCAGATAATCAGCGGCTTGTCTTCGGTTACGCCCGATGAAAGCTGTTCAATAATTTCGACCTGGGGCTCCGGCTGGTCGTCCGTCTTCTGAGTTGCTGTCTCCACTACCGGCTGCGGCTCGTCGACGACGATCGGCAAAGTCAACAAGGGTGCGGTATCAGTCACGGTTTTATCGAGGCGGTAAACGGCCTTCCGGAAATCCGACTTTGACAAGGGCTTCAGCAAGTAGTCAAAGGCCTCGTGCCGCAAGGCGTTTAGTACATGGTCGGGCGACTCGGTGGTAACGATAAATCGCGGGGGAACCTTTAGGAAACGGTGAACCTCGTTTATTAGGTGCAGCGACAACCGGCTCTCTAGATTTTCGGGATTGATTTCAAGAAACACAACCGCTGGCAACCTCTCCAGGATTATATCCAGCGCATCGTCGTAATTATCGGCAGTTCCGTTGAATTTCAGGTTGGGGTAACCACCCGCCAAGGCACGGACCGCCGAAACATCTTCGGGACGATCATCAACAACGATGTAGGAAAAAGTCATCTGCTGTGCCATGGATTTGAACCATCACAAGCAGGTAAGCGGCGGTAGGTAGGGGCTGCCTGAGGGCATCAGGACAGCGCTAAATTAATGGTTTTGAGATGTTAGTCCCCGATTTGTTAATACAAACACCCCATTGTTGATATTTTTGGCTTCATCTGCCAAAAAATGCGGCAAATGACAAGCACGCACTAAATATTTATCAAATTATATATATTTATACACCCAATTTCTCGAAATGGCCAATCCGATTCTTAACCTATTTCCCACCGAGGACGCCTGCATGGAATATCTTGCCATGACCCGCTGGCAGGGATTGGTTACCAGCCCATTCTCGCCCACTTCGCGGGTATATAAATGTGCGGGGCATAAATACAAGTGCAAGGAAACCGGAAAATATTTCACGGCGCGCACCAATACGATTTTTCACAATTCCAAGATACCTCTTTTGAAATGGTTTCATGCCATTTGGCTGATGCAACACCGGCCACAAGGGATGACTTCGGTAGCATTGGCACAAGAACTCGGCACGACACAAAAAACGGCATGGTTCATCCTTCGACGCTTAAAACGATCCGGAATCATCCAATATGGCCTGGGCACGAAGAGAAATGCCGCACAAATCGACGTCAGCACCGAAAGTGACAAACTCAGCCTTACCGATTGGCTCAAAATGCTGCAAAAATGATCGCACTAAACTTTGGTCCG
Source organism: Bacteroidota bacterium (assembly GCA_023390775.1). Taxonomy (GTDB): domain Bacteria; phylum Bacteroidota; class Bacteroidia; order Flavobacteriales; family Flavobacteriaceae; genus Flavobacterium. Next base: position 18,586 of record JAEWCF010000023.1, on the reverse strand, counting down.
GGCAATATTGAATTCCAACACGGTCAAATATTGTGTGGTATTATACACGATGATACACCGGTTTTATTTGTCGAATCGTGCTCACGGATCCTCGGTTACGAAGGCAAATCCCAAACGTGGCTCCACGACTTCATCCTGCATCTCAGCCGCTTCATTCCCGTATCGGTAGATGTGTTGGACGATCTTTCGGAGCCCGACATGGTCAATCTTAAAGGCGAACCACGAGCCGTCATTTCCGCGCAGGACTTCGTGCAGTTGTGTGAAATCATCGCAACGGCAAACGAGGCGGGGTACCTTTACGCAAGTGAACTGAAATATGCCAGGCGCGCCAAAGCAATCGCCGACGAAATTGGTGGGATGGACCTTTTCAAAAAAATAAACGATGCTGTTGGGCTCACCGCCTTTATAGGCACCGCCAAGGAGTCCGTGGGCCGGATACTTAGCCGTAGCGGTACTGAGCTTACGCAATGGATGCGCGCATTGCCGGATCCGTTCTTTGACGGGATTTTGGCGATGAGAGGATGGAAATGGGCCGGAATCAGGCCCCATCTGGAAGAATTGGCCGCAATATGCTCAGATATCCTTTTTTCAAGACTGGCTAAGGCTACACTGGATCGGCTTTCAGGTACAAAGCCTAAAATGCGTTATAAAAAGGCAGGCAATATCACAACCTACGTTTTGGACGCGAGTTTGCAGGAAGTTTCGGCCGTCATTGTGTCCATTATGGAGGCGACAAACCACGACTGGCATTCATTCAGGCTTCTCTTGGACCGTCAGTTGCCCGTAGTTTCAGAAAACATGGCGGTAAAAGATCAGCTAAAAAATAATTCCGATGCCAAACTCTCCTTTTTTAAGGAAAATCTTGAGAAGGCACTCCAGTCGGGAAAATTTCGTTAAAAGGCCTTCCTCAGCCAGTTTTTCATTGACACAGCCTCATCGATGATCCGATGCAAATCGTCAATTCGAACCCGGTCCTGCAACATCGAATCCCGGTGCCGGACGGTTACCGTACGATCTTCCAGCGATTGATGGTCGACCGTGATGCAAAACGGTGTCCCCAGGGCGTCCTGCCGGCGATAACGCCTGCCGACAGCGTCCTTTTCATCATAGGTAACATTAAAGTCCCACCGAAGGCTTTCCAGGATCTCGTTCGCAAGTTCCGGAAGCCCGTCCTTCTTCACAAGCGGAAGGACTGCGGCCTTGATAGGGGCCAATACCGACGGCAACCTGAGCACCGTCCTCTGTGAACCGTCTTCCAGGGTTTCCTCCTTCAGCGCGGTCGAAAATACGGCCAGGAACATCCTGTCAAGCCCAACCGATGTCTCCACGACATAAGGCGTGTAATTCTGGTTGAGTTCGGCATCAAAGTATTGCAGCTTCCTGCCGGAATATTCCTCGTGCGCCTTCAAATCGAAATCGGTACGGGAATGGATTCCCTCAAGCTCCTTGAATCCGAATGGGAAATTAAATTCGATATCGGCTGCGGCGTTCGCGTAGTGTGCGAGTTTTTCGTGATCGTGGAAACGGTAATTCTCCTCGCCAAGTCCAAGCGAATGGTGCCATTTCAAGCGCGTCTGCTTCCAGTAATCGTAATATTTCATCTCCTCGCCCGGGCGTACGAAGAATTGCATTTCCATTTGCTCGAATTCACGCATGCGAAAGATAAACTGCCGTGCCACGATCTCATTTCGGAATGCCTTTCCTGTCTGTGCGATCCCAAAAGGTATTTTCATCCTGCCCGATTTCTGCACATTGAGGAAATTGACGAAAATTCCCTGTGCGGTTTCGGGCCGAAGGTAAAGTTCCATGGCGCTGTCGGCCGATGCCCCGAGCCTGGTCCCAAACATCAGGTTGAACTGCCGTACGTCGGTCCAATTCTTGGAACCGGTGTCAGGATCGGCAATCTCCAATTCTTCAATAAGCGCTTTTACGTCGGCAAGATCTTCCTTTTCAAGGGAATGCGCCATCCGCTCCAGAATTTGCTTCTTTTTTGCCCGATATTCCACGACACGGGCATTGGTTGTGACAAATTCGTCCTCATTGAACGAATCGCCGTAACGTGCACGTGCCTTTTCAATTTCCTTTTCGGCCTTTTGGTTGATCTTTTCGCAGTAATCCTCAATCAGGACATCGGCGCGGAACCGTTTTTTGGAATCCTTGTTGTCGATGAGCGGGTCATTGAACGCATCCACGTGCCCCGAAGCTTTCCAGGTGGTCGGGTGCATCAGAATGGCCGCGTCAAGGCCTACAATATTGTCGTGCATTTGCACCATCGCGCGCCACCAGTATTCCCGGATGTTTTTCTTGAGTTCAACACCGTTCTGCCCGTAATCATAGACAGCGCTTAGCCCGTCGTACACCTCGCTCGAAGGAAATATGAAACCGTACTCCTTGGCGTGCGAAACCACGTTTTTGAAAAGATCTTCCTGTTTTGCCATAGTCGTGCAAAAATATAAAAAGTGAGGGGAAAACGTAATTTAAAACAAGGTGCCGATGGTAATATTGGACCGATAATCCCTAACGATATGATACGCGCCCTGCTCAACCTGCTGTTTCCCCCCGTCTGCACCGGCTGTGACCGATTGCTCTACGAAGGCGAGCACGTGATCTGCCTTGCCTGCCGACATGAGTTGCCCATGACCTTGCAACACCTGGTACCCCGAAACGAAGCGATGTCAAAATTATATGGGAGGTTGGATGTGCAACATGTTTCGGCGATGTGCTACTTCCACAAAAAGGGCATCGTTCAGCAACTAATCCATAACCTTAAATACCGCGGACAGGAAGCCGTCGGGGAAGTTTTGGGTCAATGGTATGCGGAAGATCTAAATCGCTCGCAATTGGAAAAGGTGGATGTCGTGGTCCCTGTCCCCCTTCACCCGCGAAGGCTTCGCCAAAGGGGATACAATCAGGTGGACAAATTTGCGGGGGCACTCGCCGCCGGACTTTCGGCGCAATATAACCCCCGAATCCTGGCCCGGAAGCGATATGCGAAAACGCAAACGCGAAAAAATATGCTGTCCAGGGCCACTTCCAGCGCCACCTTCATTGCCCATCTTGACAATGCGCCCGCAAACGCACATTTTCTCCTGGTCGATGACGTCATTACAACCGGGTCCACCCTGGAGGCCTGCGGCAAGGCTTTGCTGGAGATTCCCGGTGCCCGAGTCAGCATCGCATGCATCGCGATGTCGCATAGTTAATCGGTGTATTATTATGCAAAATGCGATGGTATTATTACGATCGAATGTACTTAACTTTTACTCGAGGGGATACAGCGTCCAACCTTCTGCAGATGCGAAAATAAATCGTTATTTTGCATCAAAATGATTCGATGCGCGCTCTAATACGATTGATATGGGTTTTGGTGGCCATCGCGGCTTCGGGATGCGCAAAGCGTGGAAGCATCAGCGGGGGCGCGAAGGACACTCTTGCGCCGGTACTGGAATCCAGCGTCCCTAAGAATTATTCCACCGGATTCAAGGGAAACGAGATCCGTCTGAACTTCAATGAATACGTCAAACTAAAAGACGTCGAGAAAAACCTGATCGTGTCCCCACCCATGAAAACGCCACCGGTAATCTCACCTACCACCGCGTCCAAAACCATCCGAATCTCGATCAAGGATACACTCTTGCCGAATACGACCTACAGCCTTAATTTCGGGCAAAGCATTGAGGACAACAATGAATCAAATCCTTTTCCTCAATTCAAATACGTTTTTTCTACGGGATCGCATATCGACTCGCTCAAACTGTCAGGCATCGTGCGCGATGCCTATAATCAGGTGCCGGATCCGTTTGTCACGGTCTTGCTCTACGAGGCCGATTCGACCTATTCGGATTCAATCGTTTACAAAAACAGTCCGCGTTACGTGACCAATACGATGGACAGTGCAACAACCTTTCAATTCGAAAACTTGAAAGCCGGCCGCTACAAGCTCGTTGCCTTGAAAGACGAGGCCGGCAATTATAAATTCGACCCCAAAACCGACAAGATCGGCTTTCAGAAGGCCTTTGTGACTGTTCCGGGCGATACGATTTATGAATTGGAATTGTTCAGGGAATCGATTCCCTTCCGCGCCATGAAACCTGTACTGGGCGAAGCGAACAAACTTATTATGCCTATTGAGGGGAAACCCAACGGAATTGCGGTCGCGCTGCGTTCTGCAGGGGTTGAAATTCCGTCGGTCACAACCAAGGTCGAGGGAAAAGATTCCCTAAATATTTGGTTCAGGCCGCTCAAGGCAGACTCCCTGGACGTGTCCGTTACAAGGGGGACGTACAAACAGGATTTCAATGTCAGGATCAAGGCGCAAAAAGCCGATACGCTTTCGCTGCGGCCCAAATTCAGCGGTACGCTTCCGCTTCGCAGCCCTTTTGTGCTCAAGTCTACAAGGCCGATTTCCACGATTGACGAGTCCCTAATCCGCATTCGCGCACGTGATTCTTCAATGGTTTCCTCCAAGGTAACTTATGATCCTTTCACCATGGAACTGACGCTCGATTTTAAACGCGAGCCGCTTGCCCTTTATAAAATTGAACTGTTGCCGGGTTCCATCACCGACTTTTACGGCGCGAAAAACGACTCGCTGTCTTTCCAGGTTGCGACCAAAAACACATCCGATTACGGAAATCTTCGGCTGACGCTTGAAAATGTCCGGCAATATCCGGTCATTGTGGAACTTGCCAAGGCCAATGGCGAAACCGTTACCTCGGCCTATGTGACCGAACCGGGCGTGATTTCCTTTGACCTGCTCGATCCCGCACTCTACACCGTCCGGATTATTTATGACGCCAACGGCAACAGGGAATGGGACAGCGGGAATTACCTCGAGTCGAGGCAAGCCGAGGAAGTGGTCTATTTCCCACGGCAGGTCGATGTCCGGGCAAACTGGGACGTGGACCAGCCGATCACATTACCTTGAAAAAGTCGCGGTCCTCGAGGAAGGGAAACTTCTTACGCGCATCATAAAGGGTTTGACGGTCAAGCCGAATGGTCTGAGATTCCGCCCTATCCCCGCAATTCGCCACTACATTTCCAAAACAATCCAGGACCTGGCTGTGTCCGGTGTAGCGATGGCCGTTCGGGTCGGTACCGATGCGGTTGACCCCTGCAGTAAAGCACATGTTTTCAATGGCCCGGGCTTTCAGGAGGGCATCCCAGGCACCAATTCGAGGATCAGGCCAATTCGCCACGTAAATCAGCAGATCGTACGCAACATCGTTTCTCGAAAAAACGGGAAATCGCAGGTCGTAGCAAATCAGGGGACAAATTTTCCATCCTTTGTATTCGACCACAAGCCTTTCCGAACCAGGTTCATAACTCAAATGTTCGCCCGCCATCGTAAACAGGTGCCGCTTGTCATACTGATAGATCGTTCCTGATGGCAGAACAAACAAAGCACGGTTGTAATACTTTCCGTTTTCCTCGATTACCACGCTCCCGCATATTGCCGCGTCCAATTCCCTCGCCTTGTCTTTCATCCAAAGGACCGTTTCGCCGTCCATGGATTCGGCCATCTGCGAAGGTTCCATCGTAAAACCGGTAGAAAACATTTCGGGTAGGACAATCAGGTCAGTTTCCAAAGCTGCGAGTTCCAAATCAAGGCGAGCGCGGTTTTCCCTGGGCGAATGCCATTTAAGTTTCGTTTGAACAATGGTTAAATCCAGCAGGTTATCCATTTGATTACACCAATTAATTTACAATGATCTCATCGATGAAAATAAAGGCATCGCCGCCAAATCCCTGATGCCAGCCCGGCAATTTGCCAAAGTTTTTAGCGCGGACCCGGATAAATCTTGCAGATTGGTCTATCCCCTCCACAACATACGTTTTTACGAAGGTGTCATCGCGTTTGGGATCTTCATTGATTGTAATCCTTGCCGAGTTCCCGAACGTCTTGCCGTCCGTCGATGTCTCGACCTCGATACCCGTTGGCATCAGAATCCAGGACCGGCTGTCCTGAAGCAATCCAACACTCACTTTCTTTACCGTGGTGCGCTTTCGCAAATCGATCACGGCCTCGAAATCCTGTCCTTGGTATCCCTGCCAATCGCCCTTTCGCCAGTTTTCATTCCCGCGAATTCCATCGGTTAACCCTCCGGCGCCGCCCGCGTGGTATTGAGGATTGAAGGTTGAAACCAGGTTTACCAGATAATCATTTGGCTTCTTGAAGAATTGTGCCGATACGACCTTGCTCCGGTTCATCTTTTCGTCCTCGACAAACGCTTCCACTTTCGTCGATCTGTCTATTTTGAACGGTTTGGCGTACCGCTTGAATGGAGGATTGTCTTTTTGGGACGTGACTACTCGGTAAAATAATCTAAGGTCCTGCATCGCATGTGCCACCGTTATGACCTGACTCTTCCCGAATGACTGCGCAAGGGCACTGATTTCCGGAACCGGAAAAGACACCGGAACGGGATATCCCGTTCTTGCAGGTGCTTTTTCCAACCCGAGCGATTGCAATTCTTCCAGTGGAGTCGCGGCTGTAATGACCTTTGAGGAACCATCTTCAAAATTGACTTTGAGGGAGGAAAAATATGGTTCATTAACCGTCCATTCGGGCTTGCCGGGCGTCACCTGGTAAATTCCCAAGGCGCTGAGGACGTACCAGGCACTCATCTGTCCACAATCTTCATTCCCGATAAGTCCATCAGGTGTATTTTTGTAATATTCATCAAGGATGAAGCGTACTTTTTCTTTGGTTTTATCGGGTTTTCCCGCAAAGTGGTAGAGGTAGGCCATGTGGTGGCTGGGCTCGTTTCCGTGGGCGTATTGACCGATGAGACCTGTAATGTCGGGCTGTTCCCGGCCGGTGGTGGCTGTGGGCGCTGTAAAAAGGTCGTCGAGTTTGCGTTCAAGCGCGCGGGCGCGTCGAGGTTCATTTGCCGCAATCCCAAAGTGGTCCATAAGCCCCGGGATATCCTGCGGGACAAAAAATGTGTATTGCCAGGAGTTTCCCTCGGTATAGTTGTTATTGACCTCGCGCGGATCGAACGGGGATTCCCAGCCGCCGTTTCGCCTCGGGCGCATAAATCCCGTGGAGCGGTCAAAGACGTTTCGCCAGTTTTGCGACCGTTCCATGAAGTAGGCGTAATCGTCCGGCCTGGCGAGCAGCGTTGGGCCCGCCATCTGCGCGATGCACCAGTCGTCATAGGCATATTCCAGGGTTTTGGAAACGCTTTCGTGTTCGTCATCTATCGCGATAAAACCGTTCTTTTTGTACGCGTCCAGGCCGAGGTGATCCAGCATTGCCGAATTTTTGGAGGCCTCATAAGCTTTCGCGTAATCGAATCCCTTGATCCCCTTGACCATGGCGTCGGCAATCACCGATACCGAATGATAACCGATCATGCAACCTGTTTCATTGGATGCAAGTTCCCAAACGGGCAATGTGCCCCCTTGTTCGTACTGTTTGATAAAGGTGTTGATGAAATCGGCCGTGCGTTTCTTGTCGATAAGCGTGTATAGTGGATGCGCCGCGCGGAAAGTGTCCCAAAGCGAGAATACCGTATAATAATCAAAGCCCTCTGCCTTATGGATCTGCATGTCGCGGCCGCGGTATTTTCCGTCGATGTCCTGCGCGATGTTAGGCTGGAGCATGGTGTGGTAAAGCGCGGTGTAAAATACGGTTGCCTTGTCCCTGTCCACAAGCGGAATTTCAATCTTTGACAGTTCCTTGTCCCAAGCTTTCGCCGATGCAGCCTTTACCGCTTCGAAGTTCCAGTTCCTAACTTCCGACATATTGAGCGCGGCTCCTTCATGCGAGGTTGGCGACAGCGCTACTTTGACCAGCAATTGCTCCCCTGCCTTGACCGCGGTGGAAAAAGCGAGCGAGAGGATGCTACCGGCAAAAAATTTATCGTTGACCTTGGCAGGCGCAAAACCGTTGTTTTTTACCGCCGTAACATTCATGGGCCTGCTGAACTCGATCCTGGCAAATACATATTGGTCACGGGCCCAGGCCTCGCTGCGGCGGAGCACTTCGATCACCGTCGGGCTGATAATGCGGACTTCTCCCTGAAGCAGTTTGTCCCGGTGATTGAGATCGAGGACAAGATTTGCATTTCCGGTGTCAGGAAAGGTATAACGATGCATGCCGACCCGGGTTGTCGTAGTCAATTCAACGCCGATGTTTCCGTCATCCAGTTTGACTTGGTAAAACCCGGCGTGCGCTTTTTCGCTTCCATGTGAAAAGGTGGAAGCATAGTCCTTGACCTCCAACGACGGCTCGCCCGTGGTGGGCATGAGCATGATGTCGCCAAAATCGGAGACGCCGGTTCCGGAAAGGTGCGTATGCGAAAATCCGTAAATGATTTTGTCGGAATAATGGTAACCGCCGCAACCGTCCCAGCTTCCGTCGATGCGGGTGTCGGGTGAAAGCTGAACCATCCCGAAGGGCATTGAGGCGCCCGGAAAGGTGTGGCCATGACCGCCGGTCCCGATAAAGGGATTGACATACTCGTGATAGGATTGCGCGTTTGAGAGTGCGCAGGAAAGGATCGCGGCGATAATACCGAAGCGCTTCATGGAAAGTGGTTTGTCCAAAGATACTTAAATAAGCTGTCAGCTGTCAGCTACCAGCTATCAGCTTGTGACCTGGTTCACGACGAGATTCTTAATGTTAATTGGAACAGAAAAAGCTATCAGCTATCAGTTTGTGGCGAGGTTACGATGGGATTTATGCTTCTAACCTGAACTTGGAAAAAATTTCCTGGTGAAAAATTTCGCGATTTTCCAAGCAAGGCCGAATTAGAAAAATTCGTTGGCAGCATCAAATTAAGCCGTGAGTTGACAGGTGTCAGTGTTCAATACGCTGGGAACTCAGCGACAATCTGCTACACGTAATCGCAAAGCAATCTTGCAAGAAGTTCCGGTGAAATATGTATGTTGTCGCTTTGCACGGTCAAACTGAAAGCTGATGGCTGATAGCTGACAGCTATTTTGCGTTAGCGATGGAAGCGGCATCCTGTCGCGGCGAAGCCCGGCAGATACAGCGTACAGCGCGGCGGCGCGACACTTCACGTTTTGAACTGCAATGTTTTTGCGCCGCAACGCCCCAAAAAATAAGCGTCCCGAGGGACGCCTTTACTATTTGAAACTCGCTTTGAGGTATTCGCGGTTCATCCTGGCGATGTTCTCGAGCGAAATGCCCTTTGGACATTCGACTTCGCAGGCGCCGGTATTGGTACAGTTTCCAAAGCCCTCGGCGTCCATTTGCGTGACCATGTTCAACACGCGCTCGGTGGCCTCGACCTTTCCTTGCGGCAAAAGCGCGAATTGCGACACCTTGGCCGAAACGAACAGCATCGCCGAAGCGTTTTTACAACTTGCGACACAGGCACCGCAACCGATGCAGGTCGCCGAATCGAAGGCCGTATCGGCGTCGTGCTTGTTGATCGGGATCGCGTTGGCGTCGATGGTGTTCCCGGAGGTGTTGACCGAGATGAAGCCGCCGGCATGCTGGATGCGCTCGAAGGCGCTGCGGTCCACGACCAGGTCCTTGATTACGGGAAATGCCTTGGCGCGGAAGGGTTCGATGTAAATGGTATCGCCGTCCTTGAACATGCGCATGTGCAACTGGCACGTGGTTACGCCGCGGTCCGGGCCGTGTGCCTCGCCATTGATGAAAAGCGAGCACATTCCGCAGATTCCCTCGCGGCAATCGTGGTCAAATGCGACGGGATCGTCCCCGCGCATGATGAGGCCCTCGTTGAGCACATCGAGCATTTCGAGGAAGGACATATCGGGGGAGACATTGTCGAGATGGTAATCAACAAGTTTCCCATTGTCGTCGGCGTTTTTTTGACGCCATATTTTTAATGTTAACTTCATTGTGATCATTATTTGTGGCACGGCACGGAAAAATAACCGTGAACCGTGAACCGTAAACCGTTAACTATTTATAACTCCTTTGGACCAATTTCACGTTCTCGAACACGAGCGGCTCCTTGTGCAGGACGGCATCCGATGGCTTCCCTTTATATTCCCAGGCGGCAACATAGGCGAAGTTTTCGTCGTCGCGCTGGGCCTCGCCTTCCTCGGTTTGATATTCCTCGCGGAAATGGCCTCCACACGATTCATTGCGATGCAGGGCATCCTTGGCAAACAGTTCCCCGAGTTCAAGGAAATCCGATACGCGCATAGCCTTCTCGAGTTCCTGGTTAAAACTGTCCATCGTGCCCGGAACCTTCACGTCGCGGTGGAATTCGTCGCGAAGCGCGGCAATTTCAACGATGGCCTCTGATAATCCCTGGGCATTTCGGGCCATGCCGACCTTGTCCCACATGATCTTGCCCAGCTTTTTGTGGAAGTAGTCGACTGAATGCGTACCGTTGTTGTTGATGAAATGTTCCAGTTGGGTGCGGACATTGCGCTCGGCCTCGTCAAATTCGACCGTATCCGTGGGAATTTTGCCCGTGCGGATATCGGACGACAGGTAATCCCCGATGGTGTACGGAAGGACGAAGTAGCCGTCGGCAAGGCCCTGCATGAGCGCCGAAGCTCCCAGGCGGTTGGCCCCGTGATCTGAGAAGTTGGCCTCACCGATGGCGAAGCATCCCGGAATCGTGGTCATCAGGTTGTAATCGACCCAGATTCCTCCCATGGTGTAATGGACGGCCGGATAGATCATCATCGGAGTGACATATGGATTTTCGTCAACGATCTTCTCATACATCTGGAAGAGGTTGCCGTATTTGCTTTCGATGACGGCGGTTCCGAGTTTAATAACGGTCTTTTTATCGTTCTCATCCAATCCCTTGATACGAGCCTGGTCGCGTCCATAGCGCTCGATGGCGGCGGCAAAATCCAGGTAAACGGCTTCGCCCGTTTTGTTCACACCATAACCGGCATCGCAACGCTCCTTGGCAGCACGCGAAGCGATATCGCGCGGCACGAGGTTACCGAAAGACGGATAGCGCCTCTCCAGATAATAATCGCGCTCGGCCTCCGAAAGGTCCGTGGGCTTTTTGCGGCCTTCGCGGATGGCTTTCGCATCTTCGAGATTCTTCGGGACCCAGATTCGGCCGTCGTTGCGGAGTGATTCCGACATCAGCGTCAGCTTTGACTGGTGGTCGCCCGAAACGGGAATACAGGTGGGGTGAATTTGCGTGTAACAAGGGTTTGCGAAATACGCGCCCTTCTTATGAACTTTCCAGGCCGCCGTGGCATTGCTGCCCATCGCGTTTGTGGAAAGAAAGAAAACATTTCCGTAACCGCCCGATGCGATCACGACGGCATGCGCCGAATGGCGTTCGATGGCACCGGTGATCAGGTTGCGCGCTATGATTCCACGCGCCTTTCCGCCGATTACAACAAGTTCCAGCATCTCGTGGCGGTTGTACATCTTGATCTTGCCCCGGCCGATCTGGCGGTTCATCGCCGAGTATGCGCCAAGCAGAAGCTGCTGGCCTGTTTGTCCCTTTGCGTAAAAAGTCCTTGATACAAGGGTTCCGCCAAAAGAGCGGTTGTCCAAGAGCCCGCCGTATTCACGTGCGAGCGGAACGCCCTGGGCCACGCACTGGTCGATGATGTTGGCCGATACTTCGGCAAGGCGGTGTACGTTGGCCTCGCGGGCGCGGTAGTCGCCTCCCTTTACGGTGTCGTAAAACAACCTGAAGGTTGAATCGCCATCGCCCTGGTAATTTTTCGCTGCGTTGATTCCGCCCTGTGCGGCGATCGAGTGTGCGCGGCGCGGTGAATCCTGGAAGCAGAACGCCTTGACGTTGTAACCCAGTTCGGCGAGCGTGGCGGCTGCCGATCCTCCCGCAAGCCCCGTCCCGACGATGATCACGTCGATGTTGCGCTTGTTGGCCGGGTTGACCAGGTTGATGTGGTTTTTATGGTTGGTCCATTTTTCGGATATGGGACCCGACGGTATTTTTGAATCTAATGCCATATTTAAGCTTTTAGAAAAAATCGAATGTAAAGCGGAATGATTGCGAAAAGTACCGGCACAACGACCGCGAACCACTTGCTGAACGTCCTGATGAGCGGGTTGTATTTGCGATTGTTGATCCCCATCGATTGGAAGGCGCTCGCAAACCCATGCCAGAGGTGGAAAGCCAGGACCGCCATGGAAATGACGTAAAGCAACGTGAAAATCAGGCCGTACTGCTCGTCGGTAAAGAAATCAACGGTAATCTTGTAGAGGTCTTTGTAGCCATCGGCCACTTTTACTTTGTAATTGGGATCGTAAAATTCCGTGCGGTTCTTGATATCGACCGTGCCTACGGGAATATATCCGCCGCTTTGGGTGATGTAAAAATCCTGCGCCGGAATTCCGGGCTGCACCTGAATTTTGGTCGTCTGCAACGGCATCTTTTCGTCAAAGTGCATCCTTGCCCAGAAATTGACCATGTGCGTGACGATGAATACCAAAATCAGCGTACCCAGTACGGCCATGTTGCGCGAGGCAAAGTTGGTGTTGGCCTCCTGGCGCTCGTAGGCATACCCGATGGGACGTGCCTTCCGGTTCTGGATCGTGAGCAGGATCCCGTCAACAGCGTGGAAAACGATGGAGAAATAAGTAACGTATGAAAGCAATTTCACGGCCGGGTTCGAGGTCATGAAGAGTGCGTACTGGTTGAATTGCAACGCGTCCCCAAAAATCAATTGAAGGTTGCCCGCAAGGTGCCCCACCAGGAACAGGCAGAGGAAGAGCCCGGTGAGCGCCATCCAGTACTTTTTAGCAAGGGAAGACTTTAATAAAGCGGATTTTGCCATAATCTAAACATAATTTGTTGAAAAACCACACAAAAGTACTGTTATTTGAAGGTCCCGACAATGGTTTGCGCTAATTTATAATCAGTATAAAGTGTTTAGCGTTGAGTGACAATCCCAATGGCAGCAAGGGTTTCTAATGGGTCCTCGTCATGTCGGAAGGCGTGACGACAATAAAATCGGCGAGATTGCGGTGTTGGGTTTCCAGTTTGCCGATGTCATCCTGCGAAACGGTCGCAATGGTCAGGATTTTCAGGTTCGGCCGATCGCGTTTGAGGTACCAGCCGATGCCCTCGTAATTGTCGCTGTGATAAGTCCCGTTCAAATGGAGGACGACGCCGTTTTGCGGTAGTGATTTCAAAATCGACCATGCCATCGTGGCATCCTTGAGCGCCTGCGCCCTGGGAAGATTATCGCCGCCGTGGCCTCCCATTTCCTCCATCATCTTAACGTAACCCGGAAGTTTTGGGTCGTAGGCGATGGGCATCGGAGGCATGAACACTTTTTCGTTTGCCGGGAGCGTATTCAGCGATTCGAATCCGCCCTTATAAACCATCGATGCGTAACGCCTGGGCACGTTGCTGGCAACAACCGGAATTTTTTTGGATTTGGCGAAATCGACGATCGGCTTGTAATCGGTCTTGAAATTGGGCCAAAGCCGGGCCGCGCTGTCCAATTGTTTTGCCGAATACTTCCCCTCCAGATACAGGTTCACCGCCTGCTGGTTGTCGGTTTCGAGCATTTCTGCTGCGATGACCAGGCTTTGTTCCGATAAAGCCTTCGTTAACCGGAGTTGCAGCCAGTGGACAACGGGATCGTCATGGTGCTCGCCAAAGAGGACAACTTCTGAAGCCTTTGAAGAAGCCACGAGTTTGTCAAAGTTCCGAGGCTTCCCGTCTGCCGAAAATATCGCGTAGGCCGGCATCTGCGCAAGCATTGTTTGCGTAAAGAGGAAAGCAGCGATTACAAGGCCGGATTGCCAACAATTGTATTTTGTCATTTCACGGGTGGCGTTAAAGTTTTACATTTGACGGTAAAGATAACACCTCATGAAATATAACCCTATCAGCAACGAGCTCTTCATCAAAAACCGCAAAAAATTCGCCGCGCAGATGAAGCCGGGTGGCATTGCGGTCTTCAATTCCAACGACATATACCCGATCTCCGCCGATTCCACGATGCCGTTCCAGCAGCATCGCGACATTTTCTACCTGAGCGGCGTGGACCAGGAAGAGAGCATCCTCGTGATTTTTCCATCGGCGCCATACGAGGCCCAACGGGAAATGTTGTTCTTGCGCGAAACCAATGAGCACATCGCGATTTGGGAAGGCGAAAAACTCACCAAGGAACGGGCGAGGGAGGTTTCCGGAATCCAAACCATCCATTGGCTAAAGGATTTCCACAAGGTTTTGTACGAGCTGATGACTTACGCCGATACGATCTACATCAATACCAACGAGCACTACCGCGCATCGGTGGAGACCGAGACCCGCGAAGACCGGTTCATCAAGTGGTGGAAGGAAAAATATCCCGCGCACCAGGTGGCCAAGAGCAACCCGATATTGCAGCGGCTGCGCTCAATAAAGGAACAGGAGGAAATCGACCTGATCCAGCAGGCCTGCGACATCACGCAAAAGGGCTTCAAACGCCTGCTTAAATTTGTAAAACCGGGCGTGATGGAATACGAGATCGAAGCCGAACTCATCCATGAATTCATCCGCAACCGCTCAAAGGGATTTGCCTATACGCCGATCATCGCATCGGGGAACAACGCCAATGTTTTGCATTACATCGAGAACAACAAGCAATGCATGTCGGGTGATTTGATCCTGCTTGACGTGGCCGCCGAATACGCCAATTATTCGAGCGACATGACCCGCACGATTCCGGTTTCGGGAAAATTCTCCAAACGGCAGGCGCAGGTCTACAATGCGGTGCTTCGGGTCAAGGATGAGGCAACCAAGATGCTTCGGCCGGGGACGCTTTGGAAGGAGTACCACGTCGAGGTGGGCAAGGTCATGACATCGGAACTCCTCGGGCTTGGACTTCTGGACCAGGCCGACGTGCAGAACGAGAACAAGGACTGGCCGGCCTACAAGAAATATTTCATGCACGGAACCTCGCACCATTTGGGCCTCGACACGCACGATTACGGGCTTTTGCACGAGCCGATGCAGGCCAACATGGTCTTTACCGTGGAACCCGGAATCTACATTCCGGAGGAAGGATTCGGGATCCGGCTTGAAGACAACGTGGTCGTACAGCCCAATGGCGAGCCTTTCAACCTGATGCGCAACATTCCCATCCAGATCGAGGAAATCGAAAGCATCATGAACAGCTAAACGCTGATGAAGACCATCCATTTCAAATCGGTTCCGGTTGGGCTTTCAGATACGGGAAAAGGCTCGGCCATCGTATTCCTGCATGGCTTTTTGGAAAACCGGGCCATGTGGGACTTTTTTTCCGATGCGCTTTCAACCAAATATCGGGTCATTTGCATCGACCTGCTGGGCCACGGTGACACACCGCCGGTAGGATATGTGCATGCGATGGAGGACAACGCCGATTTGGTGCACCACGTTCTTTCGGCGCTCAAGATCCGCAAGGCAACGCTCGTTGGGCATTCCATGGGCGGCTATGTGGCCCTGGCCTTCGCCGAATTGTTTCCCGACATGGTTCGCGGAATCGCATTGGTGAACTCCACCTCCAGGCCGGACAGCGAGGAGCGCAAGGCCAATCGCGACCGCGCCATCAGGGCCGTGAAGGAAAATCACGAAACCTTCGTGAGGATGTCGATCGCAAACCTCTTCAGCGAAACCAACCGGGATCGATTGTCTGCTGAAATCGAGGATGTGAAACTGCAGGCGCTAAAAACGCCGTTGCAGGGAATTGTCGCGTCGCTCGAGGGCATGAAGATCCGCAACGACCGTGAGGTTTTGCTGCATTTTGGCCCCTATCCCATTTTGCTGGTGCTGGGCGAAAAAGATCCCGTCCTGGACTTTCAGGAAGCCGTTTCCCAAACCGAAGGTACAAAAGTCCAATTGGTGACATTCCCGGACGGGCACATGTCGCCCATTGAAAACCGCGAGGAGTTGCTGGAAACGATCAAAAACTTCCTCAGGAAAATCTGACTTCCTTTTCTTCAAACGGAATTTCCGGATTGAGGATTTCGGCAATGAGCCCGGCCATGGCATCGGTGAAATTATCAAGCGTTTCGTCCGAGATGAGCTCGTCTTTTACCTTTCCCGCTTCAAATGCAAATGGCATGAAACCTGCGCGCATGTTCTTGAAAGATGATATGCCTGCCGTGAGCTCTTTTGGATTGCTGTCGGAACGATACATCAGCGCATAGCACAAAACCTGGATAATTTTATCGTGCTTGACGTCAATTAGCGATTGCCAGTCCTTAAGTTTGAGGTTCCGGGCTTCGACCCGACCGGTCTTGTAATCAATGATCCGCGTAACACCATTTCGGATGTCAATCCTGTCGACATTACCCGCAATCCTGACGGGAAAGGGCAACTTTGGATGTTCAAGGACCCGGCCATAATTCGTCTCCAGCGAAACGATGGAAATTTCGGCGCCCGAAGCAATGTCTTCGAGTTCCAGTTTCAGGAAGTTCGTCACATGCCGTTTAGCGACTTCAAAGGCAAGCAGGTTACGCCCGCGTTTGATTTCGCCCTCGCGATAGATCAATTTGAACTGGCGCAATACTTCGTCGCCGGAGCGTTTCATCGCACTTTCAAGATCGTGTTTGGATATGATGCGGGTCCCGAAGGGTTCGTATAGCGCCTTCAAAGTCTCATGGATGATCGTTCCCAGGGTGTTGACCGCAATGTTCTCCTCCACGTCTTCGGCTTCGCGTATTCGCAGGATTTTCCGGTAGTAAAAATCGACGGGGTTGCGGATGTAGGACGTGAGTGCCGACGGCGAAAACCCTTCAATGGCAATTTGCCGCAAACGCTCCATGACCATGGGTGTCTTTTCAATGACGCTGGGCCTTGCGGCAACGGGCGGAACGTGCGCCGCAAAGGTTTTGGCCAAAAGCTCATGGGCCGGCTTCTTTTCCACTTCCAGCTGGGTGATGAAGCGGCTCTTTTCGCCACCGTCGAAGCCCTCGCTGTCATTGTTGTAAATCAGGAACACACGTGAGGCACGCTGCAGCAGATGATAGAAATGATAGGTATAGACGGCGTCCTTTTCCTTGTATGTCGGCAGGCCCAACTCGCGCTTGAGATCGTTCGGAATAAAGGAATTCCCTGATTTACCGGCGGGAAGCTTACCCTCGTTCATTGACAAGACGATGACGTTTTCAAAATCCAGGACGCGGCTTTCCAGGATACCCATGACCTGCAAACCGGCGAGCGGCTCGCCTTCAAATGAAACTTCGGCAAGGTCAGCGGCCTGTTTATACATGGAATGCAACAGATCGGCGTCCAGAAATTCAATGTAAGGGCCAATCCCCAGCGAAAGTCGGTTCAGCATCTGGTGGGTTGCGTGCAGGAATGCCAGCGTAACGCGGCCCGACTCGTCGTCGGGGATTTCAAGTTTGATTGCCTGTACGATGTCGAGGAGGTTGCCCATGATTTGCGAAGGATCTTCCCAGCGTGCAAATATCATCTGCAGCAGGCCATCCTGCCCTGCCCCGAAGTTCGTCAGGGTCGAGTGTGGAATAAACGAATAATTATTGCGGATAATGTGTGAAAGCACCTCACGCGCCCCGGCCCGTCCACCGACGAGCGGATGGGCCAAAATATCGGTCACGTCCTTGTGGTAAATAACATACCCTTCTCCGCTGCGCCTTAAGGCCGCGGTATGCATCCGAAACATCTTGGTGATCAGGATTTGGGCGGGATTGTTTTTGCCCGGCAATCCCATCGTAATGTTGAGGGGGCCCGTTTGTTCGGGCAATGCGTGCAGCAATGGAACCAACAGCGATTCGTCGCCCAGGACAATTGCGGTGCGGCTCAGATCCGCTCCTTCTTTTATCAAATCCTGGACAACGGATCCGGCGATCCGCGTCTGCCCGACCGATTTTGCCGTACCGATCACGTCAATCTTTTTGGGCATCGAAAATTGATCAAATACCCATTCAAAATCGCGGCTCCGGTAATAGCTCCAATTGTTCTTGATCCGATTGAGGAACAGGCCCGCGCCGTGCAGCTCGTCGGAGATGAAGCTTTTGTCGGCATCCCAATATGCTTTCGCCCCATGATTGGCTAGGAAATGCTTGAAAATTTTTTCTTCGGCCTTGTTAAGCGCGTTGAAGCCTGCGAAAACAAGATGGCGCGAAGGTTCTGCCCTTTCAATTGACGCAACGGCCTCGCGGTAGATCAACCCCTGGTAACCGGCCTTGATCTTGAGGAGATGATCGCGCAACGATTGGTAATACACGGGTAGCATCTTCCAAAAATCTACGTAATTTTTGGAAAGCCCCTTGGGTTCATCCTCCTGGCCCCATCTTTTGATATCCTCTATATCTTTCAGGTATTGCAGTACGTGAGCGGGATCGATCAAATACCTGTCGATCTCATTAAAGTCCTGCAACAGCGTCTTTGCCCAATTTGAAAAGACGTCAAAATCCTGCGGCTCCTTTTGGATCGTAAGATAGACGTTGTAAAACTCAAACAGCAGCTCCACCGGTTCCATGGCCCGCAATCCCGAGAGATCCCTTACGAAATCTTCAATATTGGTAATCTTTGGCGCGAAGATGTTTGCGGTGGCGCGATTGCGAATTGACTGGGTCAAAAACACCTTGGCGCGGCGGCTGGGGAGGACAACCTCAACTTCATGAAGGTTGCCGGGATGATCGGCGAGCAACTTTTGGGCAAGAAGATCGAGAAACGTTGGATTTGGC
>JAEWCF010000015.1 GCA_023390775.1 Bacteroidota bacterium | reverse complement strand
CCCAAATCCTGCATCGGCCCGATACCAAAAAAAGAAGGACGCCCGTGACCGCCCCCAACATAGCAAGGTGGATAAATCCAACGGCCAGGTCGCGGTATTGGTGCGATGCGCGTGCGATGACGGGGAAGGCGGGCAGTAGCTGAAGCAAGGCTTTCAAACCGAAGGACATCGCCGCAAGCCATAAAAACAACCGCAATGAAATTGGAAAAGCCTGTCTTTGTCCGGAAGACGATCGGTCAAACATCTGCCAAAGCATCAAGATGGCCAAGCATTGCAGCACCGCACCAACCCAGCCCGCATTCCGGAACAGATCATTGGAAAAGTACCAGCTTAACGGAAAGCCGAGCATCAGTACAACCGATAGAACCATGATCGTACCGGCCCGGCGCAACTTCGCCAGATCAATGCGGGCCGGTACGAAATAACCGAATATTAGCGCGATGGCCGACATCGTAAACCAGCCATTGAACTGGAAATGCAGGAAGAATTGTATTGCGGATTTGTAGAATGGGCTGTCCTTTCCAGCCAGTGTGCCTATGGGCCCAAGCGACCAGGCTCCCAGCGTGGAAAAAATCATGAACATCAGCGCGATCCGCATGAGGGTTTCGGCAACGGAATTTGTACTGATGTCGCGAAAAAGCCGTATCGCGAAGATGTAACTGCAGAGGATGTGAAGCGTTGAAAATGTGATCGATGCCGGGACGTATCCCTGGAAGGGAAAGGTGAGCATCATGCCCACGACCGAAATTTGTGTCAGCCAGAACAGGATTCGGTAACGCGGACGTTTTTCGGAGGGAACAAACGTGGCGATTGACAATGTAAAGACCATCATGTAGGCCCAACCCAGCAATGCCGTGTGCGAGTGCGCGTGCAAGAGGTGCGAATACTCCAAGTGCAGACCGCCAACGCGGGAAAATCTGAGCCCAACTCCCATCAACGCTGCAATCAAAAAGTTGAAAAGGCAAACGGCCAGCCAGTTTCTTTGCACCTGTGGGATCATGCCCTAAAAATAACCCGAATCGAGGAGGTATTGAAATCTTCGGCCCGCAAATTTCGGGTTGACTTGGACAAAGGCGACAATGTGGGTGTATCGTGAACGAAATGTTGGACATAATAATCCCCGCGATAGCCGGTTCCTTCGAGAATCGCGATCATCTGGTGAAGGTCCTGCACAGATATTAATTCGGAATGGAAAGTGGTCCTGACCTCGAAATTCGCGCCTTTGTCCAGTAGCAGCGCGAGTGACCGCTCAAAATTTGCGTATAGATTGCTGACGGTGACTTTTTTGAATGTAGAGGGCGGGGCCTTGAAGTCCAATGCGAAATAATCGGCCAGTTTATCGTCGATCAGCTTTGCAAGGACGACAGGCATTGAGCCATTGGTGTCGATCTTAACCTTAAGCCCCCGCTCCCGGACCTGCCCGATGAAATCCGGCAATCCCCTGTGCAGCGTGCATTCGCCACCGCTAAGCACGACGCCGTCCAAAAGGTTTCGGCGCTTGTCGAGGAATTTGAGCCCATCGGTATACTCCAGCTTTCCCTTTCCGGTCACGATATCCGGATTATAGCAGTACAGGCACCGCATATTGCAGCCCGCAAACCAAAAGATGCAGGCTGCCTTATCCGGATAATCCAGCATCGTAAACGGCGTGATGCTGTAAATGGGCCGAGGCATTACCGCTCGGTAAAGTGCGTGCGTTGCCGGTGCTCGCCTTTCTTCCCGATGTTGAAGCTCTCGACCGGGCGGTGGTAGCCCATCACGCGGGTGTACACGAGGCATTTTGTCCTTTTTTCCGCATTTGCGGCCAGGACTTGTTCAGCTTGAAGGGTTTTCATGGGTTTGGTTATTAAGGTTGAGGTTGAGTATTTCTTCGTCGCATTTCGGGCAGAATTCGTGTTCGCCATTGAGATAACCGTGCTTGGGACACACGCTGAACACCGGCGTCACCGTAATATAGGGTAGCTTGAAATTGGTAAGCACCGTCCGCACAAATCCCTTGCAGGCCTCGGGCGTGGAAATTTTCTCGCGCATATAAAGATGCAGTACCGTTCCTCCCGTGTATTTGCATTGCAGTTCGTCCTGCAGCATCAGCGCCTCGAACGGGTCGTCGGTGAAATCGACGGGAATCTGCGAACTGTTGGTGTAATAAATGTTTTCCTGCTGACCGGCCTGAAGGATCTCGGGATACCGTTTTTTATCCTCCTTGGCAAACCGATAGGTGGTCCCTTCGGCGGGTGTGGCTTCGAGGTTGTACAGATTTCCGGTGTCTTCCTGGAATTGTTTCATGCGGTTGCGGATGTGCTCGAGGATTTCCGATGCGAATTCAATACCCGAGGCGCTCGTGATATCGTTGAATCCGTACGAAAAATTGGCGATCATCTCGTTCATCCCGTTGACCCCGATGGTCGAGAAATGGTTCCTGAAGTGCGGGAGATAGCGCTTGGTGTAAGGGAACAATCCGCGGTCGTACATCTCCTGGATAAAGACGCGCTTCTTCTCGAGCGTCGATTTGGCGATGTCGATGAGCTGGTCAAGCCGCCGGTACAAGCCGTCGCGGTCACCGCGGTACAGGTAACCAAGCCTTGCCATGTTGATGGTCACCACACCGATGCTGCCCGTCATCTCGGCGCTTCCAAAGAGCCCGTTCCCCCTTTTGAGCAGTTCCCGGAGATCGAGTTGCAGGCGGCAACACATGCTTCTCACGGCGTTGGGTTTGTAGGCTTCGGGGTTTTCGACCCTGTTCCCCGAATCGTCCAGCACATACTGGCTTCCGATAAAATTCTGGAAATAGGACGATCCGATCTTGGCCGTATTTTCAAACAAGAGATCCACATTTTCGCTTTCCCAGTCAAAGTCCTCGGTAATGTTCACCGTGGGAATCGGGAAGGTAAAGGGCTGCCCGCCCGCATCGCCCTCGGTCATGATGGTGTAGTACGCCTTGTTGATCATGTCCATCTCCTTCTGGAAATGCTCGTAGCGCATGGCCTCGAGGGATTCGGCGCCGCGTTTGTGGGCTTCGGTCAAGAGGGTTTCGTCCGTAAGGCCTTCGAACAGATGATGGTCATTCCGGGTGGGGATCTGTTCCTTCAGATCGTTCGGAACCATCCAGTCAAGGGTAATATTGGTAAAGGGCGACTGGCCCCAGCGAGCGGGGACATTGAGGTTGTACACAAATCCCCGGACCGCCTTTTCGACATCCTTGTATGATAGTTGATCTTTGAAAACATACGGCGCGAGATAGGTGTCAAAGGAACTGAAGGCCTGCGCCCCGGCCCATTCGCTCTGCAGGATCCCGAGGAAATTGGCCATCTGCCCAAGCGCTTCCCTGAAATGGTTTGGCGGACGGCTCTCGACACGCCCCCGGACTCCGTTGAAGGCCTCGTTGAGCAAGACCCGCAAGCTCCAACCCGCGCAATAACCGGTGAGGCAATCCAGGTCGTGTATATGGATATCGCCGTTGCGATGCGCATAACCCTCTTCTTTCGAGTAAATCTTGTCGAGCCAGTAATTAGCGATGATCTTCCCCGCCGTGTTGTTCACCAGGCCTGCGTTGGAATAGGAAGTGTTGGCGTTCGCGTTTATGCGCCAGTCGGTTTGGCGGATGTATTCTTCAATGGTTTGGGTCGAATCCACGTAAGTCGTATCGTCATTGAGCCCGTTGACGTGCTCGCGCTGAAGTTTACGCGTGTGCCGATAGAGCATGAAGGAGCGCATGACCTCAAAGTGCTGGCGCCGGTACAAAACCTTTTCGATGATGTCCTGAATCTCCTCAACCGCCCAGGTTTCCTTGGCTTCCAGGGCAGTCAACACTTCTTCATACACTGCGTCGTCGCAATCCCGCGTCACGCTCGCAAAGGCGCGCATGATGGCTTCGCGTATCTTGTATCCTTCAAACGGGAGGTAAGAGCCCGTGCGCTTGATGACGTACTTTTCCATGTCCCTAGTTTTGAAGTTCGCGTTCCATGGCGATTGCACGCGGGAACAAAATGTTGTTTTCCAGATGGATGTGCGTGTGAAGATCCTGCTCGAACTCGCCCAGCATCGCAAAAGCCACCCGATAGGTGCTGCAGGCATCCGCCGGCGGATTGTATCCGTCGGTAAGGGCGGAAATCTCCTCAAAACGCTCCCCTTCAACGGTGTGTTCCTCCTTCATCATGGCCACCGGATTTTCAACGGTCCCGAAATGCGGGCGGCTCAGCGGAATGCCTTGTCTTTTGGCCTGTTCCATTTTTTTGATGAACGGAAACAGGATGAGTTCCTCCTTCTTCATGTGCGCGGCAAGTTCGCCGGCTGATTCCGTGAACAATTCGTTGATCTGGAAAAGCTCAGGGTGGCGGCCTCCGTGCACCTTGCACAATTTGTCCAGGAATTGCATGATCACGGGCGCTTTTTCCTCGATATACCGGTGGTGCCGCTTTTCGATATAATCAATCAGCAAGTCCGATGGCCATGCGGCGTAATCCGTTGGCTGCCCCGAAGACAGGCTCGCCTCGGCCAATTTCTGGGTAAGTTCGGAAACGGGAATGTTCTTCTTTTCGCATACTTCCTCAAGCGTGCGGTTTCCCTTGCAGCAAAAGTCAATGCCGTATTTCGAGAATACCGAGGCCATCCTGAAATCCGAGGCGACCATTTCGCCAATCGTTGTTTTTGTATCTACTGTCATTTTATCTGTTTTTGAGTTATTGATTTTCTTTCTTTTGATTCCTTGATCATGAGAAGGGCCACTTCGGCCATATTGATCGCTTCAATGACCTTCCTGCAGATATCCGAACCGTAAATTGCCATCGCGCGTTCCCTGAGCTCCCGGAGCCGGTATATGGCGGGCTCATGCAAATTATCGAGCCGGAATGTTGTGGTCACCTCCCGTATTTCGTTAGTGATTTGCACCACTTCGGGATTTTCATCATTATGGGCGCGCATGCCGCGGATGTTGACGTAAACCCGCGCCGATGGCAGTACCGAATCGATCATGCTACACACTCGTTCCGATGCGTTGTGTGCGAAAACAACCGCCTCCAGCAGCGAATTTGATGCGAGCCTGTTGCGTCCGTGAAAGCCGGTCCTGGCGCATTCCCCGATGGCAAACAGGTTCGCTACGCTGGTTTGGCCAAACTTGTCGACTTTGATTCCGCCGCACTGGTAATGGGCGACAGGCACGACCGGGATCACGTCAAAAGCCGGGTCAAACCCTCGGCTTTGGCAAGAGGCGTGAATGGATTTGAAATGCCTTTGGAAAAGCACGGGCTCAATATGCCGGCAATCCAGGAATACGCAATCGGTACCGCTGATGGCCATTTCCTCTATAATCGCATTGGAAACAATATCCCGCGTGGCCAGCTCCCCCCGCAAATCATACCGGAACAGGAACCGCCTGCCGTCGGCATTGATCACGTGCGCCCCAAATCCGCGCAGTGCCTCGGAGAGTAAAAAGCAGGGGTTCTGGTCCGGTTCATACATCGCGGTCGGATGGAACTGCACATAATCCATGTCCTGGATCCTGGCGCCGAGCCTTCCGGCCATCGCAACGCCGTCGCCGGTAGCTACTTCGGGATTGGTGGTGTGGCGAAAGATCTGCCCCGAACCGCCGGTACTCAAGACGGTAATCCGCGATCGCACATAGCGAACCCGGCCAGTATCGTCGAAGAAGAATGCGCCGGAACACTTTTCGGTACCGCCTTCACTGTCGGCCATCAAGTCAATGACAAAGTGGTTTTCCAGAAGCGAGATGTTGTCCATTGCGCGGACCTTTTTGAGCAGGTTGGTTTCAATCTCGCTGCCGGTCATATCGCTACGGTGCAAAATCCTGCGGCGCGAATGGCCGCCTTCCAAGGCAAGGTCAAATTGGGAGCCGGCGCGGTCAAATTCAACGCCCAGCTCTATTAGTTCCCTGAGCCTTTCCGGGGCCTGGCAGACCACCATCCTGACGATTTCCTCTTCGCATTCAGCGCCGCCGCTGGCCAGGGTATCGGCGATATGCGCCTCGAAACTGTCACCGAGCCCGCCCATCACAGCTGCAATCCCGCCCTGGGCGTATTGCGTATTGGAGGCTTCGGCGTTGGATTTGGTCATGATGGTGACGGACAGGTCGGGCCGCGATTTCGCCGTCTTAATCGCAAATGTCAATCCTGCGATGCCCGTTCCTATTATCAGTATATCGGTATTGATCATCTTGTAGGTTATGAGAGTTCAAGCATGCGCCGGATGGGGACCAGCGCCTTTTGCCGAAGGGTTTCGGGTACGGTGACTTCGGGGGAACCCTTTTGAAGGCACTGATACAATTTGGCCAGCGTATTGAGCTTCATGAACGCGCACTCGCTGCAGGCGCAGGTGTTGTCTTCATGTGAGGGCGCGGCAATCAGCGTCTTGCCGGGCACTTTTTGGGCCATCAGGTGCAAAATGCCGGCTTCGGTGGCCACAATAAAAGTATCGGCGTCACTTTCCATAATATACTTCATCATGCCCGAGGTCGATCCCACATAATGCGCCACTTCAAGTATATGCGCCTCCGATTCGGGGTGGGCAACGATGACGCTGCCCGGATGTTTCTTATAAAGTTCAATGAGTTTATCGAGCGAGAAGGCTTCGTGCACGATGCAGGATCCGTCCCAAAGTACAAGGTCGCGACCGGTTTCCTTTTGAAGATATTTACCGAGATTCCGATCCGGAGCGAATAGAATGGGTTGATCTTCGGGGATTGAATTAATGATTTTTTTAGCATTGGACGATGTGCACACGATATCGCTCATTGCCTTGATCTCCGCCGAACAATTGATGTAGGTTACAACCCTGTGATCCGGGTGTCGGGCTTTGAGGCGGGCAAAATCGCCGGGTTGGCAACCGTCGGCCAGTGAGCAACCCGCATTGACATCCGGCAGCAGAACCGTTTTCGACGGATTGAGGATCTTGGCGGTCTCGGCCATGAAATACACACCCGCAAAAACAATGAGGTCCGCATCGGTACTGGCAGCCATTCTCGAAAGTTCGAGGCTGTCACCCACGAAATCGGCGATTTCCTGGATTTCGGGCTCTTGATAATAATGCGCCAGTATCACCGCATTCTTTTCTTTGCGAAGCCGATTGATGTTTGCAACAAGTTGGGTCCGATTCATTTTTGGGCCGATGTTTCAGTGACTGAGGCAAAGTTATCCGCTTCAGGCTGCGGGATTTATGACCGAGGTCATAGTGGTGAAAATTTATGGCGCCGTTTCAGCAACCGGTTCACATTCAACCGACTTGATGGACTCTGCAATGGCTTCAAGGCCTTCAATCGAAGCATCGGAACTTCGATCGAACATCGTGCTCTCGGCAAAAATTTGCCGGTAATAGGCCACGCCCTCCAAAAGATTTCGCCTCATCTTTGCAGTTGCAGGCGCACTTCCCTGCAACCGAGCTTGTTTGCGCAAATAATTTGCGTACAGCCCGAGTTCCTTGACAAACATGTGCGGCCTTGCAATATCTTCCAGTACCGACTTCCCGCCGTAAATGTGCGCGGCCATCTCAGTGAGGGAATATTCGCGGTCAAAGTAGGCGATGTTGGGCCCGGGGCATATCACCACCGAGCGGTCTCCCTTGATCCCGATGCCATTTTCCAACAGCGCCGAATTGGACAGGCCCACGCAAAGGCACGATTTTTCAAGAACCCCCGACCTTGCCGCCTCCCGGGAACGTTCATCGAGTTGCGGGTCGGCGCCGATTTCGGCCAGTTTGCGTTTCTGGTACTTTCGCGAGGCGGTACAGATGCCTTCCTCGTCGTATTCCTTGCTCAGCGCTAGGTATTTTTTCGGACACGAGCTGCCGGGTTTGCCCGATTGAGCGCGGCTTTGGCGCAAGGTTTCGTGGGTGGTGCCCCGAACGGTGTTAAATGGAACGCCCAGCGGCGAAATGTCACTGGTGTACAAATCCTCCTCACGTGCGTCAGCCAGGAGTTGGAGGGTCTCGCGGTCCACCGACGTAGCTTCGGGCACCAACAGGAACGGCGATCCCCAGCCCACCGAATCCACGTTGTAGTGCTGCAGCAGAAACTCGTGCTCTGCATTCGTTCCGACCCCGCCCTGGACCGCGATCCTGAGTTCAAATGGCATGGAAGGAACCGAAAGGTTTTTCTCGGCCAGCGACTTGACCAACAATTCGTGCATCATCAGCCGAAGCGATTCGCGTTTCGTTTTGAATTCTTCCAGGATCGGGCCCAGAAGTTGGCCGTCGGTCGCAAAGGCATGTCCCCCGCAATTAAGCCCCGATTCGATCCTGAATTCGGATACCCACAAACCCTTTTTCGCCAGAAAACAACCTTGCACTTGGGCAGAGCGGTAATCGCTGACTTTTATAGTAATCTTTTTCTTCAGGTGGAAATCGGAGTCCGGAAAGAAATCCGCAAACTGTTCCATATAGCTGTAAAGCCGCGGGTGCATGCCTGCCGACAGTACAACCGATGAAGAGAGTTTGCTGCTGGCAAATCCCCGGAGCGCGGCGTGTGCATCGTTGAACATCATCGGCAACAAACCTTGGCTGTCGCGATTTTCCCTGTCCACCTTGGTCATGATGTTCACGTCAATGGAACCCGGGATTAAATGGTTTTCGAGGTATGCCGCCAGAGCCTCCTTCATTTCTTTTCCCGCTGCCAGGAATCTTTCCAGTTGCAGCCGAAATGCCGACTTTTTGGGCAGAATGGCGGCAAAATCACCAAGAGCCCCGTCGTTCGAAATCAGGGCCGCCTTGAATTCCCTGTGCCTGAGTTCCACGATTTTTTGAACCATGTTCAGATAGGCGGTGATTCGGTTGGCGCGGTAATCGGGTTGCGAAGTGGGAATCGAGTCGTGGTCAAAGCCAAATTTACCGGCATAAAACGCCCTGATCTTTTCGATGAGATCGTCATCCATGATCGATATAACCGACGAAATCCCAAGGTGGGCCACCCTGATGGGCGAATCGATGGTGAAGGCGAGGCCCATCACCGGAATGTGAAAGGTGTGAAGTGCGTGTGAATCCATATTATTTAAAAGGTGTAAAGGTTGCCCGCTTTCTCACGGTAAAAGATGATTTCAATCATAAGATTTGTTGGAGATTCGAAATAGGTTTGCCAACATGCAAAAGACCACGCCGCTATATCTGGCCATCCTCGCTGCGCTTGCCTTGTTGTTTGCCGTGCACAATTATTCGGTTTATGGCGAAGGATCGAACGTGAAGATGGATTCCCAAGCTCTGCGCGGACAAACTCTCTGGCAGAAAAACAATTGCGCGGCCTGCCATCAGTTTTATGGCCTGGGCGGATACCTTGGCCCCGATCTTACCAATGTCGCATCGGCACCGGGAAAAGGCCCGAAGTATATCAAGGCCATGCTATCGGCGGGAGTGGGTGCGATGCCTGTATTCAATTTCAGCCCCGATGAGCAGGCGTCTATTATCGCGTTCCTGTCGCACGTGGACAAAACCGGCTATTTCCCCAATTACGAAGCGACCATCCGCCCTGACGGCTGGGTCCAAATTCAATACAAAAATGAAGAATAACGCGGCCTACCTCTTTCTCGCCGTTTCTCTTTTGACATTGCTTACGGGAATGGCCTTCGGCATCCTGGGCGGAATCCAATACATTATGCCCGCATTCATCAAGGAATCGCTCCCGTTTACCGAAATCCGGCCCCTGCACGTGACCAGCGTCATTTCCTGGATCATCCTCGCGGCCACCGGCGGCGTTTATCATTACATGCAGGAGCATGCCCCACTGACGAGCCCTCTTATGCCTCGCATCCATTTCGCGATTTTCACCCTCACCGGCATCGCCATCATTTGCAGTTACCTGACTTCCAATTTTGGCGGCAGAGAATACCTCGAATTTCCTCCGCTTTTGATCCTTCCGATTATGGCCGGATGGGTGCTGTTTGGCATCCACTACGCCAAGATTGCCTCGAAGATCAGGAATTGGCCGGTCTACAATTACATGTGGGCAACCGGAATCGTACTGATGCTCTATCACTTGGGCGAAGCGTGCCTATGGATGCACCGGGAGGTTGGCGGTGACTTCATCAAATCGCTTACGATACAGTGGAAGGCCGGCGGATCTTTCGTGGGAGCCTGGAACATGTTGGTATACGGCACCGCGATCTATTTGATGTCACGGATCGGCGCCGGGTCTGCAGGCCGTAACCGAACGGCCTTTTTCTTTTATTTCCTGGGGCTTTCAAATTTAATGTTCGGATGGGCGCACCACATTTACATCGTCCCCTCGGCGCCTTGGATCAGGGTGGTTTCCTACGGCATCAGCATGACCGAATGGATCATCCTTTTCCATATGATATACCAATGGCGTAAAGGCCTCACGTCGGAACAGCGCCTTGGCGAAATGCCGGCGACCATCCTCGCGGTCACCGATTTCTGGATTTTCCTGAACCTTCTGCTGGCCTTGCTCTTCTCGATCCCCGCCATCAACTATTTCACCCACGGGACGCACATCACGGTGGCGCATTCGATGGGAACGACGATCGGGATCAATACCACCATACTGCTCGCATCGCTTGCCTATATTGCCAAAGGACTGGATCCGGCATTGAACTGGACGGGTATCAGGCGCGGCTTCAGGATCTTCAACTTCTCGCTGATGTTCTTTTGGATCTGTCTACTGGCGGCAGGTCTTCGAAAAAGCCTTTGGATGTACGCCGGCGACGGATCGACTTTCAAAAGCATGCAGGACGGGCAACACTTCATTTACATGGGATTCCTGCTATTCGGGATAGGGATTTTGGCTGGGCTATCGATGATGGCGCTGCCAATGCTGGCTACATTCCTGCGCACATTCGCCACTGGCAAAACCGATGATCGATCTGACCACTATTTCAAAACGACCAGGTTGACATACAGGTTCCGCCCTTTCCTGGGCAGGTTGTTCCAATCCGAGAAGGTCGAATAGTACGCGTCAAAAACATTTTCGACACCGGCCCTGCAATTAATCCTGGCCGCACCCAACGCGAAGTTATACCCCGCCGATGCATCCAGAATGGCAAAGGCCGGCGTGCGGTCCTCACCAAACTCAGGTGCATAGCGAGTTTGTATGGCATTCCCGCGTAAGGTGGCTTCGCCCATAAACCGGCCCTTTTTGAATTGAAGCGCACCGGCATAATCCAACGGCGCGATCAATGGGAGCCGTCCACCCCTGTCATCGGCGCCATATCCGTAAGTGAGTTTCGCCTTTCCGCGCAGGTTTGGGTGCAACTGCAGTTCCATCGAGGCCGAAACATTCACGATCTGCGCATAACGGGTGGACTCATAAGCCCTGACGCCTGCCGCCCCGAGGGTCATCGGAGAGAGTTCTTCCCGGGGACGGGCGATAATGTAGTCGATGATGTAAAAATAGTTGCCCTGCACCTTTACCGACGATTTCCCAAAGTCATATCCTGCCGATGCATTCGCTTCGAGTGACTTTTCGTTCGGCAGGTTTGGATTGCCGATGTAATCATGATTGTCGAAGCTGTTGAACAGGTAGAATCCGTAGCCTTCGGACACCGAGGGCGCACGTTCGCCGTATGCCCCGCCGAGGGAAAACCAGGCCGCCTTGCCCAATCGATAGTTGGCCGAAAGATTTTTTAGCATTCGATTCCGGGTGCGTTGCATCTCCGGGTAAAAGATCCGGAGGCTTGACAACCCGAAATCGCTTTCGAGGGAATTGCTGTGCCAGCCCGCTGCCGCGGAAACCTTCAGCACCGAATGGCAATGGAATTCGTATGCATCCTCCACGAATAGCCCGCTGTAAACGGTGCGGACGTCCGGCCAGGTGAGCATGAACATTTCGCTTTGGGAGGAATCTTCGGGATACATGGTCATTTCGGCCAGCGAAGCATTGTAATAACCATTGAAATTCGCGCGGAATTTATGTTTGCCGCGTGCACCCGTCAAGAGTGAGTATGCGCCCAATGTGCGTGTGCGGCCGGGCATGTCCATGTGCATGGGCACATCAGGCCTTTGCGTATCGTCCATGATATGGGTTACGGCATTGACATAAACTTTGGTTTCCCATTTTTGGAACGTAGTGTCGGCGGGAGCGACTTCATATCGGAGTGACGCGATTACAGCCTCGGCGAGCGAAACGTCCATGGGAAGCGCCGGGTACCCGACATCGGTGGCGCGATCCAGGATTACCGATGCCTCCAGTTGGCTTCGCCTGCCGGTCCTGATGGCCGACATCACCGACGCATTGACCTTTGAAAACTGCGAAAAGGGAATTTTTTTGTTGTTTCCTGCGCGATAATCGTCGGCGTTGCGGAACATTATGTCGGTATCGATAAAAAAGTTTCGCGTGGAATAATTGATCCCAGCTCCCGCAATCTTCTGGCTTCCATTGGTCTCGTAACCGAGATTGCCGATGGTCTTCAAGCCGAGTTCGGCGAATCCCGTGCGGTTGCGCCTGAGGTCCACCGCCCCGCCAATTGTAGCACCAAATTGCGCTCCCTGCTGGCCCGAGGCGAGATTGGCTTCGTTGAGGTTTGAGACTTCAACATAGGAGGTGATCGGGTCCATCTTGTCGGTACAGGCGCCAAAAATGTGCATGCCTTCGATGGTGATCAGGGTGCGCTCGGTAGCCATGCCATTAATCATGGGTTCCCAGGCGTATGTTCCGCGGCGGATCATGCCCACGTTCCCGGAATCTAGGAATTCATCCAGGGTCGCCAACGGTTTGGCGTGCCGCAGGTTCAAATCTTTTTTAGGCGCGATGACGATGACTTCTTCCAGCGAGCGCACGGTATCCTGCGCCTGGGAATGGGCCATAAAGGCACATAACAACGCGAGGCATTGAAAAAACAGGGATTTCATGATGTAGGGATTTGAATTTCCTAGAATTCCAGTTCAAAATACAATGAGCTTTGCGGGTTGGTTTCGGTCACCGCCTCGCCCTTGACGGGCGTTCCATCGGCAGATTCAAGGATCATGTTGATGCGCCAAAGGCCGGTCATGGTGAGCGAAAGGGTTCCGGAGTAAAATTCACCGGACTGCACCAAATCGGTGTTGTTGGGCGAAGAATGGTTGCCCATCCCCGGCATGCGCGGGTCAATTTTAACGGTATAGCCGGAAACGGGCGCGAAGTCCATCATCGATTCCATTCTGTACACCGCCACGACCATTTCATTCATGGCGACCGAAGGAGTGGCAGGCCCTACCAGCGCCATCACATATTTCGATCCGTCGGAACCGGTAAAGGAATTGACCGTTCTCAGGACTGACGGTAAAACATCGATCGCGCCCTCGGCCGAATAGGCGTTGCCGTTCAGCGTATAATCGACCTTCAGGGTCCAACCCTCCATATCGTTGCCGGCCATCTGGAAAATAATCCGGGTGGCATAAATCTCCGGGTTGGCGGAACTTGAAGTTACGGCCGTAACCGGGCAGGAATGCTGCATCATGGTCATTTGCATGAGGGGCAGCACGGTCATTTGGGCGCCGGGCAGGTAATTTCCGCTCTCGCGGTCCCTGATCTTGAAGTAAATGTCGTTGTGGCCCTGGACAAATTGCCCCGTTGCGGTGTAAATCTCAATCTGGTGTTCCGAATTGGAAATTTCGCGGGCAAGGACAAAGTTTTCGGGCTCACGGGTGGTTTGGTTGTCGTCCGAAGTACATGCGGACAAGGCGCAGATCATGCCTGCGATAAGCAATTTTATCGTTTTCATCTGATTTTTCTTAAATTGTAATTTGTAGGTTTTGCGCCGAAGCGCCGGAAAAATCATCCGAGTGCAGGAGGATGCCACACGCCGCGCATCTGCAGGAAACGATATTCGTTCAGGTACGTGAACTGTGCCGGGCAAGTTTCGGCTGCGGGCATCGGAATTAAAAGCGGAAATGGTTCAAGGAAGAAAAGTTCGATCTCGGCAAATTTGCCTTTTTGCTGATGCTGGCTCCCGGACTCGGAATGCGAGGCATTCGCCAGTTCCTTTTTGAGCTGGCATTTCCCGTGGCATTTGGTATTTGTATTATCTTTATTGATACAGAGTTCGGTGACGACATAATCGTAATTGAGCACGTAGGAAACCAGCGGCAAGACCGGCCGGGAAAAGAAGATCAGGGCAATTAAAAGTGACACTGACTTTAGCATGTCCCAAAATTACGTCGCCGATAATCGCGATAATATGACCTGTATCATATAATGCACAATTTGCGTAAAGTATTTTTGTGCGAGTTTCAACTTAGTCCGCAAGAGGATGCACATAGACCTTGATTTGCTTTATACGTGGGGCGCCATTGCCAAAGTGTACCGGAAGGGCGATGTCATTTTTGACGAAGATGCGCACGCGAATTTCTACTACCAGATTGTTGAGGGTTGCGTGAAAATGTTCAACACCAACGACAAGGGCAAGGAATTTACGCAGGGGTATTTTTTCGAAGGGCAGAGTTTTGGAGAACCCCCGTTGTTCATCGATGAGAAGTATCCCGCCACGGCGATGGCCTTCCACGACACCAAGATCGTGAAACTTTCCAAGGACAAATTCCTCAAGATCCTGGACGAGTACCCCGGAATCCAGAAATATTTTCTCACGCTCATGGCCCGCCGCATCCATTCAAAGGCCAAGACTTCAAGCGATATCATCAACCAAAGCCCGGTTTTCCGGATCATGGCCTTTTTGAAGGCGACGCGCAAATCGGCCGGTAAGGAACGCGAGATGATTCCTTATACACGACAGGAAATCGCCAATTTCACGGGGCTTCGGGTGGAAACGGTCATCCGTGCCCTCGCGAAACTCAATGCCGAAAAAAAGATCGAAATCAAAAATCATAAAGTTTATTACTGATGGAATTCAATTCGCGCTTCTGGCTCCGGATGGCACTGGTCAATTTGCTGATTGTCGCGTTGTTGGGGTTGCTGATGCGGTACAAGATCGGGTTCGAATTCCCCGTTTTCAATCAAAAATACATTCAGTTTTCGCACTATCATTTCGCTTTTTACGCATGGATCGGGCACGCGCTCATGGTCTTGCTGGTGCAGAGCGTTGCGCGGGTGAACTTCGATTTTAAAATGTCAAACTATAACCGCATCTTCTTTGTCAATGCGGTCGCCTCCTACGGAATGCTCGTTTCGTTCCTCGGCTTCGGGTTTGGGGCAGCCAGCATTGCCTTCTTATTGATGGCAATCGCCTCCGGATACTGGTTTACGATTGCGTATGTGAGAACCCTTCGGAGGTACAGAATAAATCCAATTGCGGCGAACTGGTTCAGGGCGGCGCTTTTCTTTAATTTCCTTTCAACACTGGGGGTCTTTGCTCTCGCCTACATGATGCTCAAAGGCCACATGCACCAAAAAGAATACCTGGCCACCTCCTATTATTTCCTCCATTTCCAATACAACGGCTGGTTCTTTTTTGCCTGTATGGGCCTGCTGGCGGATTTCATTGATGGGACGGCTCGCGTGCACAAGGAAGTCTTTCGATGGTTTTTCATATCGTGCATTCCGGCATACTTCCTGTCAGCATTGTGGTTGGAACTTCCCGTTTGGGTGTATGTGCTGGTGGTCGCATCGGCCTTGGCCCAAACCTATGCGTGGGCCCTCCAGATCCTTGCGCTGATCAAGACGAAACCTTCGGCACTTTACTGGCTGCCCTATATCCTCAGGTACGTATTGCTTTTTGTGGGAGTCGCGTGCAGCATCAAAATCGTGTTGCAGTTGGGATCCACCATTCCCGAAATCAGCAAGCTCGCATTTGGATTCAGGCCCATCGTAATTGCCTATCTCCACCTTGTGCTGCTGGCCGTGATCTCGCTTTTTATTTTGTTTTTCGTGTATGCAAACCGCCTACTTTCGGCGAGGAAAGGAATATTATGGTCATTACTGATTTTTTCCATAGGCATCCTGCTCAACGAATGCGTTCTGGCAGCTCAGGGAATCGGTGCTTTCAGCTACACGGTCATC
Organism: Bacteroidota bacterium; assembly: GCA_023390775.1. GTDB lineage: Bacteria > Bacteroidota > Bacteroidia > Flavobacteriales > Flavobacteriaceae > Flavobacterium. The sequence continues at coordinate 33,437 of JAEWCF010000015.1, read as the reverse complement.
CCGTTTGCGAATGAGATGCTGTTTATAGTTTCGGTGGTTATGGTCTTGGGAATAGGGTCTCTGGCATTCCTGTCCATCATCCCGGAAAAAAATCGGGATTATGACATAAATCATACTTTAAGACCTTAGGAATCAAAAACTTTGCGGTATAAATCCATAACCGATGAAAACTTTGATCAAACCTTTATTGCTTGCCGCCCTCATTACCGCATGGGGCTGCAAACAGGCCGAAGCCGAACAACCCCAGGTGGCGGCCGATCCTCAGACCGAAGCCACCGGCCAGTCAGGAGTGGTGGACGAAACCTCAAAACCAAATGTGGTCCAGACCGCGGTGGGCAGCAAGGACCACACGACGCTGGTAACGGCTGTGAAAGCCGCAGGGCTGGTGGACGCACTGAGCAACGCCGGGCCTTTTACCGTATTCGCACCCACCAACGCGGCATTTGACAAGTTGCCTGCCGGAACTGTTGAGGGATTGCTGAAACCCGAGAAAAAAGAAGACCTGAAATCCATCCTTGAATACCATACTTACGTTGGAGTGCTAAAAACAGACTACATGCAGGACGGGCAGGAATTTGAAATGGTGGCGCCCCATAAAGTCAAGATCACCAAACAGGGCGACAAGACTTTTGTCAACGGATCTGAAATCGTCGCCTCAATCGAAACTTCAAACGGGATCATCCACGTGATTGGAGATGTCCTGCTGCCGAAATAGGTGTTTATTAATTCAAGTGAAAAAGGCTGTCCAAAAGGGCGGCCTTTTTTGTTGATTGAAGAGTGTTTGGTGTTTACGGTTAACGGTTAACGAACCCAAAACCCAAAACTCAGAACTCAAAACCGAAAGAGGAGCACAGGAGCACGGAAGGTTCACGGTTGCCGGTTGACAGTTGACAGTTGACGATTGACGGTCCCAAAACCCACAACTCAGAACTCAAAACAAAGTAAACAACCTATCAATTACCCAAATCAAACTGACAGCTGATGACTGATGACTGACAACTGATTGACACCTCATTAAAAAATTTACAAGCTACATTTTTTCCCCCACCCGCCACCCACAATTTCGCGATCCAACGAACACCTTCGGTAAGGAAAAACCGTAGTAATGCTAATCATCATGCGTGGAGAATGCTGACAATTGATGGTTGACGGTTCACAGTTCACGGATGACAGTTTCGGGTTAAAGGTTCACAGTTAACGGTCCCAAAACCCACAACTCATATCTCAAAACCGAAAAAAGGAGCACGGGGGCACAGGGGCACGAAAGGTTCACGGATGACAGTTTCGGGTTACAGGTTAACAGTTAACGGTCCCAGAACCCAGAACTCAGAACGCAAAACCAAAAGAGGAGCACAAGGGCAGGAAGGTTCACGGTTGACGGTTCCCAGTCCCAAAACGCAAAATTCAGAACTCAAAACAAAGTTAACGGCCTGTCAATTACCGAAATCAAACTGACAGCTGATGACTGATGACTGACAACTGATTGACACCTCATTAAAAAATTTTCAAGCTACATTTTTTCCCCCACCCGCCACCCACAATTTCGCGATCCAACGAACTCCTTCGGTAAGGGAAAACCGTAGATAATGCTAATCATCATGCGTGGAGAATGCTGACAATTGATGGTTGACGGTTCACCGTTCACGGATGACAGTTTCGGGTTACAGGTTAACAGTTCACGGTCCCAGAACCCAGAACTCAGAACTCAAAACCAAAAGAGGAGCACAGGAGCACGGAAGGTTCACGGTTGACAGTTGACAGTTGACAGTTGACAGTTGACGATTGACGGTTCCAAAACCCAGAACCCACAACTCAAAACCGAAATAGGAGAACGGGGGCACAGGGGCAGGAAGGTTCACGGTTGACAGTTCACAGTTTAAAGTTGACGGTTCACGGTCCCAGAACCCAGAACTCAGAACTAAAAACAAACTGAAAGCTGACAGCTGACAGCTGACCGCTCCCTCACCTGAGCGTCTTATACATCATCACCGCCGCGATGTTTGCAGCACGTTCCTTGATTTCGTCGGCACGGACACCTTCAAAAAGATCATCGACGGTACCGGTAAAAAGCCTGACCCAATGTTGAAAGTGACCTTCGTTCATGGTGCTTTTGGCGTGCAGTTCGCGATGAACCATCATGGGGCTGCCGCTATAATTGCCGGTGTAGAACAGAATGTTTTCCCAAAAGTTGTACATCTTGGGCAAATGTTCGTCCCAGTTGACCTTGGCCACATCGTTGAACAGATACCCGATGACCTCATCGGCCCTGACCCTTTCGTAAAAAGAATTGACGAGCCGTTCCACATCTTCGCGGCCCTGGATATCGGTTTTCATCTTAAATTTTTATAGGTCCTTTCGGTTGAATTTTCTCAGCGAGATCGCAAACGGGATGGCGGCCCACAGGCATAGAAGCAGGAACGATACCACAAGCCCGATACTGGTCCCGAAGAAATCCTTAAAAATAGCCCCGGTGTAGCCCATCATCGCCGAGACATCCAGATGCAACAAAATCAGGATCCGGGCGAGGTCGATGGGACTGAAGGCCGTGATCCCCACCATCGCGTTTTCAATCGGGTATTCGGCGAGCTGGAAGAGCAGGAAAAGCACCATTCCGTCAAAGAGGAGCGCAAAATATAACCACAGCATGATCGCGATCCCGATGCCCTTTGCCTTGTCACGAGTCAGGATCGAGCTTAAAAAAGCCAGTGCAACGAAGATCACCGAGATCAATATTCCCGTCGAGACCATCATCAGCCCAATATCGTCGGGGGAATTGAGTAACAACGGGATACCCGCGCCAATCAAAAAGGCCAGCACCATGGATATCGATAGGCTCAAAAACAGGCTGATCCAGATTTTCGCACGCCGAATCGGCTGGCCCAGGAGCAGTTCGATGAATTCGGAACTGTTGTAGATATAAATGGTCGAGAACAGCACCGACACCAGCGGCACCGTGAACAAAATCACGTTCAAAATGGTCAGGATTCCCTTTGACGCGTTATCCTCGAGCGCGAAAGAACTCCATGAAAGTATACCCAGAATCAGGGTGTAAGCCAGTATGATCCTGTTTTTCAGGATATCGAGCATGATGATTTTAATGAGCCGGTTCATCTTTCTTCTGCTTTAAGATTTTGGCAATCGATTTCGAAATCCGCGACTCGCCGGTCTCCGCTTTGAGCACGTCAATCTTTTTGTGAAGGTGCACGCGGCCTTCCTGCATGAAGATGATTTCGGTGACCAGGTCGTCGAGTTCGCTCAAAAGGTGCGAGGTGATCAGGATGAGTTTTCCCTTTTCCTTTTCCAGAATGATTTTTTCCTTGAGCGTTTCCGACGCAAGCGGATCAAGCCCGGCCGTGGGTTCGTCCAGGATCAGGACATCCGGATTGAAGAGAAAGGCCAGCACGGCGCTCACTTTTTGTGTCGTTCCGCCCGACAGCGTCCTCATCTGCTTGTCGCGCATCTGCTCCAGCTTAAAGGCGTGGAAAAGGTCTTCGTCAAGCGGTCCCGAAGCATTCCTGATTTTCTTGATCATGTCGATGATCTGAGCGATGGTCATGTTATCGGGATAGCGGCCAATCTGCGGCATGTACCCGATGCGTTCGCGGTATTGAAATTGCCTGAGCACCGATTTCCCTTCGAAATCAATCGATCCCGAATCGGGAATCACCATGCCCAAAATGGATTTGATCAGCGTGGTCTTTCCGCAGCCATTGGGGCCGATAAGCGCAATGCACTCGCCCTTGCGGCAGGTCAGGTCCACATTTTTCAGTACTTCCAGTTTCCCGAATTTCTTGCTGATATTCTTAATTTCGATCATAGCGGGAGCGCCTTCATTAGCGGGGTTTTGTCGACAAAATTGTCGGGGGTGATGCTGGGCAGGACCTTTTCGGACTTGTCCAAAAGCGTGATCATGAAACTGCGATAAAGCAACATGGTGGACGGATTGCTCTCGGTCAAAACCGCAAAAAGGCTGAGCGGATGATAGGGCACATCTCCGATCGCATCCCGGTTCAGGTCATAACCCTCGTACTTATCCCAGTAATTGCTGTTGAACGTGTTCAGGACCAGGCTTCCGTTGGTGCTGATGTCAAACGTGTTCTTGATGTAATTGTTGTTGACGATTTCGTTGTCCATGCAACTGGCCTGGATCTTCATTCCCCAGCCGTTGGACCCAAAGATGTTCTTTTCCACCTTTACGCGCGTGGTTCCCTCCATGAAGATTCCCGAGGTATTGCGCGTGAAGCGGTTGTTGAAGATATAGCTGTCCGAAATCTCCTTGAGCAGCAACCCGTACGCCGAATCGCCCCAATTTTCCTCGAAATGGTTGTTGAACATCTTGACGTCCTTGGTAAACATCACCGCCACGCCCGCACCATTGTTCTTGAAAACATTGGTGATGTAGGCATCGCTGTTGGAAAACATGAAGTGCAGCCCGTAACGAACGTTGTTGTGCGAGATGTTGCGCCAGATAACCGAATGGGTCACGAATTCAAAATAAATCCCGTCGCGATGGCCCGAGATCCGGTTGCCGATGATTTGAAGGTTCTCGCCCTTCCAGCAATGGATTCCGTTGCCGATGAGCTGTTCGTCCCTGCCGTAGGCCTTGATCCGGTTGTTTTTGACGATGCAATGTTTCCCGTTTTGGATGTAGATGCCAAAGTAATTGTCGTCAAGAATGTTGTTCTCGATCACGACGTAATTCCGGTCAAAAACCTTGATGCCACAGGGATCGTTGAGTGCCGATTTCCCCGAGTTGACGATCCTGAACCCGCGCACCACGACGCTGTCGGCGTTTACCGATAGCACCTCGTTCTTCTTTTGGCCGTCGATAACGGGAAACCCCTCGCCGAGAAATACAACCCTCTTGTTGATCAAGATATTGCCTTCCCGATAGACCCCGCGTTGCACGATTACCGTATCGCCGTCTTTTGCCACGGTCATGGCCTCGCAGATGGTGCGCACCTTTTGGCCCGAACCCACGCGGATCACCTGTGCCTGGCAAAATGTTCCAAGCAGGATTGCAACGGCAATGAAAAGACGCATCAGTCGAACTTTTGGATTTCTTCCCAGGTTGTGGATTGTGCGCCCAGTTGGGATGCTTGATTCGCGGCTTCTGTACCCGACGTGAAGGCGGCGATATTGCCCCGCATCGGTGACTGGATGGACCCGCCCTTGATGAAATGAGCCGTCGTTACCGGGATCAACGTGTTTTCCTGCAGATAATCGCCTACATAATGCGCTTTATATTCAACCGAATTATTCTCCTTGATATAGCGCACCATGCACGTCACATCGTCAAATTTATAATACCTTCCCTTTTTTGTAAGGGTTTCGGCGGCAAATTTACCGTTGGAAATCGTCATCTTGCAAAAGTCGCACATATCCGAATTTACCTTGATCGGCGTTGGGCCGTCGGGTCCGCAGGAAGTAAGTCCTAGTGAGAGCATCAGCATCGCGGCAGCCACGCGCTTTTTGCCAAATCGGGCGAACCATTTTCGGTCCATCGCCACGACCAAAAAAATCAGCAATCCTGCTCCCGCAAGCATCCAACCGCCAATGTCGGGCATGGAAAACGCGCCGAAATTAAGCAGTTGCTTGTATCCGATAAGCGGAGGCTGGTAGGCCATTCCCGGGACCTGTATGGCCGCATTTGGATCGAGGTCGTGCCCGTAGTCGTAGTTCCATCGGTAGAAATCAACGCCCGCAACCACTACGAAAAGCAAAAAGGCGATGAGCAATGCGGTGGTGCTGCGGCGGCCTCCCAAAAACGCGGTGAGCAGGCAGGCAATCCCAAAAGCGACCATGAGATAGGGAATAATCTTGAACTCAATAAAATTTTCGGTGTGAAGGGTCTTCATCCCGATATAATGGTTGAGCCCGTTGATGATTTCAACATCTCCCCCAATCTTGTTGGCGTGTAGCTTGAGAACGAGGCCTTCAGGATATTGCGGCGCCTCGAGGTCAATCTGCCACATGGGGAACATCAGAGACCCAAAAAAGAGCAGTCCCGCGAGGACCAGCATGATCCTGGACCACAGCGACAATCTTGAATTATCCATAGCATTGAATTTAAAAGGGCAAAATTTCTTTTGCCCTTTTGTAGTTATTTGGTTGCGGGCTGGTTTGTCCCCACACTATACGATATGGGAACCGAACTTCCTTTGGGTGAAACCCTTACGTAACCTGACATCTCCTGGTGCAATGCGCTGCAGAAATCGGTGCAATACATCGGGAAGATGCCCACGCGGTCCGGAACCCATTTGAGCGTGGTGGTTTCGCCCGGCATGATCAAAAGTTCGGCGTTATCGGCGCCCTTGATCGCAAATCCGTGCGGAACGTCCCAGTCCTGTTCGAGGTTGGTTACGTGGAAGTAAACCTCATCGCCAACCCGGATGCCCTCGATGTTGTCGGGCGCAAAGTGCGAGCGGATGGAGGTCATGTACACGTGAACTTTGTTGCCCTCGCGGACGACCTTACTTTCCTTCTCGCCTTTTGTGGCGTACGGGTGGTTGTTCTCGTTGATGTTATAGAACTTGAGCTGGCCGTTGTTGCGGATCAGATCGGCAGGTGCGGCCTGCGCGTAATGCGGTTCGCCGATGGTCGGGAAGTCCAGAATGAGCTGCATCTTGTCGCCGCTGATATCAAATATCTGGGCGCTCTGCGCGAGCTCGGGGCCGGTTGGCAGATAACGGTCTTTGGTGATCTTGTTATAGGCGACCAGATACTTGCCGAATGGTTTCTTGCTGTCCCCGCCCGGAACCATAAGGTGTCCGATGGAATAGTAAGTAGGCACCCTGTCCAGGACTTTGAGCGATTTGATGTCCCATTTCACGATCTCAGACGATACGAAAAACGAGGTGTACGCATTGCCTTTGCCGTCAAACTCGGTGTGGAGCGGACCGAGGCCCGGCTTTTTGACCTCACCGTGCAATACCGACTCGTACTTGAGCACCGGAATTCCGTCGTAATCGCCTTCGTATTGTTTTGAAGCGATGGCTTTCTGCAGTTTGTCAAAGCTGAAAACCGGAATCAGGGCGGCCAGTTTGCCTGAGCCCACGATGTATTCACCGCTTGGGTCAACGTCGCATCCGTGTGGTGATTTCGGGCATGGGATCATGTAGCAGATGTCCTTGAGTTCCTTGGCATCGAGCACCAGCACTTCGGTCTTGATCGTAGAAGTAGCGGTATGGGTCTTTTCATCCCACTTGTTGTGTGCATAGCGAACCGATTGTTTCTTGCCTTTCCCGGCCTTGATATATTCCTCGGCCTTCTTCCAGTTCACCGCCATGATGAAGTCCTTGTCTTTTTGCGACGCGTTGACCTCGAGAAGCGTGTTGGCCTGTTCGGTGTTGTAGGTCGAGAAGAAGAACCAACCGTGCGATTTGCCCTTGCCCGCGTGGGAAAGGTCAAAGTTCACGCCCGGTGTCACGATCTGGAACGCAATGTCCATTTCGCCTTCCTTTCCGACCTTGATAAAACTGATGTGGCCTTTGAAATTCTGTTTGTAAGTGTTGATGGCCACGTCGCCGTCAGAATAATCGGCCGGTACACTGAAACGTGTTCCCGCCACGACATACTCTGTATTTTCGGTGATGAATGGCGACGAGTGGTTACCCCCGCTATTTGGAAGTTCAATGATCTCTGCGGTCTTGAAAGTCTTCAGGTCGATCCTCGCGATCCTCGGGGTATTGTTGGCGTTGCCAAATACCCATCGGCCGTCAACCTCGCCGTTTGTCTGCGAAAGTTCGGTGTGGTGGAGATCGTCCCAGGGAACCATTCCGTGAGAGGTGTTAAGCATCGGTTTGGTCTCCTCGCTGTAGCCCCAACCTTTTTCGGGATCGACAGAGAATACCGGGATCACCCTGAAGAGCCTGCCGCTTGGCAAACCGTAAACACTTAACTGTCCGCTGAAACCGCCAGAGACAAAATTATAGAACTCATCATACTTTCCGGGAGCCACATAGGCTTTTTGGGCAGCATTGCCGCTCACGGCGTCACCCGAACTTTTTGGTTTGCAGGAAACAAAAAAGGAACTTGCGATAAACGCCATGGCCATTACTGCCACGATCTTATTTCTCATGATATAGGGATTTTTGTAGGACTATTTTACGCCGTCAATTTCGCGCATGTATTCCAGGATCGCCCTGGCTTCGTCGTCTGACAGCCCTTGGTTCGGCATGCGCACCAAACAGATCTCCAATTGAGCCTGAACTTCAGGGTCCTTGTCGATCATAGGGTCAGGGTTTGTAATGAAATTCATGATCCACTCTGGTTGGCGGCGCTCGGTTACCCCTTTCCATCCGGGTCCCACGAGGCGCTCGTCGGTGGTTTTATGGCAGGAGAGGCATTTAACCCCGGACACGTCCTTGCCTTTGGCGGCAAGCGCCTTGTCAAGCGTAGGGCTTAGCTCCACATTGTCATATTTCCCTTCGCCGCGCTTGGGGTCGTAAGTTTCGGGTGACGCGGCGGTTTCTTCACCGGCCGGTACCACAACTTCTTCCTCAGTGGCATTCTGGTCTTTCTTTTCCTTGTCGCCGCACGATGCGAGCATCAGGAAACAAGCGGTCAGCAGTGCAAATTTTCTCATAGTTGGTTGAATTAATAATTTAACATTACAAAATTAGACCTACAATTCTCCATGCTTTATGACTTAAATCATATTTATTAAGCATTTCCAATTTAATCATAATTTTCCTTAACAAGTGTTAATCGTCCCAACATTTTATCCATAAATCGTTGAACTGCACGTTACTGAATATTCAAGAGCAATTTTGTGTCGCCATTTCTTTTACCCTTGAATGACTTAAATCATAAACCGTTAATTCCATTATAATTAATTTTGCCCTCAATAATAATACATGGAACATCACCATTTTTTGCTCGTCGCCCATCTCTTGGCCGCAACCATTTGGGTCGGTGGCCACCTGCTCATCTCGCTGGGATACCTTCCCGCTGCCGTTAAACAAAATGACTCCAAAATCATTCTGGAATTCGAGGGCCGTTATGAGAGGATCGGCATGCCCGCGCTTTTGATATTGGTCGTCACAGGCGTATGGATGGCGCTTGATTACGGCATAGGGCCGTCACAATGGTTCCATTTTGAAACGCCGCTCGAGCGTGTGGTATCGGTCAAGTTGTCCATGCTCTTTGCGACAGCAGGCTTTGCGGCAAGCGCACAGAAAATTGCAATACCGCGTCTAAAGAATGGCGGAAGCATTCGTCCGATGGCGGTTCACATCATCGCCGTGACTTTGTTGGGCGTTTCCATGCTGATTTTGGGAAGTTTCATCAGATACGGAGGATTATGAGCGATCAAAAACCATTAAAACGGGATCCGGCGCTTCGGCCACTTAGCAAGGACCACCATCACGGACTGCTTTTGTGCTGGAAAATCAGGACGGGGCTCAGCCTGAACGTCGATCCGGCCCGGGTTGGGCATTACACCGAATGGTTCTTCGACAATCATCTCAAACCCCATTTCGCCCTGGAAGAGCAATTTGTTTTCCCGGTACTGGGCGCCGGAAACCCGCTTGTGGAAAGGGCTTTGTCGGAACACCGCGAGATTGAAGGCCTTGTGTCTGAAACCGCGAACGATCAGAACCTGCAGGCGCTCGCCGATAAACTTGAGGTGCATATCCGGTTTGAGGAGCGCGTTCTTTTCGAGCAGGTTCAATCGGTCGCCACAAACGAGCAACTTGCCCTGATCCAAACCATCCACACCGAACAACCTTTCGTGGAACACGAAGACCAATTCTGGAAAAAATGACATCTATCGTACAAAAATACAACGTCCCGGGACCGCGCTACACGAGCTACCCCACCGTTCCCTATTGGGATGAGGAAGGATTTTCCCCCGCACGCTACCTTGAACTGCTGCAGCAAACTTTTGTGGCGTCCAACTCCCGGCAGGGAATCAGCATATACATACACCTTCCGTTTTGCGAAAGCCTCTGCACGTTTTGCGGCTGCAACAAGCGGATTACCAAGCGGCACGATGTGGAGGAAATCTATATCGAATCGCTACTGAGGGAATGGGAGATGTATCTTGCCATTCTACCCGGAAAGCCAAAGATTAAGGAACTTCATTTGGGCGGCGGAACTCCCACTTTTTTCAATCCGAGCAATCTGCGTGCCCTGATAAACGGCTTGTTCGCGCAGGCCGAAAAGGCTCCGGAACACGAATTCAGTTTTGAGGGCCACCCCAACAACACGACCAAGGAACACCTGCAGGAATTGTACGACCTGGGATTCAGGCGGGTGAGCTTCGGGGTCCAGGAATACGACCCCGTGGTACAGAAAGCCATCCATCGGATCCAACCCTTCGAGAATGTGGAACGCGTCACCCGATGGTCGAGGGAAATCGGCTACGAATCGGTAAGCCACGACCTTGTTTTCGGGCTACCTTTCCAGACGTTGGAAAATGTCCGGGAAACCATTCAAAAGACCAGGCTGCTGAAGCCCGACAGGATTTCTTTCTACAGTTATGCGCACGTCCCCTGGATCAAGGGCAACGGGCAGCGCGGCTTTGACGAAGCCAATTTGCCGCGTGACGATGAAAAACGAAAATTGTATGAAACGGGCAAGGAAATGCTGCTCGAAAGCGGTTACCTCGAAGTGGGAATGGACCATTTTGCCCTGCCGGAAGACTCGCTGTACACCGCCTTCAGCCAAAATCGCCTCCACCGCAACTTCATGGGCTACAGCGCTTCGCACACCCAGGTCATGATCGGGCTGGGAGTATCGGCGATTGGCGACACATGGTCCGGATTTGCCCAGAATGAAAAAAACCTCGAAAAATACTACGGATTTATCGAACGGGGAGAACTGCCCATCACGCGCGGGCATTTGCTGACGTCGGAAGATCTGGTCATCCGGCGCCATATCCTCAACCTGATGTGCCGGTTTTCCACCTCGTGGAGTGCACCCGAGGATTATTTTCCGGAGTTGCCCGACGTCCTCGAATCCCTTGGCGAGATGAGGCGCGACGGCCTTCTTGAAATCCTACCCGACGGAATTGCCATTACGCAGGCGGGCGTGCCCTATGTGCGAAACATTTGCATGGCGTTCGACCTGAGGCTCAGGCGCCGCACCCCGGACACAAGGCTCTTCTCGATGACGATCTAATTGGGGATAAAAATGTCAAAGCGGGCGCCGTTGTTCACCTCGCTGCTCGCAGTGATGACCCCGTTGTGGTTGTCCACGATTTTCTTGACGATCGCCAGGCCGATTCCCGTCCCTTCATAAACGTCCCGGCTGTGCAATTTTTGGAAGACCTCGAAAATACGTTCGCTGAAAGCCGCGTCAAACCCGATCCCATTGTCCTTGACCATGATGTGGCAGTACTCGCGTTCCGGCGACAATTTGTCGTGGAACAGGTCGCTCCCCTTGACCGATCGGGCCTTGACCATGATATGCGGCTGATTTACAGGATGCGTGAACTTCAGGGCATTGCTCATCAGGTTTTGCATCAGCTGAGTAAACTGGAAAGGGATGATGCGCGCGTGGCAAACATCATTGACGTCCACCAGCGCATTTTTCGCCTCGATCTTGTCCTGTAGTTCGGCGACCACATCGTCCAGTATCTCACGGAGGTGGGTTTTTTCAAATTTACGTTCGGTGGCATTGGTTCGGGAGAAGGCAAGCAAGCTCTCGATAAGCTGGCGCATCCGTTCGGCGGCGAGCTGGACGCGTTCAAACTGGTGTTTCCCCTTTTCTGACAAATTTTGGCTCTCGCCCAGCATGATCAATGAGATGAAGGTCTGGATTTTTCTGAGCGGTTCCTGCAAATCGTGGCTGGAAACATAGGTGAAAGCCTCGAGTTCCTTGTTGGCAAGCGCCAATTCCTGCGCGTGGTTCTCGATTTCCTGATTGCGCTCGGCGAGTTCGCGGTTGGCATCCAATAGCGCCTCGTTAAGGGCACGCATCTGGTCTTCCTTTACCTGGAGCTCATGGTTCTTGCGGTAGAGTTCGGCAAAAACCAGCACCTTGGCCTTGAGGATTTCGGGAGAAAGCGGCTTGATCATGTAATCCACGGCGCCGGCCTGGTAGCCCTTGAAAATATATTCCGACCGGTCCATGTTGGCCGTCAAAAAGATGATTGGGACATGCTTGAGCTTGTCGCTCTGCCGAATCAGCTCGGCGGTCTCGAATCCATCCATGAGCGGCATCTGAACATCCATCAGGATGATCGCGAAATCCTGGTCGCGAAGCAAGATCCGCAACGCATCCTTGCCCGATCGTGCCTCGACAAACTCATATCCCTGTCCGGCAAGGACGACCTGCAGGGACAAAAGATTCTCCTGCTTGTCGTCCACCAATAAAATCTTTACGCGGTGCGCATCGTCCATAGGGATTTAATTTTTGAGCCAGACCCGCATCAGGGATGAAAGCTGGTCCACGTTTACAGGCTTGGTTATGTAATCGGAAGCGCCGGATTCAATGCAGCGCTGGCGGTCGCCCTTCATGGCTTTGGCGGTCACGGCAATGATCGTCAGGTCCTTGTGTTTGGGGTTTCTGCGAATGTTTTTCATCGTTTCATAACCGTCCATCTCGGGCATCATGATGTCCATGAGGACGATGTCGAAATTTTTGTGCTTCTCGAGCAAATTGATGGCTTCCTGGCCGCTTTCGGCGCTGATGACATTGAGCCCGAAACGCTCCAAGGCCGTGGTAAGCGCAAACAGGTTCCGGACATCGTCGTCCACCAGGAGCACGTTTTTGCCCGAAAGCACGTCTTCGCGCAGGTAATAATCCTCGATCCGCTCACGCATGGCAGGCGGCAGGTCCTTGTGCACCCGGTGCAGGAAGAGGGCCGCCTGGTCAACGAGCTGGTCAATGGACCCCGAACCCTTTGTGATGATCCGGTTGGGGAAACGGTTGAGCCTCGCGCGTTGCTTGCGGTTCACGTCACGCGCCGAGTGGATGATCAGCGCCGTGTCCTGTCCCGTGATATTGTTCTCGAGGTCGGTGATGATGTCCAGGCCGTCGGCATCGGGGAGCACCAAATCCAGCACGATGCAGTCAAAAGATTGCTTCGAGATGAGTTTGACCGCCGCTTTTGCCGTGGTCGCGGTGTAGACCTTGACGTCGTCGCCGCGGAGGGCATCGGCAACCATATTGAGCTCCGTGTCGTTGTCATCCACCACGAGGATGGTCTTTACCTCTTTCTTGCTGAAATTGTGGATGTCCTTGAACAGGTACTCGAGCGATTCGTTCTTAATGGGCTTCACCAGGAAGTTCCGTGCGCCGCGCTTGAGGCCGTTGTTTCGATCGTCCTCACCCGAAATGATGTAGACCGGAATATGCCTGAAGGTAAAATCGGTCTTGAGGCGGTCCAGGATCTTCCATCCGCTGGTATCGGGCATGTTGATATCCATCGTGATGGCATGCGGGTTGAACTGGTTGATAAAGTCCACCACGTCATTGCCCTTGGTCGTGACAATCGCCTTTATTCCGTGCTCGTGGGCCTTATCCAGCATGATCTTCGCGAAGGTCAGGTTGTCCTCGGCGATGAGCAAAATCTTGTCGTCGGGCTTGATGTCGGTCCGGTCGTCGCCCACCTCGTCCACAAAGAACAGGTCGATGTCGGAATTGTTGAACGTCGAAGCAGGCGAGGATTTGAGCACCGTTTTGCGCGGGACCGGCGTCTCCGATGCTTCTTCGGTGACTTCCTGGACCTCGATTGCATCGGCATCCTGCGGCACGAACTTGAGCGGAAGGAAAAGCGTGAACCGGCTTCCCATGTTGACTTCTGATTCGAGTTCGATCGAACCTCCCAAAAGGTCCGACAACCCGCGGCTGATCGAGAGCCCAAGCCCCGTTCCGCCGTACTTGCGCGAGGTTGAACCCTCGGCTTGCTGGAACGCCTCGAAAATGATGTTTTGTTTCTCCTTGGAAATCCCGATACCCGTATCGCTGATCTCGAAGGCGATGACCGTTTCGGCATTGTCGAGACTTATATTCCGGGTCTTCCAGTTGTTATAAGCCTTGTAAATCTTGAGGCCGACCTCACCTTTCTCCGTAAACTTGAACGAGTTGGAGAGCAGGTTCTTGAGGATCTGGTTGAGCCTTTGGCTGTCGGTCTCGATCTGCTCCGGCAGGTTCTCGTCCATGTCGATGGTGAACTGCAGGTGCTTGGCTTCGGAGATCGGATTGAACGTCGACTCAACAAAGCGGCTGATTTCCCTGAAGGAGATCGGGCTGTAATCCACCGAAATATACCCCGATTCGATCTTGGAAAGGTCGAGGATGTCGTTGATGAGCTGGATCAAATCGTCCCCGCAGGCGTTGATGGTCTTGGCGAACTGGATCTGCTTTTCCGTGAGGTTTCCGTCGCGGTTTGAGATGAGCTCGTTTGCCAAAATCTGCAGCGAGTTGAGCGGTGTGCGGAGCTCGTGCGACATGTTCGCGAGGAATTCCGATTTGTATTTGGAGGTCAGGGCGAGCTGGTCGGCCTTTTCCTCGAGTGCCTTGCGCGCCTCCTCGACTTCCTGGTTCTTGATCTCCACCTCCGATTTCTGGTTGGCGAGCAGGATCGCTTTCTCCTCGAGCTCCTCATTGGTCATCTTGAGCACTTCCTGCTGGCTCTTGAGCTCGCTCGCAAGCGATTGCGATTGTACGAGAAGTTCCTCGGTACGCGAGTTGGACTCGATGGTGTTGAGTACGATACCGATGGATTCGGTGAGTCCTTCGAGGAAATCGAGGTGGATCTGGCTGAAGGTGTCCAGCGACGCGAGTTCGATTACCGCCTTGAGCCTGTCCTCGAAGAGTACCGGCAGAATGATGACGTTGTGCGGACGAGCATCGCCTAACCCCGACGAAATCCTGATATAATCCTTCGGCACATTCGAAAGCAGCATGCGTTCCTTCTCGACGGCCACCTGGCCAATGAGCCCTTCGCCCATCGAATATTGCGTCGGCGCGTTCTTGCGCTTGACGTATGCGTATGAGGCGATCAGGTTCAGTTTGGAATCCATGAATTTCTCGTCCTCCTGTAAAATGTAGAAGAGGCCGTGCTGTGCGGTAACCACCGTCGCGAGTTCCGAGAGGATCTTGCTGGTCACCGAGTTGAGCTCGCGCTCGCCCTGGAGCATCTGCGTGAACTTCGCGAGGTTGGACTTGAGCCAGTCCTGTTCCTGGTTCCGGAGCGTGGTCGCCTTGAGGTTGAAGATCATCTGGTTGATGGTATCCTTCAAGGCCTCAACCTCACCTTTTGCCTCCACCCCGATGGTTCGCGTAAGGTCACCCTGGGTTACGGCCGTCGCCACCTCCGAGATCGCCCGCACCTGCGTGGTGAGGTTCGCCGCGAGCTGGTTCACGTTTTCGGTGAGGTTCTTCCAGGTTCCCGAAGCACCCGGCACGTTCGCCTGGCCCCCGAGTTTTCCTTCGACCCCTACCTCGCGCGCCACCGTGGGCACCTGATCGGAGAAGGTTGCGAGGGTGTCGATCATCTCGTTGATCGTATCGGTAAGCTGGGCAACTTCGCCCTTGGCTTCGATCGATAGTTTTTGTTTGAGGTTTCCTTTTGCCACCGAGGTTACAACCTTCGCAATACCCCGAACCTGGCCGGTAAGGTTGGAGGCCATCAGGTTCACCGAGTCGGTCAAATCCTTCCAGGTTCCGGCGACACCTTTTACTTCAGACTGGCCGCCGAGCTTCCCTTCGGTACCTACTTCACGGGCCACACGCGTTACCTCCGATGCGAACGAGTTGAGCTGTTCCACCATCGTGTTGATCGTGTTCTTAAGATCGAGGATCTCGCCCTTAACGTCCACCGTAATCGGCTTGGAAAGGTCGCCGTTGGCCACCGCCTTGGTCACCTCGGCAATGTTACGCACCTGGGCGGTAAGGTTACCCGCCATCTGGTTCACCGAGTCGGTCAAATCCTTCCAGGTTCCCGCAACACCCGGCACGAACGCCTGGCCTCCGAGTTTTCCTTCGGTACCCACCTCACGCGCAACACGCGTTACCTCCGATGCGAAGGCGCGCAGCTGATCCACCATCGTGTTTACGGTCTCTTTCAGCTGAAGGATTTCCCCGCGAACGTCGGCGGTGATTTTCTTGGACATGTCGCCGTTGGCCACCGCGATGGTCACCTCGGCGATGTTACGCACCTGAGCAGTAAGGTTACCTGCCATCTGGTTCACCGAGTCGGTCAAATCCTTCCAGGTTCCCGCAACGCCCGGCACGTTCGCCTGGCCCCCGAGTTTACCTTCGGTACCTACCTCGCGCGCCACACGCGTTACCTCCGACGCGAATTCGCGCAGCTGGTCCACCATCGTGTTGAGCGTTTCCTTGAGCTGCAGGATTTCCCCGCGCACGTCCACCGTAATTTTCCGGGACATGTCGCCGTTGGCCACCGCGATCGCCACATCGGCGATGTTTCGCACCTGGGCCGTCAGGTTACCTGCCATCTGGTTCACCGAGTCGGTCAAATCCTTCCCGGTTCCCGCAACGCCCGGCACGTTCGCCTGGCCTCCGAGTTTCCCTTCGGTACCCACCTCGCGCGATACCCGCGTTACCTCCGATGCAAAAGACCTCAACTGGTCCACCATCGTGTTGATCGTATTCTTGAGTTCGAGAATTTCGCCCTTTACGTCTACCGTGATCTGGAGCGAAAGGTCGCCCTTGGCCACCGCCGTGGTTACGTCGGCGATGTTCCGCACCTGCGCCGTCAGGTTACCCGCCATCTGGTTCACCGAGTCGGTCAAATCCTTCCAGGTTCCCGCGACGCCGGGCACGTTGGCCTGGCCCCCGAGTTTCCCTTCGGTACCTACTTCACGCGCCACACGCGTTACCTCGGATGCGAACGAGTTGAGCTGGCCTACCATCGTGTTGATCGTGTTCTTGAGCTCGAGAATTTCCCCTTTTGTATCCACCGTGATCTGGCGCGAAAGGTCGCCCTTGGCCACCGCGGTGGTTACCTCGGCGATGTTACGCACCTGTCCGGTAAGGTTGGATGCCATCTGGTTCACCGAGTCGGTAAGATCTTTCCAGGTTCCGCCGACGCCTTTTACCTTCGCCTGTCCACCGAGCTTTCCCTCGGTTCCCACCTCGAGCGCCACACGCGTAACCTCCGATGAGAACGAGTTGAGCTGATCCACCATCGTGTTGATGGTCTTTTTAAGCTCGAGGATCTCGCCCTCGGCGTGTGCCGTAATTTTCTTGGACAAGTCGCCGTTGGCCACCGCGGTGGTCACCTCGGCGATGTTACGTACCTGCCCGGTGAGGTTGGACGCCATCTGGTTCACCGAATCGGTGAGATCCTTCCACGTTCCGCCCACACCTTTTACTTTTGCCTGGCCTCCCAGCTTACCCTCGGACCCTACCTCACGCGCCACACGCGTTACCTCGGCACCAAACGAGTTGAGCTGATCCACCATCGTATTGATCGTATTCTTAAGCTCGAGGATTTCCCCCGCAACGTTTACCGTAATCTTCTTGGAAAGGTCGCCCTTGGCCACCGCGGTGGTCACCTCGGCGATGTTCCGCACCTGGCCGGTGAGGTTGGATGCCATCTGGTTTACCGAATCGGTCAAATCCTTCCACACCCCGCCAACGCCGCGAACCTTCGCCTGACCGCCGAGCTTTCCTTCGGAACCTACCTCACGCGCCACACGCGTTACCTCCGAAGAGAACGAGTTGAGCTGATCCACCATCGTGTTGATCGTGTTCTTGAGCTCGAGGATTTCCCCTTTTACATCCACCGTGATTTTCTTGGAAAGGTCGCCACGCGCCACCGCGGTAGTTACATCGGCGATGTTACGCACCTGGCCGGTGAGGTTGGACGCCATCTGGTTTACCGAATCGGTCAAATCCTTCCACGTTCCGCCGACGCCCTTTACCTGCGCCTGCCCGCCGAGTTTTCCTTCGGTTCCTACCTCACGCGCAACCCGCGTTACCTCTGAGGAGAACGAGTTGAGCTGATCCACCATCGTGTTGATCGTGTTCTTGAGCTCCTGGATCTCGCCCTTTACGTCCACCGTGATCTTCTTGGAAAGGTCGCCCTTGGCCACCGCCGTGGTCACATCGGCGATGTTACGCACCTGTCCGGTAAGGTTGGAGGCCATCTTGTTTACCGAATCGGTCAAATCCTTCCAAACGCCGCCCACGCCGCGCACCTTGGCCTGGCCCCCGAGTTTCCCCTCGGTACCTACTTCGCGCGCCACCCGGGTTACCTCCATTGAGAAGAGATTGAGCTGTTTCACCATTCCGTTTACCTCCTTCGCGATCCTGAGGAATTCTCCCTGGAGCGGGTTGCCCTCGATCGAGAGCGGCATCTCCTGCGACAGGTTCCCTTTGGCCACCGAGGTGATTACGTGCGCGAACTCGACGGTCGGGTGAACAAGGTCGGAGATCAGCGTGTTCACCGAATCCACGCAGGTGCTCCACGATCCGCGCGCGCCGTCGAGCTGGACGCGGTTGTTGAGTTTTCCCTGCTTTCCGATGCTTTTGCCCACTTTCTGGAACTCGAAAACCATGCGCTCGTTGAGGTCGATGATCTCATTGAGCGTATCGCAAATGGAGCGTTTCAGGCCGTTCTGATCGGTGGGAAAACGCTGCGAAAAATTTCCGTTTTTGACTTTTAGGAGGATTTTCAGGAATTCGGCATCGGTCAAAACGCCTTCTTCATGATTGTCCGATTTGCGGCGAGGGGCACGCGGTTTCTTGACGGAAACGGCCGCAACAGGCGCAAGTGTCCCGTTGGCCGCTAAGGTTGAGGCTTCTTTTTTCATAAATGACGACTTGTCCGCGAGCGGATGAAAAGTTGTTAAAGGTCCGGGTATGCGACGAAAGGGCTTGACGGATGTAGGGGGTTTCCGCGATGGGCCTTCGCTAAATTAGGGAAATTCGTTAAACAAAATCAAAAGATTTTAGAAATCTACTCGGAATCGCCCGCCAGGATTTTCCGGAGATGGAACTGCACGAATGCCTCCATGGAATCGGGCCTTTTTGTATTGTCGTTGTAATTGAGGGGCTTAATGATATAGCCCGAAATTCCGAGGGATTCGGTCATCGTCCTGTCGGCCATTTCCGCCGATGTGGTCATGATGAAAACTTTTAGGTCCCTGAGTTTTTCGTCCTTCCGAAGGACCTTCAAAAACTCGATGCCATTCATCTTGGGCATATTGAGGTCGAGCAGGATCACATCGGGAATATTGCCCTTCAATATCTGCAGTGCTTCAATGCCATTGTAGGCGGTCAGAAGTTCATAATCGCTGCCGAATTGCTTGAGTGTCCGGCCCACGCTGATGACGTCAAGTTCGTCGTCCTCCACCAAAAGTATCTTGTGCTTTATCATGCTGCATTCTTTTTCCATGTAAAAATAAATTCCGATCCCGCGCCCGCTTTGGATTTGAGCTTTATCGAGCCGCGCTCCTCCTCGATGATCTTGCGGACGATCGCCAGGCCAATGCCCGTACTTTCCTTTTCGTTCTTCTCGCGAAGCGTCTGGAAAATCTCAAAAATCTTGTCGTGGAATTCCGGGTCGATCCCGATTCCGTTATCGGTCACCGAAAATTCAAAAAAGTTTGAATATTCCTTGCACGTGACCTTGATTTCCGGGTCCGGCCCCTGGGTATACTTTACGGCGTTCGAGATGAGGTTTGAAAATACCTGTTCCAGCTTAAGGCGTTGCGTTGTAATGGTGGGCAAATTGTCGATGTGGACCTTGAAATGCCGGGGGACGATGGCGTCGGCAATATCGTGGACCAATTCATTGATGTCTGTGAGTTCGGCAGGTGTTTGCTGGCTGATACGCGCATAATCGAGCAGCCCGTTGATCAGGTTTTCCATCCGGCGCGTACGCTCCGGGATGATCTCCAGGTAGCGGCGCATCTCGGGCGAGATCTCGTTGCCCAGATCCTCCTCGATCCACTTTACGACGTTGTGGATGCCGCGTACCGGAGCCTTCAAATCGTGCGAGACCACGTAGGCGAATTTGTTGAGTTCGGCGTTGCGGTTTTCGAGTTCGTGGATGTTTTTGCTGAGTTTCTCGCTCATGATGTTGAGCGATTTTGAGAGCCCGGTGAGTTCGTCGTTGCGCGTGTCGTTGACGATGTTGAATTTTCCGCGGGAAATGTTTTCGGCCAACCGCACCATCGTATCGATCCGGCGCGATATGAACGTGACGATATAATACGCGCTGAGCATTCCCACGAATACCGTCGCGGTCAGGAACATCACCGAATAGGTGCGGGTCCTGTTGATCGACGCGATCAGGATGGCGCCATGCTCGTTCCGGAGTTTGTACTCGCTTCGGTCAAAATCGAGGAAGACTTTCGAGATGTCATCGTTGAGTTTCTTGCCCACCTGTTTCTTGAACTTGGTCTCGAAAAGGCGTTCATAGGCCGCCTGCGACCCCGAAGAGAGGCTATATTCCTTGCGGAGTTCGATGAGCGAGCCCGAATAGTCGATCCATTTTGCGTGCAACTGCGCAATGGAATCTAGCAGGTGATTTTGCCGGCGGTTGCCCGTGATGAGCTCGCGTTGCTGGTTTAGGAAGAGCGGGACATTGCGCAGGCCATGGTCATAAGACTCGAGAAATGTGAGATCGTCGGTGAGCAAAAATCCCCTGAAGGCGCTCTGCATGTCGATCATCGCCTTGTGCGTTTTGTTCGAATTGCGGATGATGGCTTCACTGTGGGTCAAAAAGCGGATGTTTTCCTGAACCTTCTGCGAAAGCATGTAATTGGTATAGGCCTCGGCTATTGAAAGCAGGATGATGACGGCAAAGGCGATTAGGATCCTTGAGGATAACTTCATTGTTTTTGGCAGATATTTCCCGGTGAAGCGGGTTGTAGGGAGGCTAAAAATAGGCAAATTTTTCGGTACATCCTATGCCCGAAATTGTATCGGACGGCCTCTTTTAACAATTGGTGCGGGAAATCTGCACTATCAAAAGAACAGGCCACAGTAATTTGGCTGAAAATTAAAACGGTAATATCGAGAGGCTTACCCCCTTGCGTGACATGACAATTGCCCCGGCTGGGAGAAAGGGCGCGGTTCAGCCGGTGATGTTAGGGCCCGAAAAACAAAACAGCCATACGATAGTCACGGAACGACGCGTACGGCTGCCTTAATCAAATTAAAAGACTAAATTATGAAAAAAATTATTTTGGGCCTGTTGGCCGTGGTGATGTTTTCGATGAACGGCTTTGCTCAACGCATGTCCGAAGACCAGGCAAAGAAAATTTACTCCTCGCAGATGGTGACTTTGGTGAATGTCTGCAAAGCGAATTACAAGCCGGGAATGACCTATAACGGTTTTCTGGAGGCCATGCTCATCCCTTCGCCAACGTTTCCCTCGCAGGAATTGTTGCTAAAGAAAGTTTATGGTTATCTCTCGGCTGGCACCAGCGATGCCGACATCCTTAGGAATGACAATACCATTATCCAGACATTTGCCGCGGATGCCCAAAAACAGCCGCAACACGTCAGCACTTTTGAAAAAGCCCTGCACCAGGGAGAACCGAAAAAATGGTGGCAGAATTTAATAAACTGGGTGCTGAATGCCGGTGCGCAGGTGGGAGGGATAATGGTTGGAGTTCCGCCGGGAACAATTCCTCCTATTGATTTATGGCCGACAAACCCATAAAATATTATCCGGGAGCCAATAGGGCTCCCTAATCTGTTTATATATGAGAATAGTATTGTTCCTTGCATTTTTAAGCTTGGCGTCATGCCGTGAACTTCGGGCAATCCGCGATGAAAGATTGTCCATCAAGCCTGATTCGGCCCTGTATTTCTCAAATCCTGAGAAAAGTATCGTGCGTACATATATCCAGGGGAAACCTTTCAATATGATGTTGGATACGGGTTCAAGCGTGACCATCCTGTATACCGATACCATTCCGGTTTCTCCCGATAAAATACTCTCTCAAACCGTATACAAAGATTTCAATGGAGATAAGGCCGGAAAGCTCCAAAAAGTGGTGGTAGACAGTTTAAATACGCAAGCTTTTCAATACCAAAATAAAATTCTTTACGAACTACCCGCCGCGCAGCCGCCATGCTCAACCATGCAATTTGATGGATTGCTCGCGCGCCCTATCGCGCCTACCGGATTTTATACAGAGTTGAATTATGAGCACGGATTTGTCCGTTTTGTCAAGAACCCCGACCTTACCGGTTATCAGTCAACCCGTGCCTATTTCAGCGCATATCAGGGCCGCTTTGAAATTTTGCTTAACGTCAATGGAACCGATGGTAATTTTATTTTTGACACAGGAAATGACGCCGGGATCTATCTTGACCGCGAACAATATACAATGGACAATCCCTTAGAACAAATATCATATTTTACGCTCATGGCGGGCAACAAAGCAGTGGCTCTCCAAAGCGACGTGCATCTCGCATCCCTAAAACTGGGTGATTACGCATTTGATCAATATGTCGCCGTGAAGTCGAACAAAACCCATAACAATATAGGTCTGAAATTCATCTCGCAATTCAACTGGATACTGGACCAAACCAATAGCAAGGTATATTTTAAACCTATTCGCCCCGAAAATTTCAAAGCCGGTGTGCAACATACCCCCAGACCAAACTTTGCGTATGCCAATGTTTATGACAATAAACTCGTGGTCGCCCAGATGAATTACACCGATCCCGATATCTCGGTGGGTGATGAAATCATCTCCATCAATGGTGAAAATGTGACATTGGACAATCAATGCGAGATGGCCAGTCGGTTCAACAGCATGCCGTTTAACAAATCACAAATTGTATTGAAAAGGAATGTTGTAGATTAATTTTACATAATTTCACGTCATGATACGATTATCCCTTTTGATTGTATTTGCGTTGGTTTCATGCCAACCCGTGCTCAAAGCCGCGTATGGTGTCAAAAAACCAACCCTGGAGCAAAAAAAGGATGTCCGGGAATTTGTGCACCGAAACGGTATCGATTCCACAAGACTTGTGTTCTTCCGCGACTTCAATATGTTTATCGATGCATCTCAAAAGAAATTACTTTCATTTCCGGATGCCTACTTTTTCAACTCGCAAGGTCAACTGGTGAAGTACAATAAAACCGCAACCGAATGCAACGCAGGGGTGGATCTTTTCCTGACTGAGCTTCAAAATTTTGACCATCATCCCATTGATTCAACCCGCACCGAGACTGATTTGCGTAGACTGTTGCGAGTATCCAATGAAGATTCTGCCTCGATCACGGTTTATATCACCTTTGCCAATTACATCGGCCGCCTGAACAAGGAAAAAACTTTCGTCTGGGTCGACCTCATAGAAAAAGCAAGAGCGGCAGGAATTTCCATCAACTATTATCTTGTTAATTGCGACTTTCTTCGTGAATGGAACATTCCGGAAGAAACCCGCAAAGCCCTCGGCATCAAATCCTGATGTAACATTATCGCCACGATCGCTACTTAGGTAAAGCCCAAAACGTTAATTTCGTCGGTGGCAACAACCTAAAACAGTGCAATATGATTCACTACCCGAACCGCATCACGGCGCCTATCATGGCCCTTGCGGCACTCCTGACGGCCTCCTGCCGCCACAACGATTCCGAAAAAGAAGACCTTAGGTCCGGAATCGCGCTCGCCAATATGGACACCCTGGTAAAACCGGGCGACAATTTCACTGCGTATGTCAATGGCGCCTGGATGAAAAAGACCGCAATCCCTTCGGACAAGTCGGGTTACGGAGTTTGGGACCTCATCAACGACAAGGCCGAGGAAGATGTCCGGAAAATCATCGAAGAAGCGGCCAAAGGCGATTTCAAACAGGGTTCAAACGAACAGAAGATCGGAGACGTGTATTCTTCCTTCATGGATTGGGACACCCGGAATAAAAAGAGGCTCGAACCCATCAAGCCTGAATTCGCCAAAATCGATGCGATTAAGAACCATTCGGACCTTGCGGCATATTTCGGCCGTGCTAACCAGTCCGGTACAAGGATCCCATTCTCGATCGGCGTGCTGGAAGATTTTAAGGATCCTACCAAATATATGCTCTTTACCTGGCAAGGCGGCCTCGGGCTTCCTGAGCGCGAATATTATTTCCTTTCGGATGCCAAATCAAAGGACATCCGGTCCAAATACGTGGCACATATCGCCAAGATGCTGGAACTCGCGCAGCTTCCGGACGCGTCGAAAAAGGCCTCGGCAATCATGGCGCTCGAAACCGAGATTGCCAAACGCCACATGAAAAAGGAAGACACGCGGAACATGGTTGCGCTTTACAACAAACACGCAATTGCAGACCTTCCAAAACTGGCTCCGGATTTCAATTGGAAGGCCATGCTCGAAAATGCAAACATCCGCAACCAAGACAGCATCGTGGTTACGCAGGTGGACTATACCAAACAGATCAACGGGCTTTTCAAAGCGACTTCGGTAGATACATGGAAAGATTATCTTAAGTGGAGTGTCCTGAACAGTGCGGCAACCTCACTTACGCAGCAATTGGACGCGCAGGACTTTGAATTCTACGGCAAGACGCTAAACGGGACACCCGAGCAGCAACCCATGTGGAAACGTGCGGTGGGCGCGGTCAATGCCTCGCTTGGCGAAGTCATTGGCGAGGTCTATGTCAAAAAGCACTTCAAGCCCGAAGCCAAGAAGCGCATGGAGGAACTCGTCCAGAATTTACTAAAGGCCTATGAGAAGAGCATCAAGGAACTGGATTGGATGACGCCCGACACGAAAAAGGAAGCGCTCAAGAAACTGAGCAAATTCACTCCTAAAATCGGGTATCCGGACAAATGGCGCGATTATTCCAAGCTTGAGATCCGCGAAGGCGACCTCTACGGAAACCTGGACCGGGCGAGGCAGTTTGAATACAACCGGCAAATTGACAAACTTGGAAAACCCATGGATCGTGACGAGTGGGGAATGACGCCGCAAACGGTCAATGCCTACTATAACCCCACGCTCAACGAGATCGTTTTTCCGGCGGCGATCCTTCAGCCACCCTTCTTTGACATGAATGCCGATGATGCCGTGAACTACGGTGGTATTGGCGCGGTTATCGGACACGAGATCGGCCACGGTTTCGACGATCAGGGAAGCACGTTTGACGGTGACGGGGTGATGCGCAACTGGTGGACCGAAAAGGACCTGCAGGCTTTCAAGGAAAGGACGGGCGCGCTTGTTTCCCAGTACAGCGAATTTGCGGTTTTTCCCGATTTAAAAGTCAACGGCGCATTCACCCTGGGTGAAAATATCGGCGACCTGGGAGGTTTGAGCATTGCCCTCAAGGCCTACAAAATGAGCCTGAAAGGAAAGCAGGCTCCGGTGCTTGAGGGCTTTACCGGCGAACAACGCGTGTTCATCGGCTGGGCACAGGTGTGGATGCAGAAAGACCGCGAAGAGGCCCTTCGGAACCAAGTTGCATCCGATCCACACTCGCCGGCAAGGTTCCGGGTCAATGGCATCGTGCGAAACCTTCCCGAATTTTATACTGCCTTCAAGGTCAAGCCGGGAGACTCGCTATACCTGGCGCCCGAAAAGCGCGTCAGGATATGGTAGATACACAAGCCCGCAGTTTGCGGGCTTTTTTTTGGGTCACAAGCAATTCCCAAAATGAACAGGAGATTGCCAATTTTAACTAATTTAGGGTAAAATTTCCGTCATGAAAGAATCGTTCAAGCCCATTTTTGATGCCCTTGCGAGGGCCGGATACAAAGAAAAACTCGAGGATGAGACCGGCAATCCCATTGATTTCAAGTTCACGCCCTATTCGCTTAACACCAAACTCAGTTTCCGGTTTGACAATGCCGAGGACTTCCTTGATTTTTTACAAACTTCCGGCAATTCCCTGACCGAGGAAAAGAAAGGGCTGATCCAGGCCGCCATCGTGGAACTCGGACTGAACCCCGCGGAATTTTTTTGGGTAAATTTCTACGAGGCCGGTAAAGAACAGGAAATGTGATGAGAAACGTCCCGATCCAGAACGTCAACGCCGCCATGCTGATGCTCGTCCTTTTGGGCTATCTGCTCTACCACCGCAAACCCTTCCTGGAGCCGCTATTCTATGCGATATTGTTGGTGATGCTGATGTTACCCGTGTGCAACAAGCTGGAGGCGTGGGGCATGAGCCGCTTGTGGGCATCCCTTTCAGGAGTGGTGATCATCGTGCTTTTTACCGGTGGCCTGGTTGCGATCGTGGCCGCGCAATTGACCGGGATGGCGGAAGATTGGCCCAAGATGCAGGCGACCGCGGAACGCATGATTTCGCAGTTGCAATCGTGGATTGAAAGCCAATACGGGTTTTCGCCCAGCGAGCAGGTTTCCTATCTCCAGAAAGGAGCCGACAAGGCGTCGGGCAGCGCGGGGCGTATGGTTGGCGCTTTTTTTTCGGGGCTGATGGGATTCGTCACGGGCTTCGTGCTGACCTTGCTGTATTTCTTCTTCCTGATCTGGAAACGCGAAAAATACAGGGAATTTTTCCTCAAGCTGGTCGATACGCAAAACCGGCGCGAGACCGCACAGGAGCTCGACGAAATCTCCAAGGTGGCCGGGCAGTATTTGATTGGGAGGCTGATATCGATGGGTTTCCTTGCCCTTTGCTATGGTATCGGATTCAGCATCGTCGGCCTTGAAAATGGCGTGCTGATCGCACTTGTGGCGGTAATTCCGACCCTGGTGCCTTATGTGGGGTCGATCCTCGGAGGATTGATCGTCGTGGCGATGGCGGTCCTGGGCGGATCGCAGGACATGTTGATTCCCATCATTTCAATTTTGGTCGTCGCTCAGATCATCGACAATAACATCATCGAACCGCTTGTGGAAGGGGAAAGCCTCGGCATCAGCCCGATCTGGACCATTGTGGCGATAGTCATCGGCGAATTGCTTTGGGGAGTGGCGGGAATGATCCTTTTCATCCCGATGTTTGCCATTGCGAAAATAGTCTGCGACCATATTCCGGCCCTTCATCCCTACGCATTCCTCCTGAACAACGAATTGGACGAACCGAAATGGATGAAAAAGGTAAAAGACTGGTTCAAGAGCAAATAATCGGTTGAGCTACACGCTTTTATCGATGTAAAATCTTAAAAAATTCCATCGGCAGCTTACAAAATTCGATTAATCGCTTATATCATTCGCATATAAATAATATAACAAAAGGGTAAAATTATAGAACGTTCGGGTAACACGGATTGACTTCTTTTGTAAGATACTAAATGAAGAAGAATCCAATCAAAATGTACCGATGACAGTAACGACTACACTTTCAGGAAATCCGTATTGCAAAGTCCGCAATGAAGTAATCAACATTGAATACGGCAACAGGAATTACCAGGTTCCGGTTGATAAAGTAAGCAAGATGTACCTTTCGCGCAAAAAGCGAAATTACCTGTCGTTTATTCCGGGAATAAAATTCTTTACTTTCGACAGTTCCTACAACCTGTGCATCAAGACACGCGATGGCAAGGACCTGACGATTTCGGTCAAGGCCTTTGAAAAACAGCATTTCGTAGGGCTGATATCGTACGTCAGGAGCAAGACACGGGCACTCACGCCGGAAGCCCAGCTCAACTGATCCAAAGCATGCACAGCATGCTTTTTTTATGCCTTGACTCCAAAATGTGTACATTTACCGCTATTCCTTTTTATGAGAATACTATTCCTCGCCGTTTTCATCTCGCTGATGAGTTGCAGCCCAGACGCCCCGGCACAGCCTGCGGGGAACGGCGTGCCCCATCCTGTTTTTGACCTTGCCAAAGTTCCCGAAATCGAATTGACCGTACCGCTCTCCCAATGGAACGCGCTGCTTTCCAATTACGACCAAAATCCAAAAAACGAGAAAAAAGTGGTGGCCCGTTTCACCTTCAAGACCGGTGGCGAAACCGTTTTCCTGGACAGCATCGGGTTAAAATTACGCGGAAATACCAGCCGCCGAAGGCCCGAGGGAATTGCAGGCCAGCCGCATAATGCCGCCAACCCCGATTGGCACCATTGCCATTTCGGACTGGATTTCGACAAGAACCGCCCCGACCAAAGGTTTAAAGGGCTTTCAAAACTCAATTTAAAATGGTTTAAGGACGATGCAAATTATGTCCGCGAGATCTACAGTTACGATCTTTTCAGGAGATTCGGAGTTTGGACCGCACCCCGCGCTTCCTATTGCCGGTTGACCATCAGGGTCGAAGGCGGGGCGCAACCGGCGTATTACGGGGTCTACTCGATGATCGAAAGCGTTGACGAGGACTATATCGCCGCGCGATCGGCCCATTGGTGCAACGCCGTTGGGTTCATGTGGAAAGGAAGCCACATCGGGAATTTCCAGCCCGACTTTGTGTCCACAAGCAGCATGGGCGTGGAAGACGTGAAAATGAACCCGGCAAAATCGCAATATTTCGCCTACGACCTCAAGACCAGAAAGGACGAACTTGCCTCGGCAAAGGCCTCGCTTACGCAATTTATTACGGACCTCAACTCGAAGACGGGAAACGAATTCAAGACCTGGATCTCGGACCGGATGGATGTCGACCTATTTTTGAAGACTTACGCCACCAACGTAATGCTCGGCATGTGGGACGATTATTGGGTCAATACCAACAACTTCTATTTTTACATCGCGCCGGATCAAAAGGCATATTTCATTCCGTATGATTATGACAATGCGCTTGGAACGTCAATGATCGTCCCGAATTCGGGAACGCAGGACCCGTTGAATTGGGGGCCGCAGTCCCGCCCGCTTGTCGCAAAGATTTTGGCGGTGCCGGAATTTCGGCAGAAATACAAAAATTATATTTCGGAGTTGGCAGACGGGAATCGGGACCTGTTTGATGCCGCACGGAGCAAACAACGCATTTTAAGCTGGCAGGCGCTTATCGCGCCGCACGTATCGAACGACACCGGCGAGGACATGAACATCGGCGACGCACCCGCTTCCTGGGGAAATGCCCCGTTTTACCGGCTGATGTCCGGCAATGATAAAGGCGGCGCCACAGGTCCGGCAAACTATTTCAGCACACGAACCAAATCAATTCCATGGCAATAAAAAAATTTACGGCGATCTTTGCATTCCTGATAATATATTCGGCTTCGGCACAAGATGCTAAACAAGCAATCGGCGCACAACTTGACCTTTGGCACCAGGCGGCGGCCAAGGGGCAATTTGATGCCTACTTCTCAATGATGACACCGGATGCGATCTTCATCGGCACCGATCCGCTGGAAAACTGGAACATCGCGCAATTCAAGGCATTTGCCAAACCGTATTTTGACAAGGGAGCTGCCTGGGATTTCAAACCGGTCCAGCGCAACATTTATGTCAAGGACGATATCGCCTGGTTTGACGAACTGCTGGATACGTGGATGAAACTTTGCCGCGGATCCGGAGTGATGAAAAAAGTTGGCGGAAAATGGCTGATCCAGCATTACGTGCTTTCTATGACGGTCCCCAACGATAATGCTTCGGAGGTGGTCAGGATCATCACACCGCTCGAGGATGCCGCCCTTGAGCAACTCAAAAGGAAATAACCCGCTATCTGCGGGTTTTTTTATGTCGGGACAAAACCGTTGCCGCAAAACTTTCGTAAGTGCAGGAAACCAATCCCGAAAAATATGTCCGCAAAGAAAATCATTCTCCCGATCGTTAAGGCTTCGGGCCTAATTGTGTTGGTATTATTGGCGGTACTTGTGGCGCACATTGCGACTGCAAAGCCCGTCCGGTACGACAATGCGACCCTGCAGATTAGCCGCATAGATTTTACCGCGGCCCCACTCGATGCCCAGACGGTTAGACAGATCAAGCGTGACTTGAAATCCATTCCTGGCGTAAAATCCGAAAGGCTGGACCCCAAAACCGGCGTCCTGATTTATTTCCACGATAATCGGCTGGCAGACAGCCGCCAGGTGTACGAAACACTAATCAGCAAGGGCAACTATCCCGCGAAACGATTTACCGTATCGGATGAAATTGCCCGGAAAAAAGTTTGCCCAGCCATGCCGCAGGACGGTTTTGCCTATCATTTCACCAAAGGCATAAAACGAATTTTCAATAACTAAATACCATCACCATGACCAAAATCTCTAAAATTATGTTTGGCGCGCTGTGCATTGCAGGCGTGACCTTTTTTTCGTGCAGTGACGAAGACAACGAAATTTCAAATGCCGAACCGTCGCTTTACACCCGGCTCGGGGGGACAACCCTGGTGGAAGATCCCAACAATCCCGGCGTCATGATCGAAAAAGGCCGGTTGAGTTATCGGTCGGTTGTCGACTCGACCATCACCCTGATCGTTGCGGACATCGTGGCGAATGAACCCGGAAATTTTTCAGCCCATTTTGCCCCTTTGGTCGGAGAAGTGTCAGGTGGAGATGCTACAAATGTTGCGGTTCTCAGCAAAAACCTGACGGATTTCTTTTCAGCCAACACCGGAGGCGGTGAAACCAATACCTACACGGGGCTCGACATGGTTTCGGCCCATGACCCCGCGATCAACAGCCGAATGGGAGTCAAGGTCAACAATGCGGCGTATGACAGGTTTGTAGGATATGTCGTGGAAGCGGCCGCGCTAAATGGCGTAACCGACCAGGATTTGATCGCCGATGTCGGCGCGGTACTGGAATCCCTTCGCTCCCCTATCGTGCAGGACCCCAATTAAAAGACAACGCCGGAATAACCGGCGTTTTTTTATGCTTTTAAATTTTCAATCATGGTCTGCGCCATCTCGGCGAGGCCGTATTCATGTTTCCAACCCCAATCCTTCCGCGCTGCCGAATCGTCGATGCTCGCAGGCCAGCTATCGGCGATTTGTTGCCTGAAGTCCGATTTATAGGAAATTTCAAAGTCCGGCAGATGCTTTTTAATTTCGGTAGCGATCTCAACGGGCGTGAAACTCATCGCGGCGAGATTGTATGACGAACGGATCTTAATATTTTCGGCGGGTGCCTGCATGATCGAGATGGTGGCCCTGATGGCATCTTCCATGTACATCATGGGCATCCTCGTGTCCTCGCGCAGGAAACACTCGTATTTGCCGTCGGACAGCGCCTTGTGGAAAATGTCCACGGCGTAATCGGTGGTGCCCCCGCCCGGCGGCGACGTCCAGCTGATCAGGCCGGGATAGCGTATGCTCCTGACATCGACCCCAAAAACCCTGTTGTAATATTCACACCAACGTTCGCCCGCCTGCTTGCTGATCCCGTAAACCGTTGAAGGTTCGGCAATTGTAAACTGAGGGGTCATCTCCTTGGGGGTCGTCGGCCCGAAAACCGCAATGCTGGAAGGCCAGAATACCTTTTTCACCTTACCTGCCTTGGCGATGTTCAAGACATGGAATAGCGAATTCATATTAAGGTCCCAGGCAAAAGCCGGATTTTTCTCGGCGGTGGCCGAAAGAAGCGCGGCCATCAGGTAGACCTCGTCGATCCCATGGTGTTCGATCAGGTGTTCGACCTGGTTGTAATCAAGGGCGTTCACCACTTCAAACGGCCCGGACGAG
Organism: Bacteroidota bacterium; assembly: GCA_023390775.1. Classification (GTDB taxonomy): domain Bacteria; phylum Bacteroidota; class Bacteroidia; order Flavobacteriales; family Flavobacteriaceae; genus Flavobacterium. The sequence continues at coordinate 2,020 of JAEWCF010000015.1, read as the reverse complement.
ACCACATCGGTATTGAGTTTCCGGATGTCGGAAGCAATGACATTCCCGGTCCCGTAAATTTCCCTGAGTTTGTGCGTGAGTTCGGTCCCGATCTGTCCGCAGGCACCGATTATGAGGATTTTTGGCATAGGCAAATATAACGTTTTCGTGAATTTTGCCCCGGTGCGTTTTGGCATTTATTCTTAACAAATAATTCGCAACGGCCCCTCGCGCCAACGCCCCCAACTTTGTACCTTTGCGGGAAACCACCCGTGATGACGCGCCTGTTCGTATTGTTTTTTGCTTTTGTGATGGGTTCATGTTCCGACGATTCCGCGGAGCGCAAACTGGCATACGAACGCGAACAACAAAAGAGCCAGGAGGTCTTTGCAGCCATCAGCAAGGCGTGGCAATTCAACACCTCGCCGATGAATCCGCAATCGCAAAACCTGCAGGCGACATGGGGGCCTTGGCGGGTTTTTTTGCGGGAACTGGAACAAAAGCCGCAAAGCACGATTACTGCTTTCCGCGAAAAGAGCAAACTGCTCTCGACACGTGCCGCCGAATTGCAGGATATCCCGCCGCCCTACAACCGCCCAGAGGTCATCAGCCGTATTTCGGTATTGCGGACCAAGATTCATGAGCTTGACCTGTACATCAACCTCAACCGGATACCGCGCGAAAAAGTGACGGCGCTGGTATCTGAAATCAACCAGGAACTCGCCTCGTTCCAGGCGCAGCTTGCCGAAATCGCCCGTCGGAACCAAATTCCCCGCGAGCAGGGTGAGTCGGACCTGATCAAGATGCGGGACACGGCGCGCGCCATTCCAACCCCGGCAAAACCGATGAAGTTTGAGTAAGGCCGATGTCATTTCCAAGTTCGACCGGGACCCACGGGTAGAGTCGATTGCGGCCAAAATTGCAAATCGCGGCGCAAAACTTCGCATGACGGGACTTACGGGGTCGTCATTGTCGTTTACGGTCAAATCAATTTTCTAACAATCGGGAAAACCGATGCTGCTGGTGCTTCACGACAAAGAAGAAGCGGCCTACTATCTCAACGACCTTGAGCACCTTATCGGCGAACAGGATGTGCTCTTCTATCCGGGCTCGTACCGACGCCCTTATGAAATCGAGGAAACCGACAATGCCAACGTATTGCTTCGGGCCGAAGTCCTCAACAGGCTGAACTCGCGCAAGAAGCCGTCGTTGGTGGTCGCTTATCCCGATGCGATCTTTGAAAAGGTGATCACGCGCAAAGACTTGGATAAAAACACCCTCAAGGTCTCGGTCGGAGACCAGATTTCCATCGAATTTATCAACGAGGTGCTTTTTGAATACGAGTTCCGGCGAGTGGATTTTATCACCGAACCCGGCGAGTTTTCGGTTCGCGGCGGCATCATCGACGTTTTTTCATTTTCAAATGACAATCCATACCGCATAGAATTTTTCGGCAACGAGGTCGAAAGCATTCGCACCTTCGATGTCGAGACCCAGTTGTCGGTTGAGCGACAAAAGAAAATTACGATCATCCCAAATGTCGAGAACAAATTCTTTCGCGACAAAAGGGAGAGTTTCCTGGAATACATTTCGCCCGAGACGGTTCTTTGCATCAGCAACCTGCCGATGGTGAGCACGCAGATCGACAAGCTTTTCCAGCGCGCTTCCGAATCATTTGCCAAACTCGAGGCCACGATCAACCACGTCGAGCCGGCCGAGCTTTTCCTCGACCAAAAGGAATTCATGAGGCAGGTCGCCCCATTCCCGGTGGTGGAGGTCGGAACTGAAACCGCTTTTCCCGAGTCCACCGAGGTCGCTTTCAAGACGGCTCCGCAACCATCGTTCAACAAGCAGTTCGACCTGTTGCTCAACAACCTTGGTGACAACCATGCGCGCGGTTACCGGAATTACCTGTTTTGCGCCAATGAAACCCAGTCGCGGCGATTTCACGACATTTTCGAGTCGCTGGACCTGGCCGGAAGCGAGGATTACAGGCGCCATTACGATACCATTGTCCTCCCGCTCTATCAAGGTTTTGTGG
>JAEWCF010000065.1 GCA_023390775.1 Bacteroidota bacterium | reverse complement strand
GGGTAGAACTTGTAGATCATCCCCATGTTGTAGGCTTCCTGTGCCGACACCTTGTCGCCGAGCATCATGAGTGCCGATGCCTTCTGCAAACCGATGAGCCTCGGCAAAAAGAAAGTTCCGGCGCTGTCGGGCACCAAACCGATCTTGCTGAACGCCTGGATGAACGACGCGCTTTCCGAAGCCACGACGATGTCGCATGCCAAAGCGATGTTTGCGCCCGCACCCGCAGCCACGCCGTTCACCGCGGCCAAAACCGGCTTGTCGATCGTGCGGATGCGCTCAATGATGGGGTTGTAGTGTTCCTCGAGTATCTTTCGGAAACCGGGGTTGATGTCGGGCGAGGTGACTTCCTTCAGGTCCTGCCCGGCACAAAACGCCTTCCCCGAACCTGTGATCACGATCGCGCGCACGCCGTCGTCCTTGGCGCAGTCGTCGAGGGCTTCCTGCATCGCCAAGGCCATCTCGCGGTTGAAACTGTTGAACACATCGGGACGGTTCAATGTTATGGTCGCGATGTTGTCTTGTATACTGGTTAGTATCGAACTCATATTATATTTCTTCAGAGCTTTCAGCTGTCAGCCTTCAGCCTTCAGCTTGATTATCGTAACATTAACTTCTTTTTCTCTCTATCATGTTTGGATTTCTGAACTTCAAATTTTCCTGGCATCAACTGACAGCTGATAGCTGACAGCTGACCCCTACTTTAAACATTTGAAATAATCAAACGGCTCCAAACAATCCTCGCACTGGAAAAATGCCTTGCACGCCGTTGACCCGAATTGGCTCACCATCTTGGTGTTGAACGATCCGCACTGCGGGCATTTCACGACTTTTTTGTTGCCGAGGAGTGCATCCTTATCGGAATCGGCCTCGAGCGGTGCGGCGATACCGTATTTTTCGAGGGCTTGCCGTCCGCGGGGCGTGATCCAATCGGTGGTCCAGGCAGGCGCCAGCACCAGTTTGACCGTCGCCTCGATACCCTCCTTTTTCAGTGCCGATTTGATATCGTCGCCGATCACGTCCATCGCCGGGCAACCGCTGTAGGTGGGTGTGATCTCGATCTCGGCTTTATCGCCTTCGAATATCGCCCTGCGGACGACACCCATATCCATGATCGAAAGCACCGGGATCTCGGGATCGGAGACCGATTCCAGTATCGCGGCGAGTTTCGGGTCGATATGGACGGTGGTGTCGGTCATTACCAGGTCATGTTGGGAAATGTACGTTGCATGTATTGCATATCGGCCAGAATATAGCCCAGGTTCTCGCTGTGTACGCCGTTCTTTCCGCCCTTGTGGAAAAACTGCGTTTGCGGCACCTCAAGCGTCGCTTCGCGCAACATCTGCGAAACCTCGGCATAGTAATCGTCCTTCAATTTCGACACATCGACCCCGATTCCGGCGTCGGCCATCTCGCGTTCGGCATCGGTCATCTCGAACAGTTCATTGGTGTACATCCACAGATCATCGATTGCGGCCTGCATCCGTGCGCGGCTCTCGTCGGTACCGTCGCCAAGCCTTTTTACCCAGTCGGAACTGAATCTTTTATGATAAAGAACTTCCTTCAAACTCTTGTTCGCAATGGCCGCCAGGGTGTCATCTTTTGAGCGGGAAAGTTCGGTTAGCAGCCGCACGTGGAACAAATCATACAGGAATTGCCTGCCGATGGTATAAGCGAAATCGGTATTCGGCTGTTCGGCCAAAAGCGCGTTGCGGTACTGGCGTTCCTGCCTCAAAAACGCGTGGGTGTCCTCGGTGGAACCGTCGGCCAAAACTGCCGCCGCATATTGATAGTAACTCCGCACCTGCCCGAAAAGATCGAGCGAGATGTTTGTCAGCGCGATGTCGGTTTCCAGGCTGGGCCCGTGACCGCAGAGTTCACCCAGCCGCTGGCCCAGGATGAGGGCGTTGTCGGCGAGGGTGTAGATGTATTGAACCAAGTTGTTCATAGTTTTGGGTTTTGGGTTCTGGGTTTTGAGAAAGGGTACTCATTACCCATAACTCAAAACTCATAACCGTCTACATGTGTTTCAGCTCCTCCGGCAACTCATAAAAAGTCGGGTGACGGTAGGCCTTGTCCTTAGCGGGTTCAAAGAATTCGCCGTTGGTTTCAGGGTTTGAAGCGGTGATCGCGCTAGAGGGCACGACCCAGATGCTCACGCCTTCCATGCGGCGGGTATAGACATCGCGGGCATTTTCAAGCGCCATGGTCGCGTCGCTTGCGTGCAGGCTTCCCGCGTGGCGGTGCTCAAGACCGTTCTTGCTGCGGATGAAGACTTCGTAGAGGGGCCAGTTTTTCATAATCTGTCGAATGTCAAATGTCGAATGTCGAATGAGCCGTTTAACAGGCTCTTCCGATTTTGATCATATAGCGTTAATAAATGCTTTTGTTACTTTTTTCCTGTTAGCTCCTTAGAACACCGTTCGTCATTCGTCATTCGTCATTCGTCACTTTTTCAGCATGTGCCATCGCCGCATCCCTCACCCATTTGCCCTTTTCCCAGGCGTTTTTGCGGGCGTCCAGGCGTTGCTTGTTGCACGGGCCATAGCCTTTGACCACCTGCCAGAATTCGTCCCAGTTGATGGGCCCGAAATCATAGCTCTTACGCTCTTCATTCCACTTCAAATCGGGATCGGGAATGGTCAGGCCGATGAGTTCAGCCTGAGGCACGGTCTGGTCGATGAACATCTGCCGAAGCTCGTCGTTGGTCTTGCGCTTGAGTTTCCACTTCATCGATTGCTCGGTGTGGATGGATTCGGCGTCGGTGGGGCCAAACATCATGACTGAGGGCCACCACCAGCGGTTCAGCGCATCCTGCGCCATTTCCTTCTGTTCGGGCGTTCCCTGCGCGAGGGTCATCATGATCTCAAATCCCTGGCGCTGATGGAAACTTTCTTCCTTGCAGACGCGAACCATCGCACGCGCGTAAGGCCCATACGAAGTATTGGTGAGCGGGACCTGGTTGATGATCGCCGCGCCGTCCACGAGCCACCCGATGGCGCCCATGTCGGCCCAAGTGACGGTGGGATAATTGAAGATGCTCGAATATTTGGCCGCACCCGAATGCAGTTGCTCATACAGTTCATCCCGCGAAACGCCGAGCGTCTCGCAGGCGCTGTACAAATACAATCCGTGGCCGGCCTCGTCCTGAACCTTGGCCAGAAGCGCGACCTTCCGCCGAAGCGATGGCGCCCTTGTGATCCAGTTCCCTTCGGGCAACATGCCCACGATTTCCGAATGCGCGTGCTGCGAGATCTGCCGGATGTGCGTCTGGCGGTATTTCTCGGGCATCCAGTCCTTGGGCTCGATCTTTTCGTCATTGGCGATCTTCGCATTGAATCTCGCTTCCAGTTGTGCTGTGTCCATGGTTGTGAGTTATGGGTTTTGGGTTATGAGTTTTGGGTTATTTGTCATTAGCCGATCCACATCACATCACCCAATTATTAATTATTCATTATTAATTATTAATTTCCAAAGTCGACCACGACTTTGGCCGAAGTCGGTACCGCCTGGCAACTCAAAATATAATTCTTGGCGATATCGCTTTCGTCGAGCGCATAATTGATCTTCATCTCAACGCTTCCCTCGACTACCTTGCATCGGCAAGTGCTGCAAACCCCGCCCTTGCAGGCAAACGGCAGGTCAGCGCCGGCAGCCAGCGCTCCGTCCAAAATGTTGTCGTAATCATCGTCCATCGTAAAATGGAACTCCTTGCCGCCGTCGATGATGGTAACCTCGGTTCCCGTCGCCTTGTTCTCGATCACGCGGTTGGCTCGCGCGCGGTCTTCCTCGGTATTACCCGATGAAAACAACTCGAAGTGGATCTTTTCCTTGGGCAGGCCGGCAGCGGTCAGCTCATCCCGGATGAGGAAGATCATTTCCTCGGGACCGCAGATGAAACATTCGCTTACCGTTCCGATGTCGATGACATGCCGCAACAGCATTTCCATCTTCTCGTGCGTAAAACGGCCGTTGAGCAGGGGAATGCTGCGGTTCTCCTTGGTCAGGAAGTGGAAAATCTCCAGCCTGTCAAGGTATCTGTTTTTCAATTGTTCGATTTCCTCCTTGAAGATGATCGACTTGACGCTCCGGTTTAAATAGAACAGCTTGAAGGTACTTTTAGGCTCGAGCGCAAGGTGCGTTTTCATGATCGAGAGCACGGGCGTGATGCCGCTCCCGGCCGCGAAGGCGATGTAGTTCTTCTCCTTTTCCGGCTCGATCCGTGCGTAGAAAACACCACCGGGAGGCATCACCTCGACGGTATCGCCTTTTTTGAGCGTATCGTTTACATACGAGGAAAACCGCCCGCCATTGATGCGCTTGACGGCCACTTGCCATTTTTCCTCAACCGGGCTCGAACAAAGCGAATAAGTCCTGCGGACGTCCTCGCCGTCAATCATCGCCCGGAAGGTCAGGTGTTGCCCCTGATTGTATTTGAAACTTTCGCGCAGGTCCTGCGGAATGTCGAGCGATACCACCGAACAATCCCTGGTCTCCTTATATATGTCGGATACTTTAACCGAATGAAATTTTGCCATCTTAAACTTGACTAACAGTTGTTAGTCTATATGCAAATTTAGTAAATTCCACCAATATAGTAGGAGCCGATGGAAAATTTTAAGATGTTGGCAATCAGCAAAATATCAATTTAACAAAGTGATTCGGGCTCCTACAGAATTCCCCTTACCAATACCTCCCGAAGGTCTTCACGAAGGATTTCGGGCGTGAAATCGGGCTTGCGGCCATACCACATGTAAAGTGTTCGCAACGTGGAGAGGAGCGAAAAAATAACCACCTCCGGATTGCGCGGCGCCAGTTCGCCCGAGGCCATTCCCCCGCGAACCATCTGCCTGAAAATGTCTTCGTATTCCTCGCGCATCTGCAAAAAACTGGCGAGATGTTCGCCCGGAAGATGCATCCAATCGTTGTTGAGGGAGGCAAGCGCATCGGCATTGGCGGCGGTGATATCGATGTGAAGGTAGATCACGCTTTCGATCTTTTGTACCGAAGTGGCATCCGAAGCCGCGATTTCCCGGATCGTCGTGGTGTATTCGCGCGCGATCGAAAGGATCATCAGCGAAAGGATTTCCTGTTTGGATGAAATGTGGTTGTAGAGGCTCGCCGCCTTGATGTCAAGCGCTTTGGCAATGTCGCGCATCGTGACGGCGCTGTAGCCTTTTTCCCGGAAGAGCCTTGCGGCGCAGTTCACGATCTCGGTCTTCCGGTCAATTTTCATATTAGGTTGTTGGTCCTGGCTTTCTGGATCGCCTCGATCTTGTTATGGACCTGCAATTTAGCATAAATATTCTCGATATGCTTGCGGACCGTCCCGCCCGAAAGAAAGAGATTTTCGGCGATCGTGTCGTATTTGAGCCCCTTGCTCAACTGCTCCAGCACCTCGATCTCGCGTGCCGAAAGGCAAAAATCTTCTTTTGGCTCGGGGTTGTTGGCGGGCGCGTTTCTAAGCAGCCTGAGCGTCTTGAGCGCAATCGACGGTGTCATCGTCGCGCCGCCCTCCATGGTTTCCAAAATGCCTTGGTGAAGGTCCTTGGGATTGACGTCCTTGAGGAGGTACCCGTCGGCGCCCGCGCGGATTGCCGAAAAAATGTTCTCGTCGTCGTCAAAAACCGTCAGCATGATGATCCTGATCTGCGGATAACGCTGCTTGACGAGCGCCGTGGCCTCGATCCCGTTGCAAACCGGCATCTCAATATCCATAAGGATCAGGTCAACGGCGGGATTCTGCTCGAGTTTGGCCAGAAGGTCCTTGCCGTGCGATGCGGTATGCCGGATGGAAATGTCGTCAAAGAAGGAGAGTTTCTCGGCGACCGCTTTCTGCAGGAAAACATTGTCGTCAACTATGGCTAGTCTGGTCATGGTTTGGATTTTTTGGTATTGGCCATTCTATCGTGATGCGGGTTCCCTCGCCCGCGTTGGATTCGGTTGTAATTTTTGCCCCTATCGCCTCCATCCTCCGGGACATGTTTGCCAGTCCGTTGCCCATCCGCGCCGTAGCAATGTCAAAACCTCGGCCGTCATCCCTGATATCGATTGCGATATTGCCTTCCTTTTGCATAATTCTGATATCGATATGCTGCGCCGACGCATACTTGACCGCGTTGTTCACCGCTTCCTGCATCGTGCGGTAGAGGTGCATCCCCTCGCTCGAGGTCAGCGTCACCTCCCGAAGCGCATCGTCCAGGCTGAAATCAAACGATGCCGTGCTTCCGCTTTCACTGGCCTTTTCGATGAAATTGGAAATGCGCCCGCCTAGTTCCTCCATGGTGATCTCGGCATGGTTCATCGCCCAGATGGTATCGCGAAGTTCGATGATGGTTTCCCTGGCAAATTGCCCGATGCTCTCCAGTTTGCTGCCCAGTTTGGTGTTGTCGGTATCAAATGCATACCGCGTATTGTCTACCGATGAAATGATGAACGTGAGCTGCGCCCCTATGTTGTCATGCAGGTCGCGGGAAATGGCGAGCCGTTGCTCCTGCAGTTTGTTCTGCGTTTCGATCTGGGCGATGGCGCTCTTGAGCTCATGCTGTTGGGCCATTTGCCTGTTCCTCAATTTTTGTTGCCTGTAGATCAGGTATCCCGTCACCGCGATGAACAGGGTCGCGAGCGCCAGGATGAGCAGCAACAGGTTTCGCTGGTCGAGTTCGGCCTGTTTTTCCAATAGCCGCCTTTCCTTTTCGTGCGTCTCGAATTTGACCTCCATCTCGGCCACCTTGATGTTGGTCTCCCGATTGGTGATGCTGTCCTTGTACTTGACGTGCCGCTTATAATGCATGAGCGCCTGGGCAAAATCCCCCAGCCTTTCATGACATTCGGCGAGCTTGGCGTAACAGGTCTGCACCGCATACACATAGCCATGTCGTTGCGCAACTTCAAGCGATTCGGTAAAGTACCGGATTGCGGTCGCGGATTGTTTTTTCTGCATGTACATATTGCCAAAAAAAGTTAGGCG
>JAEWCF010000057.1 GCA_023390775.1 Bacteroidota bacterium | reverse complement strand
ATCCTGATCAGCGTCTATTCGCCAACCGGAAAAGTGAAGGCCGCCGACATCACTCCCGATCTGGAAAAGATGATGCGGGCCCAAAAGAAATTCCTCGGACCCATCAACAACAATCGGAAATACACGGTTCTGCTCTACCTGTCCAACATGCAGAAGGACGATGCCAAAGGCTTCGGTGCATTGGAGCACAACACCTCCACGACGGTACTGTTTCCGGAGATGATGCCCCGCGAGGCGCTTGCCAGCAGCCTGATCGACGTCGTCTCTCACGAATTTTTCCATATTGTGACTCCGCTCGGCGTCCATTCTAAGGAAATCCACTATTTTGATTTCAACAAACCCAAAATGTCCAAACACCTTTGGATGTATGAGGGCGTAACGGAATACTTCGCCAACCTTTTCCAGGTCAATCAGGGACTGATCACCGAAGATGAATTCTACAAACGGATGAGCGGCAAGATAGCCAATGCAAATTCGATGAACGACAAGATGCCCTTCACCGAAATGAGCGCCAATGTGCTTACCGAGCCCTACAAATCCCAATACCTGAATGTCTATGAGAAGGGGGCGCTGATCGGGATGTGCCTCGACATTTTGATCCGTGAAAAGAGCGGCGGCGAAAAAGGCGTTCTGGACCTGATGCAGGACCTCACTCATCTTTACGGCCCCAACAAACCCTTTGACGATGAGGAACTTTTCGAGCGAATCGTGCTCCAAACCTATCCGGAAGTGGGCGAATTTCTCAACACGTATGTCGCCGGGCCAAACCCTATCCCCTACGACCGCTTTTTTGAAAAGATGGGCGTGACCAAAACCAAGATCAAAATCCCCGTAAATCCGTTCGTGGCCGGACAGACCCCTTTTATCACGATCAAGCCCGGCACAAAGGAAATCATGATCCCGACGGGAATGGAACTTAACTCCTTTTTGAAAAACGTCGGTGTCCGCGGCGGAGATGTAATCAAATCGGTTAACGGGAAGGCGTATACCCTGGACAACGTTTACGACCTGGTCATGGGCGCGCAGGAGTGGAAGGAAGGAGCCGAAACCGTTTTTGTCGTGGACCGCGATGGAAAAGAAGTGACGCTAAAGGGAAAGGTCGTACTGGAATACCAGGAAACCGAAGGCCTGAAAGCTACCGACCCTTCCAAGGAAAAATTGAAAAATGCCTGGCTTAAAGGCTGATTAGATCCCCGGCACGTCCGGGGATTTTTGTTTCTTTGCGGCAAATAAATTTTTATGAAGGGATTTGTTGCGGCCATCGCCCTATTACTGATCGTATCTTGTGCAAAAGAAGTGGAGCCTACGGGCAACCTCGTAATCTCGGGAACGGTAAAAGGCCTAAAGGATGGAAAGCTCTTTATCCGAAAGATGCAGGATACGTCGCTGGTGGCCGTGGATACGATCGTGATCAGCGGTGATTCTTCGTTCAAGACCGGATTGAATATCGAGTCGCCCGAAATGTTCTACCTGGAACTCGATCGAGGAGCAACCGCGAGCATCGATGACAGGCTACCTTTCTTCGCCGAGCCAGGCAAGATGAACATCGAGACCACGCTGGAGCACTTTTTTGCCGATGCAAAGATCACGGGGTCAAAGAACCATGCCCTTTATGAGGAATACAATAAGGTGAAAAGCCGGTTCGCGGGCCAGGAGCTCGACCTGACCAAACGCGAACTTGAAAGCGCAATCGGTAAAAATTCCAACGATCCCGCTCTCGATGCTAAATATCAGGCAATCCTCAAAAAGAAGTACCTGCATGCGATCAATTTTGCGCTCAATCACCGCGACAGCGAAGTGGCACCCTACCTCGCGCTCACCGAAATCCACGATGCTTCGCTGAAATACCTGGACACGATCAATCAATCCCTTACGCCAAAAGTTAAGGCCTCCAAATATGGAAAGCTGCTTGATCGATATGTTGTGGAAGTAAGGAAAAGTGAGAGGTAGTAGTTCTTTTGCCTCGCCGCAAACCGACTATGGAGGTCACCTTTGCCAATATTAGTGCAAATGCTTCCATCGCTCCGGTAATAAGATAATCATCTGATTACCCGCGGCCGCTCATGCGGCTTGTGGGTTCCTGCGTCAAAAATCGAAGGCGATCGCGGCTAAAAACCGGCGCTGTCTGAGCACCGGCGACAGCCGTGCGAGTTTGGCGATTATCCCGCGGCGTCTTTAGATTTTTAGCAGGGTTCTGCCGCCGCCTACGACCTTTTTGTCCTTTTGGGGCGCAGCCAAAAGGACCCCGCCGGTAGGCATTAGGCGCCGCAGGCGCCGCCACACTTGTTAAGAAGACAAAACATAAGTTCGGCAATGCGCAGCGTCAGCGGTTGAGGCGACCCGAGACCGAAGGCCGAACCGGCGAAGCAAATCCTTTTGCGGACCGCAGGGAAGCAAAAGATATAGCCGAAGACGCGACGGCGCCTCGGTTTTAGCCATTGTCCAATTTATAATTTAAATTTTATAATTTATAATAGAAGTTGCGCCGTCACGCCCAAACAAAAAAAAGCCCGCCTCTTACGAGACGGGCTTTTGAGCCGATAGAGGGACTCGAACCCACGACCTGCTGATTACAAATCAGCTGCTCTAGCCAGCTGAGCTACACCGGCGGCTTGATGCTGCAAATATAAATTGAAATTCAAAATCTGCAAACATCGTATCCTGAAAATTACTTCAGGTTGTTGATTTTTTCAACCAGTTTGCGGGCCGATTCCTCGAGCTCGGTATTGATGGCCTTGAAGTGCTTTTTCTTGTCTTCGACGTTTTTCGCGTTTACCTTGGTAATCAGCGTGTCGAAGGTCATAATCGCCTCATCGATGAGGGCATTTGAAGCGTCGGTGGGTTTGCCCGCGGTGGACATTTCCCAGAGGTAAACCGCCTCGATGATATCGCCAAGCACGTAATTGATGTCTTTCTTAAGGGTCTTTACATTAGCCATAGTTGTAATTTTTAGCAAAAATACGCATTAAAGCGCAATCAGGAAACATAAACTTGCAGCAGCGTCGCATTGCCGGAAAGCTTTTCACGGTTGAGCACGGCCGGAACCAGCACGGTATCGCCCTTGGTAAAGATGTAATCCACCTCGCTTGCGCGGATGGCGAAACTGCCCTCGACGCACATGTAAACCGCAAAAGAACCTTTTGGCACTTTTGGCGCATAATCTCCGCCAAGCGGAATGAAATTGGTCGTGAAATATGGGCAGTCCACAATTTTGTTTGCCGAATTTTCCGCATTATCATATTTTCGGACGGCGTCCACCCGATCGTAGTTCATCGCCTGGAGCGCCTGGTCGACGTGGAGTTCGCGGCCCTTTCCGTTTTCATCGGTGCGGTCCCAGTCGTAGATCCGGTAGGTGATGTCGGAAGTCTGCTGGATCTCGGCAAGCAGGATCCCCGCCCCGATCGCGTGCACGGTTCCGGTTTCCAGAAAAAATACGTCGCCGGCAGCGGCCTTCTTTCGCTCGAGCATCTGCGGCAACGTCTTGTCCTCGAGGGCCTGCAGGTATTTTTCGGGTGTGGCGCCTGGTTTGAACCCGACGATGATTTCCGAACCCGGATCGGCATCCATCACATACCACATTTCGGTCTTGCCAAAACTGTTGTGGCGTTCCTTGGCAAGTTTATCGTTGGGATGCACCTGGATGGACAAATCTTCCCGCGCGTCGATGAATTTGAAGAGCAAGGGAAACTGGTTTCCGAATTTTTTATAGACGTCCTTTCCCAAAAGCTCCTCGGGAAACTGCGCAATAAGTTGGTCCAGCGGAGTTCCTTCGAGCGCGCCGTTTGAGACTACGCTGACATCACCCTTTACCGCCGAGAGTTCCCAACTTTCGCCGGTGCGGTTGTCCGGGATTTCCTTTCCGAGCACGGTCGCGAGCTTGCCCCCGCCCCAGATGCGATGCTTCAGGATAGGCTCGAAAACAAAGGGATACAATTGGTTTTCCATCAGTTTCCACTGTATTTTACCGAGTTGCGGGGCGTTTCCTGGAGTTCGACCTCGAGGGCCAGCGACGGGTTGATCGTGGGACGGAGGATATTCCAGATGACTACCGCAATATTCTCGGCAGTCGGGTTTAGGTTGGCAAACTCCGGCACGTCCAGGTTCAGGTTCTTGTGGTCGAAACGCGTCTCCACATGTTCGGCGATGAGGTCGGCGAGTTGTTTCATGTCCATGACATAACCCGTCCCGGGATCGATCTCCCCGGTCACCGAAACCGTCAGCTCATAATTGTGCCCGTGGTAATTTGCATTGTTGCACACGCCAAAGACCTCGCGGTTCTGCTGGTCGCTCCACGCGGGATTGTGCAGGCGGTGGGCGGCGTTGAAGTGGGCTTTTCGGGAAACGGAAACCACCATGGGAATTATAAATTTTAAATTATAAATTATAAATGAGCCAAATAATAAACTGTTTTGTCAAAGAGTGGTTGAGGGCAGGGAATGGTCTTCGAGGTAATGATAGAATTCATCAAAGATGATCTTGAACCAAACGGTGTAATGTTGCGGGTTGGCGGCCATGTCGGCCCTGATTTCGGCGATGCCCATCCATTTCCAGGATTCGACCTCGTCCGGATTAATTTTCGGCTCACCGTTGAAATACCCGATCATGACGTGATCGAGCTCGTGCTCGGTAAGGCCGTTTTCAAAGGGAGCCTTGTAAATGAAATGGAACAGTTCGGTGAGCGGGGTTTCGATGCCCATTTCTTCATAGAGCCTTCGCTGTCCGGCCTGAAGATTACTTTCTCCTTCGCGTTGATGGCTGCAACAGGTATTGGTCCACAACAGCGGCGAGTGGTATTTTCCAGCCGCACGTTGCTGAAGCATCACCTCCTTTTTGTCGTTCAGGACAAAAACTGAGAACGCCCTGTGCAGTGCCGCCTTCTCGTGCGCCTCGAGCTTGTCCATGAGGCCCACGGGTTCGTCGCGCTCATTCACCAAAATAACCTTCTCTTCCATAGAAAGCCAAAATTAGGAAATAAAAGCGAGGAGCCGGTCGTGAGTTTTGGGTTTTGAGTTATGCGTAGTTTTTGGTCGCCCGGGTAATTTCGGTCAGTCGTTAGTCGTCAGTCATCAGTCGTGCGTAATCAGTAAATTCCCGGTCGCCCGGATGTTTGCGTTACAATTCATCCTGCAAATTCAGCAGCTTCTTTAAAGGAAAATTTATAATTTGTAATTTGTAATTTATAATTTATAATTCTTTTAACAGCGCTTCCGCTGCTCTTAAGGCACACTTTTCCCCATCAATCGCCGCCGAAACGATCCCTCCGGCAAATCCCGCTCCTTCTCCGCAGGGATAAAGCCCCTTGATCTGGACGTGTTCCATGGTTTCCGGGTCGCGCGGAATGCGAACTGGCGATGAAGTTCGGGATTCCGGGGCGTGCAGGATGGCTTCGTTGGTCATGTATCCGCGCATCGACTTGCCGAATTCCACAAAGCCCTGCCGCATCACCTGGGTGACAAAACCGGGAAAAACATCGCCCAACTCGACCGGGGTCGTGCCCGGAACGTATGAGGTTTTCGGGATGTCGACCGACAATTTCTTCTGCGTAAAGTCCATCATGCGCTGGGCGGGCGCTTTTTGGGTACGTCCCGCAAGTTCCCAGGCGCGCTGCTCGATGCTCTTTTGGAATTCCATTCCCGCCAGCGCCCCGAATTTGGCGAATGGCGCGAAATCTTCCAACCTAAGTTCGACCACGATGCCCGAATTGGCCGTTGCCTGGTCCCGTTTCGAGGGCGACCATCCGTTGGTGACAACCTCACCCGGGCTCGTCGCACAGGGCGCGATCACGCCGCCGGGACACATGCAAAACGAATACATGCCGCGGCCGTTGACCTGCTTTACGATGGAGTACGGCGCAGGCGGCAGGTACTCCCCTCGTAAATCGCACTTGTATTGGATCTGGTCGATGAGCTGTTGTGGATGCTCGGCGCGGACTCCGAGGGCAAACGGCTTGGCCTCGATTAAGATTTTCTTGCGGTCGAGCAGTTCGAAAATGTCCCGCGCCGAATGTCCCGTTGCCAAAATAATTTTCTTTGCCTCTATTTTGCTTCCGTCCTGAAGTTCAGCGCCGCGCACCTCGCCGCTTTGGACAAGGATGTCGGTGACCCTTGATTCAAACATGACCGCGCCGCCGCTTGCTCTTATCTGGTCGCGCATGTCGCTGATGATCTTGGGAAGTTTGTTGGTCCCGATGTGCGGATGTGCCTCGACGGTAATGTTTGGGTCGGCGCCAAAGGCCACGAAAAGGTTGAGGATGCGGTCAATGTCGCCGCGTTTTTTGGAGCGGGTGTAGAGTTTTCCATCGGAGTAGGTTCCGGCGCCGCCCTCGCCAAAACAGTAGTTGGAATCCTCGTTGACGATGCCTTCCTGGTTGATGGCCTTGAGGTCGCGGCGGCGCCCCCGGACATCTTTTCCACGTTCGATGACGATGGGTTTGAGCCCGAGCTCGATGAGTTTGAGCGCGGCAAAAAGCCCGGCCGGCCCCGCACCGACAATAATCACCGGCGCGCGGTTCTCCACATTTGGATAGTCCGGCAATCGGGGAATGTCCTCGAGGACTTCTTCACCCCGAAAATAGATGTTTGCCTTGACGTTGATCTTGATCGCCTTTTGACGCGCATCGATCGAGCGCTTCAAGACCCGGACAGCAGCGACTTCTTCGGGCGAAGCCTGCAGCCATTTGGCCGCGGCGGTGCGAAGGGCTTCGGGGTTTGCGGCGACTTGCGGCGTGACCTGGAACAACAATTCTTTGGGCATGGCGCAAAGATAAGCAGATTGCGCGACAGGGATAGCAGCGCAAATCCTTTTGGGCCGCCGTAAGGCGGCCCGAAAGATTGGAGCGGATAGCCCGGCCGTTCGCCCCATTTAACAAAATATGCGGTTTTGCCGCCAACAACGTCAAAGGGGCCGTGGTACCTTACAACCTCAAAGGTTTTAGAAACCTTTGAGGTAATTTTCGGGCTGTTCGCCAGGCCAAAAACAACGCGCAAGGAACCAGTCGTTTCCCAGCATAAAAAAAGCCCGGAACTCCGGGCCTTTGCTATTGTTTGATGAATTTGTAATGAAGCGTCTGCGTTTCCAGCGTGACCTTTACAAAGTAAATCCCTGGCGGCAAATGCTGAACCTCAATTTGCTGCATCGCCTGGTTAGGCTTTACCTTTTGCAACAGGCCTCCGCTCATCCCGATGATCTCAATTTGCGAGGCATTGATCCCACTTCGGTTGTCCACGTAGAGTATGTTCGACGCGGGGTTCGGGTAAACGGCAATGGTGCTTTGCAACGCATTTTCCAGGGTGTGCAGCGCGGTCACATCAAGATAATCGGGAATGCCGTTGCTGTTGTAATCGTCATTGAGCGGGTTGTTGTCGCCGTCGTAATCCTCGTTGATGGTGAGCACGCCGTCGCCATCATCGTCGTTGTCGAGGTAATTGGGCGTTCCGTCATTATCGGTATCAAGGAGCGCGGGCTGGTTGTTGCGATCGGCAAAGACATATTCCACGTTGGTGAGGATCAGGTCGCCATCGTCGTCGTTGTCGATGAAGTTCGGGATCCCGTCCACGTCCGTATCATCATTGGCGAGGTTTCCGTCACCGTTTGTGTCTTCGTCCCCGTTGAAAGCGGTATCGTCGTCTGTATCCAGCGAGCAGTCCACCGACGAAAGCACCACATGTTTGATCGCGCCTCCAACGGGAGCATATATTGTTTGGGGCAACATCATGGGGACGTAATTCAGGGAAATGGGATTGGTTTGCGTTTGGGCGTCGGTCATGGTCTCGTAGAATTGTACCGACGAGGGGTTTTGAGGCCATAGGTCGTTTTGCGCAACCGACAGGTCGAAACCTGCGTCGTCACATTTTATGTACTGATAGTTTTGCGAGACACTTGTGGGAGTGAAGCGCCAGCCTTCCGCTTCGGCGGTCCAGGCACCCGTATTTCTTCCGGGAGGCGAAATAGCTTCCGTGCCCGTCGAATTGATGATGCCGCTCACGGCATTGCCCATATTCCAGGTCGTGCACAGCTCTTTGTCGATGATTTGGACATCGATGATGCTATTGTATTCGTGGAGGATCATCTGGAACGAAGATTTCAATGATTGACACGAAAAATGCGATTGGTCCATGAAACTGATCACCATTTTCCGGAATGGGAAAGTACCGGTTACCGCATATGTGATCGCACCTTCGGCATTTGAATTGTCCATGTCGTGGTAAAGGCCCAGAATGGCATTTTTTACCGGAAAATTTGCCGCAGGGATTGGGCCAGAAAAAGACCATGGGCAAAAAGTGCCTGCCGCATTAACGTTAAAAGTTGCCACTCCATTTGTACCGACCGCTATACTGGAATACACAGATCCGTAAAAATTGAAATTGAATGGCAACTGGAGCGGCGCGGCATACAGATCGTCCACGGTCCCCTGGACCGGAACAGTTGCGCTATATACTTGGTGCGGAATCGGGCTAACGGTATAGGTTTGTGCCAACAGGCCGTGCCCGGCAATTGAAAAAAAGGCCGTAAACAATAAAAAGTACTTGTATTTCATGAGGTTAGCTTTTGTGTAAAGATAATTTTTTGCACCTTATCTTTACCGAATGGACCAAAAAATAAAACTTATCTGGGATTTTCGTGGGCCGGACGCCAAGACCACGGCCGAACATCATGAGATACATCTGAAAGAATATATCGATGCCCGTAACCTGCCATTGAAAATTACGGGTACCGATGCTTTTGGGGAGGTGCATGCCACTGCCTGGATGGTGGTTGTACAGGCCGATATGATTTCGGTTCGGGACGCGCTTAGGCCGCACCGGGGCGAGGTCTACCAAGACTGACTTTATTTTTGCGAAGCCCTTGCCTTTACGGCCTGTTCAAGGCCCGACAATAAGTCCTTTGTGGCAAAGGTCACCGCCTTTCGCCTGGCGATGCACTGGACATCGACCGGCGCCTCGGGCGAAGATAAAAAACCGATGGACACATCCCGCATGCAGTCATCGGCGTGGATGGCAGCGTGTGACGCGGCGGGAACGGTCACAAACACCGACCGGGACAGCGTACTTGCGGTAATTTCGCCAAACATCGGTGGGCACACGGGATCGTACTCTCCCGAGATCACGAGCACCGGCACATCGCTCGCCACCGGAAGAAAATAATCTTTCCCCGCGCTTTTTGGTTGCCACGCCGCGCATAATGCATCTTCAAAGTCCATGTTGAATGCTGCGAATTCAGGATACTTTTTAGCAAGCGACTCCTTTGTGTCCTCCGAGGTTTGCGGGCTGCCTTCAAAACACAGGATGGCCTTGCTCTGGTACTCCGAAAATTTTCCAAAACCGTCCGGGTCGCTGAAGGAGGTCATCCACGGCATGACCGCCGAGGCATTCCGGTTTTCAAACTCGGTTATGGCGAGCGGTACAAAGGGCAATGCGGCCGGCTTCAGCATCGCGTTCCAGATGCTCCACGCGAAGTCATTGCCCGTGAAGGGACGCGTGTTCCCCTTGTCGTCAATTGCGATTTTCAGCGGTTCCCGATTGAGAGATTCAAACGCAGCTGCGAATGATTTCCTGATATCAGGAAAACGTGCAACTGCCGCCGGGTCCTGTGCGATCTTTTGTTCCAGATTCTCAAAGCTTTTGGCAAACGGCCTGACAAAATCCAGCCAGGGTGCATTAGGCGGGAAGGGCGAGTCCAAAATCATTGCCTTAATGGACTGCGGGTGATTGCGCAAAAGGTTCAGCGCCACCGCGGTACCGTGCGACACACCATACACGCTCCAAGTGGGAATCTTTAAACCGGCCATGACGGCATGTGCATCTTCCGCCGATTGCAAAGAACTGAACGACGCCACGTCAATCCCTTCGGCAAGGTGGGCCGCCCGGCATTTTCGGAGTTTCTCGATCTTGTAGGCACTCGCTTCGGCAGGGGACAATTTTGCCGACACCTCGGCCAGTTCCTTTTCAAGTCCGGGACAAAGTTCCGGCTCCGAATTTCCCGTTCCGCGATAATCGAAAAAAACCAGCGCGCGATCCTCACGAATGCGGTCCCAGGTTTTTGACTTTAAATATTTTGGAAGGTTGCCAAGCGTGGCAATTCCCGGACCGCCGTGCAGGTAAAGCAAGGTCTCATTCCCACTCTCCGCATTTTTGGCCGCGGCGACGGCAACGGCGAGGTGGTACTTTCCGGACGCGGGGTTGGCATCGCGCGGCACGGGCATGAAGTAGCACGTGACCTTGTTTTCGGTTGCCCATTTCACATCAAGCCCAATCTTATCGCAGGGGCATTGTTGCGCAAACCCTGCCGTAAAGAAAAGAAGCATTAAAATCTTGATTGCCGCCTTCATAAGATTCCGTTTGTGAATCAAATATAGGTCATCAATCGTTGATTTCGGCTTTTTTCTTTGGCGAAAGTTTCTCGTAAACAAGCCGATAGGAAGTTTCGATGTATTGTTTCCACTCGCCGATCCTCGCCTTTCCAATATCCTCTATCATTACCCAGTGGTGCCTTGCAAAATAGGGCGCAGGCTTAAAATTGGCGGTAGCGGCGAGTTCCTCGAACTCCTCTTCGGGCACCTTGAACGATGCAGCGTGCGGCGGACCTTCCAGGTCGATGACAAAAAACATCTTTCGGCCCACCATGAAAACCAGGTCGCTTTTCCACTTGATTTCCTTTTCCACACCGGGAAGGGAAAGGGCGAGGGATTGGAGGGTGGGGAGGTCCATTGGATGAGTTATGGGTTTTGGGTAATGGGTTATGAGTTATGAGTCGTAGAAAGTAGATTTCGGATTAGTTTGAGAATTTATGGTTTTTCGTACACATTCTTTTGCAGATAAATGTCTCACATCTACTGCACGCTACCCACGACCCATAACTCAAAACTCACAACTAATTCGCTACCTCACTTATAAACTTTATCCTCATCAAACGGAGTTCGTCTATATCGTAATCGCCGTCAAATTCCTTGAGCGCGTCCTCGATCCGGTCCGATTCGGATTCCATGAAATAGTCGTGAATCTCTTCCTGCTGATCGTCGTCAAGCATTTCGTCGATCCAGTATTTGATGTTCAGGCGCGTTCCCGAATACACGATCTGCTCCATCTCCTTGAGCAGCGCGTCCATGGTCATGCCCTTGGCAGAAGCGATGTCGTCGAGGGACAGCTTGCGGTCGATGTTCTGGATGATGTAGAGTTTGTTGGCCGAATTGGCTCCCGTTGATTTCACGACGAGGTCGTCGGGCCGGACGATTTCGTTTTCTTCCACATAGCGCGCGATCAGCTCCACGAATTCCTTTCCGTACTTCTTTGCCTTGCCCTCGCCCACCCCGTGGACACTGGAAAGTTCAACGATTGAAATCGGGTATTTGAGCGCCATGTCTTCCAACGAAGGGTCCTGGAACACCACAAACGGCGGCACGCCCAATTTCTTTGAAACCTTTTTTCTTAGGTCGCGCAACATGCCCATGAGCCTTTCGTCGGCCGTGCCTGATGACCGGGAGGCGGTTTGTATTGAATCGTCATCTGCTTCCGAATACTCGTGGTCCTCGCTCATCATGAACGAAGTTGGGTTCTGCAGGAATTCATAACCCTTGTCAGTCACTTTCAAAATGCCGTAGGTCTCGATATCCTTGCTGAGCAGCCCGGCCACCAAAACCTGGCGGATCAGGGCCATCCAATGCCGCTCCTCGAGATTATCCCCGCTGCCAAAAAAGGACTGTGCATCGGTCCGGTGCGCCTTGATGACGGCGTTGACCTTGCCAATAAGCGTGTAGATGATTTCCTTGGCTTTGTAGAGGTGCTTGGTATCGCGCACGGTCTCCAGCAACTTGACCACTTCCTTCCGGGCTTCTTTCTTGGGTTTCGGGTTGCGGACATTGTCGTCCATATCGGCACCTTCGCCGGTCTCCTCATCGAATTCCTCTCCAAAGTAGTGCAACAGGAACTTTCGGCGCGACATGGACGTTTCGGCGTAAGCCACGACCTCCTGCAATAGCGCATATCCGATCTCCTGTTCGGCCAAAGGCTTACCCGCCATGAACTTCTCGAGCTTCTCGACGTCCTTATAGGCGTAATAGGCCAGGCAATGGCCCTCTCCCCCGTCGCGGCCCGCGCGGCCCGTTTCCTGATAATAGCTCTCGAGCGACTTGGGAATATCGTGGTGGATCACGAAGCGGACGTCGGGTTTGTCGATCCCCATTCCAAAGGCGATGGTCGCGACCACGACCTCAACATCCTCCATAAGAAACATGTCCTGGTGCTTGGCGCGGGTCTTCCCGTCGAGACCCGCGTGGTAGGGCACCGCGCTGATTCCGTTCACCTGAAGTACCTGCGCGATCTCTTCGACCTTCTTGCGGCTGAGGCAATAGATGATCCCGGACTTGCCCTTGTGCTGGCGGATGAAGCGGATAATGTCCGATTCGATGTTCTTGGTCTTGGTTCGTACCTCGTAGAAAAGATTGGGCCTGTTGAACGATGCCTTGAACACCGCGGCATCGGGCATATCGAGGTTTTTGAGGATATCTTCCTGGACCTTGGGCGTCGCGGTGGCGGTCAGGCCGATCACGGGAATCTCGCCCAGCTGGCGGATGATGTGCCGAAGGTTGCGATACTCCGGGCGGAAATCGTGCCCCCACTCCGAGATGCAGTGCGCCTCGTCAATGGCCACGAAGGATATGGGAACGCTGCGCAGGAACTGGACATATTCGTCCTTCGTGAGCGATTCGGGCGCTACGTACAGAAGCTTGGTCACGCCCGACGAAATGTCCTTCTTGACCTGGGCGATCTCGCTCTTGGTGAGCGATGAGTTGAGCACGTGGGCGATGCCGTTCTCGTGCGAGAGGCTTCGGATGGCATCGACCTGGTTTTTCATCAATGCGATGAGCGGCGAAACGACGATGGCCGTCCCGTCCTGCATGAGGGCGGGCAACTGGTAGCAGAGGGATTTGCCACCGCCCGTGGGCATGATGACAAAAGTGTTTTTATTGGATAGGATGCTTCTGATCACCTGCTCCTGCAGGCCTTTGAATTGGCTGAAACCAAAATACTTTTTTAATGCGGCGTGTATGTCAATTTCGTTTGAATTCATTCTTGGGGTAATGGTATTTTCTCTAATTTTGCAACACATAAATATAACTACTTTCTTTTACGCGCACAAATTTTCTAACGCTTCCAAATTGCTTCCGAAAGAAAAAATCATCGCCTCCGCCAAGAGGACAATCCTTACTGAAAGCCAGGCCATTGCAGGGCTGACCCATCTTTTGGACGACGATTTCGCGAGTGCGGTAAACCTGATATTTGACTCCCGTTCACGGCTTGTTGTTACAGGGATCGGAAAAAGCGCGATCATCGCCCAGAAAATAGTGGCTACCATGAATTCCACGGGAACGCCTTCGCTCTTCATGCACGCTTCCGAAGCGATCCATGGCGATTTGGGCATGATTGCCGAAGGCGACGTGATCATCTGCATTTCCAAGAGCGGCAACAGCCCGGAGATCAAGGTTTTGGCCCCGATCCTGAAGCGCTTCGGGAACAAGCTGATCGCGATGACGGGAAATGTGACTTCGTTCCTCGCCAAATCGGCCGATTACGTGCTCAACACCACCGTTCCGGCCGAAGCTGACCCCATCAACCTCGCCCCTACCAATTCGACTACGGCTCAGCTGGTCATGGGCGATGCGCTCGCGGTCTGCCTGATGGAGATGCGGGGATTTACGGCCGGCGATTTTGCCAAATACCATCCCGGCGGCGCGCTTGGAAAGAAACTGCTGCTTCGCGTTGGCGACATGCTGGACCAGACGCACAAACCCATGGTCTCCCCCGATTGCCCGATCCGTCAGGCGATCTTCGAAATTTCGGAGAAGCGTTTGGGCGTGACGGCGGTTGTCGAGAACGGAAAGGTCGTCGGCATCATCACCGACGGCGATATCCGGAGGATGCTATCGGACCGCGATTCGGTCAAGGATGTCCGCGCCGCCGACATCATGACCCGCAATCCCAAGATGATCACCCTCTCGCACATGGTTACCGATGCACTCAACATCCTGGAAGACAACGCGATTACCCAGCTCATCGTCACCGACGGCACTGAATACAAGGGCGTGTTGCACCTGCACGATATTTTGAAGGAGGGCATCCTGTAATGGCGCGGATCCGCAAAAATCCCGACGAAATGACCTTCCTCGACCACCTCGAGGAATTGCGATGGCTTTTGGTGCGCAGTACGATCGCGACCTTGATTGCCGCAACGGTCACGTTTTTCTTCAGCGGCTATATCTTTGACGAGGTCATCTTCGGCCCAACCAACCCAAACTTCATCACCTACCGGCTGTTTTGCCAGCTTTCGCAGAAGATCGGTTTCGAGGAAGCCATCTGCGTTACCGACATGCCGTTCGTCATCCAGAACACCGACATGGAAGGCCAGGTCACGATCCTGATCTGGACGTGCATCACGGCGGGTTTCATCTTTGCGTTCCCGTACATTTTGTGGGAACTGTGGAAATTCATTCGCCCGGCCCTGTATGACCGCGAGCGCCGGCATGCCAAACTCTTCATCTCGATCGCCTCGCTATTGTTTTTCATCGGCGTGGTATTTGGCTACTTTGTGATCGTGCCGATGTCGGTCAATTTCTTTGCGACCTTTACGGTGTCGGACGTCATCAAAAACGAATTCAACCTGCAGAGCTACATTGGAATGATCAAGACTTCGGTCATTGCATGCGGCCTATTTTTTGAATTGCCGATCGTGATCTATTTCCTCGCGCGCCTTGGGCTCGTGACAGCCGAATTCCTTCGGAAATACCGCAAATACGCCATCGTCATCATCCTGATCGTCGCGGCCATCGTCACCCCTCCGGATGTCGTCAGCCAGATCATCGTGTCGATCCCGATGTACATCGTCTTCGAGGCCAGCATCCAGATCGCGGCCATAGTCGACCGCAAACAAAAAGCTAAAGAACTATCCAATGTCTGATATCGTCCAGGAATTCAACGATTACCGCGCCCGAATGAACGAGCGCCTGCTCGCCGATGACAACAAGGTCATCAAGCGCATCTTCAACCTCGACACCAATGCCTATGCGCCCGGCGCCCTCGATGTCAGGACGAAGGAATTGCTGGGACTGGTGGCCTCGGCCGTTTTGCGTTGCGACGACTGCGTCAAATACCACCTCGAAACCTGCCACAAGGAAGGCCTCACCAAATCCGAAATCATGGAAGCCCTGAGCATCGCCACTCTTGTGGGCGGAACCATCGTCATCCCGCATTTGAGAAGGGCTTATGAGTTTTGGGAGGCATTGGAATCAATGTGAAAATGATACAATGTGAAAATATACCAATTCCCTAAATTGGCAACATCTCGTTAACATTGATCGATAATAGTTTGCACATTGGTACATTTGCCGTAATTGGTATATTTTCACATTAAACAATTGGTACATTAGATGATTCTCAGAGCCGAAAACCTCATCAAGACCTACAAGGGCCGCAGCGTGGTCAAAGGCATTTCAGTTGAAGTGAACCAGGGCGAGATCGTGGGGCTTTTGGGCCCGAACGGAGCCGGGAAAACCACCTCTTTCTACATGATCGTGGGGCTGGTGAAACCCAACAGCGGATCGATTTACCTGGACAAGATGGAGATTACTGATTTTCCTATGTACAAGCGCGCGCAGCATGGGATCGGGTATTTGGCGCAGGAGGCTTCGGTCTTTAGGAAACTTAGCATTGAGGACAACATCATGAGCGTTTTGCAGCTCACCAAACTTTCGAAGGCCGAACAGGAAGCCAAGATGGAATCGCTGATCGATGAATTCAGCCTGGGCCACATCCGCACCAACCGGGGCGACCTTTTATCGGGTGGTGAACGCCGCCGCACCGAAATCGCCCGCGCACTCGCCACCGATCCAAAATTCATCCTCCTCGACGAACCGTTCGCGGGTGTGGATCCCGTCGCTGTCGAAGATATCCAGCGCATCGTCGCCAAACTCAAGAACAAGAACATCGGCATCCTGATCACGGATCACAACGTTCAGGAAACCCTCGCCATCACCGACAAGACTTACCTGATGTTCGAAGGCGGCATCCTCAAGGCCGGCGTTCCCGAGGAACTCGTGCAGGACGAAATGGTCCGGCGGGTTTATCTGGGGCAGAATTTCGAATTGCGGAAGAAGAAGCTGGAATTTTAGCTTTCAGCTGTCAGCTCTCAGGGCTCAGTTTGATTGCGGTAACCGAAATTTTCTTGAGGTTCAGTAGACGGTTTTGGGTTCTGGGTTCTGCGTTTTGGGTTTCTTAGAATGGAACTTGCAACTTTTTAACCTGCCAACCATTTGAGTTAGCGGCCGCTCCGTTCGACTTTCGACTTTCGACAAATGCGTTTCTTAGGATGGAACCTGAAACTTTATGACCTGCCAACCATTTGAGTTAGCGGCCGCTCCGTTCGACGTTCGACTTTCGACTTTCGACAAAATGCGTTTCTTAGGATGGAACCTGCAACTTTATAACCTGCCAACCATTTAACAATTAGCGGCCGCTGTCGTTCGACATGCGACGTTCGACATTCTACAATTCTCCTCACTTCTTCGCCATCCCCTCCAACTCATCCAAACTTCCGTTAAAAATATTGGCGTCCACGGGGCCGTCGATACCGGGAATCGTCGCATTTTCACTGAATTGCCACATCAGCCATTCATCGTCAATGGATTCGATAAAGAAATTGTAATTCGCGATCCAGAAGTCGTATCGGCCAAAATCCTCGCGCAAAAAATCGTTGTAAAAACTCTCCCCGGTATAGATAATCGGCTTTGTGCCATAATGTTTTTCCACAATCCGCAACCAGCGCTTCAGTCCCTGCTTTAGCGAGTCCATGGATTGCTCTTCGGGGATTTGTTCGATATCAAGTACCGGTGGCAGGTCGCCCTTTCTCAACTTGACCGTGGCGATGAAATTTTGGGCCTGTTCGACCGAATTTTCGTTCGGCCTGTAGTAATGGTAAGCCCCGCGCAACAGTTTGGTCTTCCCCGAAAGGATCCAGTTGTGGTAGAACTTTTCGTCGACCGCGTCCTTTCCGGCCGTGGCACGGATGAAGACAAAATCCAATGCGAACCGATTGTCGATGGAGTCGGCAAGTTTCCAGTTGATATCGCCCTGGTATTGCGAAACGTCAAATCCCACCGACAGACCGGGATGGTTGCTCAGAACCTGGAAATTGCGAAGGGCATGGACTTTCTGCTCCTGGGAAAAGTCATTGGTTCGGTAACTGAAGTAGTACGCCAAAGCGTTCCGATAGTGCCATCCGGCGTAAAAGAGGCCGGAGAACAGGAGTGTTAGCAAAAGCAGGGTCCGGGCTTTTCGCGTCAGCAGCCTGGGCACGCGCCGACGCCTGGTACCGTAAGGGGTCATGCACGCGCGGGGTTTCGGAGGTTCGCGATGATGGAGAGCAACACGTAGAGCACGATGGAAAGCGTCACGCCGGCATAACCAAAAAGCGTGATCAGGACCAGGCAGGCAGCCACAAACCCGAACTGCAATGCATATTTCCTCAGGTCAAAAGATTTTACCTTGAGTGAAAACAACGGAATTTCGGCGTTCATGACCCAGGCGCTCAGGATTGCGATAACCAACAGCAGATAAGGATTGATCAGTGCCTCCAGCAGGATCAGCGAATCGGTTGCAGCCAAAACCAGCGGAAGGCTTAAGATGAAGAGCGCGTTTGCAGGCGTGGGCAATCCGATGAAACTGTCGGTCTGGCGCGTATCGATATTGAATTTCGCGAGCCGCATGCAAGAGCCCAGCGTCACGATAAAACCCAGGTAGGCAAAGCCCGGGAAAGGCGGCGTGGTTTGCTGGCCCATCATCAGGTACAGCACATATCCCGGCGTCACCCCGCTGGTCACCATGTCGGCAAGCGAGTCGAGCTGAACGCCCAGCGGGCCCGCCACCTTGAACATCCGCGCAAAGAATCCGTCGAAAAAATCGAAGAAAATGCCCAGGGCAACAAACAGGAACGCCCCCCTGAAATCTCCGTTTGAGGCCGAGACAATGGCGGCGCATCCGCTGAAAAGGTTGAGAAGGGTAATGAAATTGGGAATGTGCCGGGTAATTGCCATGGATTTCGGTAATGCCCAAAAATAGCACAATAACTTATTGCCGTATGCGTTTTTTATGATAGTTTTTGTAATTGCCGCCCTCCCCTGCGCATACAAAATTTGCCTACTTTTGGAAACCGGATAAACAGGTCAAATCATCGCTTTGAAAAAAATCTCCCTGATCCTTCTGCTTTTAGGTTCTGCCGTGTACGGCCAGGCCGTGCGGAAATATTCCAACGAATTCATGAACATCGGCGTCGATGCGGCTGCACTGGGCATGGCCAACGCCGTGACGGCAAGCACGGGCGACGTCAATTCGGGGTATTGGAACCCTGCGGGCCTGCTCAAACTAACCGACAAGCAGGCCGCGCTCATGCACGCGAGCTATTTTGCCAACATTGCACAATACGACTACGCCGGTTTTGCCATGCCGATCGACGACCGCAGCGCCTGGGGTGTGTCCCTGATCCGGTTCGGGGTCGACGACATCCTCAACACCACGCAGCTCATCGACGATCAGGGCAATATCGATTACAACCGGATCAGCCTTTTTTCCACCGCCGATTACGGCCTCACGTTTTCCTACGCCCGAAAGCTCAAGGTCGAAGGGCTTCAGTACGGGGTCAATGCGAAAGTCATCCGCCGGGTCATCGGCGAATTCGCCAACTCATGGGGCTTCGGGATCGATGCGGGATTGCAGTTCAGCCGGAACAAGTGGGAATTCGGGCTCATGCTCCGCGATATCACCACAACCTACAACATCTGGAACATCGACGAGGAAGAATATGAAAAGATAGCCGAAGCCGTCGAGGGCCAGAACCAGGAGTTGCCGGAAAGTACCGAGATCACGCTTCCAAAGGCACAACTTGGCGTCGCGCGCCGTTTTGATTTGCGCAACGACCTGAGCCTTTTGGCGGCGACCAACCTCAACATGCGTTTCGAGCAGACCAACGACATCATTTCCTCCTCCATCGTGAGTATTGATCCTGCCGTTGGGTTTGAACTGGGTTACACCGATTTGGTATTCCTGCGCGGCGGCGTCGGGAATTTCCAGAATATCATGCAGATCGACGGCACCGAAAAGGTCGGGTTCCAACCCAATATCGGGCTGGGTTTCAAATACAAGGGCATTCAGGTGGATTACGCCCTCACCGATTTGGGCGACCAGAGTGCCGCGCTTTATTCCAACATTTTCTCGGTCAAGGTTGACCTGGGCATTTTCAGGTAATGCGTTTGCCGAAAACTTTTTTGTTTTTCCTGCTTTTCGCGGGTTCGGTATTGGCCCAAACCAGGATATCGGACGATGCAAAAGTCAGCGTCCTGACTTGCGGCGCCGGCAACGAGGTCTATTCGCTTTTCGGGCACACCGCGTTACGGGTACAGGATTCGGCAACAGCCCTGGATGTGGTCTTCAACTACGGCGCGTTTGACTTCGAGGCGCCCAATTTCGTCGGCCGGTTCACCAAGGGCGACCTGCAGTATTTTGTCACGGCGGATGCCTTCAACGACTTCATGTACCAATATTATTTTGAAAGGCGGAGCGTATCGGAACAGGAACTCAACATCCCGCCGGACGCAAAACGACGCATCTTCCAACGTTTGATGCACGTCATGGATTCGGACGAAAAATACTATACCTACAAATTCATCGACCGCAACTGCACCAACATGGCCGCCGACCTCTTGCGGAAGGAATTGTCGGTTCCCCTTGCAAAACAGGGCGATACCCTCTCCCCGTACCGAAACGTCCTGTTTCCCTATTTTGACCGTCATTTTTATGAGCAGATCGGCACCAGCCTGATCTTCGGGACCAAGGTGGACAGGCCGGCCGAGGTACTGTTCCTGCCCGTGGAACTCGAACAATCGCTTGCGGCCCAATCTTTTCAGGGCAAACCTCTCGCCTCGCCCAAAAAAATCCTGCTTGATTTCCCCGTGGCGCCCAATCCCGGCAGCTGGTGGAACAACATCTGGACGTTTTGCGGCATCCTGGCGCTTTTTGCCTTTGTCCCCAACCGATTCGTTACCGCCGCCTATCTGTTGATTGCGGGAATGATCGGGTTGTTTTTCTGTATTGCGGGTTGGTATTCGCTGCACGAGGAACTGGCCTGGAATTACAATGCGCTGCTTCTGAATCCCGCCTTTCTCATACTCGCCTTCGCCCTATTGCTTGGAAAACGGTTGCTTATGGGGCGGCTCGTGCTGTTTTGCGCAGCCTGTATGGCCGTGTACCTGGTCGTGATTTTGGGTAAAGTGTACTTCTGGATCGCGCTCACGGTCGTGGTGACCAACGCCGTCATCCTTTTCAGGATCTGGCAAAAAAGCAAACACGCCGTATTGCTGGCAGATGCGTCATTGCCCCCGGTAAAATAGCACGGTGCTGAAGGTTTTCACCATGATGTTGGTATCGAGGAAAATGCTTCGGTGCTTGATGTAGTAAAGGTCGTATTGTAACTTGATCAGGCTGTCGTCTATCGAATCCCCATAGGAATAATTGACCTGCGCCCATCCGGTAAGACCGGGCTTCACCACGTGCCGGGTCTGGTAAAAGGGCATCACGGATGCGATCTCATTGACAAACACGGGGCGCTCCGGCCTGGGACCGATAACGGCCATGTCTCCCATGAGCACGTTGACGAACTGCGGGAACTCGTCGATCCTGGTCTTGCGCAAGAATTTGCCGAACGCCGTGATCCGCGAGTCCTTCTTCTTGGTAAAGACCGCGCCGTCCTTCTCGGCATTTTTGACCATCGTCCTGAATTTCAATATCTTGAAAACCTCGCCGTTTTTCCCCACGCGCTTTTGCGTATAGAATAATTTCCCACGGTTCCCCAAGGCGTTGCCGATCAGGATCAGCGGCAGGAGCACAATTCCGATCGCAATCCCGATCAGTGAGATCACGATCTCGGCCACACGTACGAAAAGCAGGTAGAGATGGTTCTGGTTGCTTCGGCTAAAGGGAAAGTAGCGGTAAAAATCACGCGCGACATACTGGACGGGAATACGCTGGCAGATGCTTTCATAGGCCTGGGTATATTCGCGGATGATGTAGCCGTTCTCCAGCAGGTACAGGAGCTGGTTGTATAGGCTGACGGTAATTCCGTCTGTTTTCTGCGAGGCGATGACGACTTCGGATACCGAATGTTCACGGACGAAATGCTCAAGGCCATCGGCATCGATCCGGGTAACATAGGCCGAAGCGTCGGGATTCTTGACACTGTCCGAATTGACGTAGCCCATCACCTTGTAATGCGGGTCGGCGCTTTCCAACCCCACGACGAGTTCTTCCAACTGCTCGCTGTCGCAGATGATCACCACCTTTTTGATGAAACGGTTGGAGGCCAGGAACTTGACGTAAATCATCCGCCAGGCGAAAAGGGCGCCCAGGATCGCAAAATAGAAATACACGATCTGCATCCTGTTCGAAGGAAGGATCGGTGTATACAGCGGTGTCAGCAGGTATAGCAGTACGGTGAAGGACGTGGTGAGGATGATGCTCTTGATCACCTGGAACTGGTTGCTGGCCACCTGCAGGTTGTACATTTCAAAGACGGTCCCGAAAATCAGCAGGTAGAACGCCAGGACGAGTGTCCAGTAAAAATTCGTGGCCGTAAACTGGAAGTAGTCAAAATTCCCAACCTGGCCCACGAGGAAAAGTGCGGCAAAAACGCAGAGCAGGTCCAATAACCGAAGCAATACTTTCCGTTCCGAGACCTCGAAATGTATTTTTTTTTGCTTAATCATTTAAAGGTGACCTGGTATTTTGACGCCGCAAGTTAATCAATAAAAGTCCAAGTGTTAAGGCGCGGCGCGTAAAATTTCGTCCCATTGCGGCATGACCTCCTGAGCCGAGAAGCGCAGTGATTTTTCACGCGCACCCTGCTGCAACCTATGCCGGAGCTGCTCATTGCCGATGATTTCCTCGACCGCTCGCGCCATGGAAAGGTGATCGCCATCCGGGACCATCAGCGCATCGTTGCCATTGTCGGCGACATAAGGGATTCCGCCCACGTCAGTCGTGACCACGAACAACCCCAGGGCCATCGCCTCGACCAGGCTGAAAGGAGCGTTGTCAACCGTTGAGGTATTGATGAAAATATCGCATTCGGTGGAAAGGGCGGCCCATTGTTCCTGCGAAAGGCGTCCCGTAAACCGGACATCAACCTCCAGTTCCCGCGCCAATTCGCGAAGCCCGCCGGTCATATCGAACTTGTCCGGGCCCACCATCGTCAGGGTTGCCCCGCGATGGGTTTTGCGGATCTCGGCAGTGGCAAGGATCGCCATCCGCGGATTTGACATAGGCCCGATGCCTCGTACCCACAGGAGGTTCGGGGATGCGTGCTCCCTTGATTTGAAGGCGAACTTCTCCAATGAAATGGGATTCGGGAACATTTTGACGCGAAATCCCGCATCGGCGAAAGCCTTTTCCAGATAACCCGAGGGCGCGACATTGATCAATGAGCGGCCAAACAGGCTTTGGCAGTGTGATCCCGATGTTTTCAAGCGCGACGGGAGGTTTCCCCCGTGCAGGATCGGGATGTACGCAAGCCCCAGCCATCGGCAAAGTTTGCCCACCGCGGCCGCATACCAAAAATTGGAGGTGCTGTAAGTATCGATCAGGACGCGATCGGCCCAATTCCGGTACCGAAAGACCGCCGAGAGCATATGGGCGAGCCGCAGGGCCTTGTTTTTTTTGGACGATGCGTAACGCAGGGAGTAACCGCGGTTTTCCAGCAACGGGCCGAGTATCTCGATTCCGGTGAGCGCGCCTCCGTGGACCGAAAGCCTATTGCCTACGTACAGAACGTTCATACGGAAGTACTTTCATGAGCGAGAGCGAATAGACAAAGGCGGGCGCTCCCAGGCGCATGGCTGCGTGGTTGATGGTCAGGAGCCAGAAAAGCAGGCAACAGAGCAGGTAGATGTGGTATTTGTTGTCCAGGTAAAGGAAAAGAGGGGTCGAAAAAAGAATCAGGAGGATCGCGACGCCAAACGATCCATGTTCGCCCAGCAACCTTGTGATCTCGTTGTGCGAAAGAATGATATTGCCCGTTTGCGCCTCCCGGATCTCCATTCCCTTGCCCATCCCGATTCCGAAGACGGGATTGTTCAGGAACGCCTCGAATTCGGTTTTTGAAATTTCCTCCCGGCCTGTGAACCGGCTTTTCTTGACGCGGCCCATCGCATCCTGATTGGCATACCGCTTCTCGATCATCCCGCCGGTTTCCATGGAGGTATAGGCCCATACGAGGCTCATTCCGCCCAGGAGGATCGCCGTGAGGTAAAGCATCTTGAGTTTGCCGCGGCTGTTGACCCGCATATAGGTGATTCCCACCAGGATGATGAGCATGACAACGCCGGTGATCATTCCGCCGCGCGAAAACGTCACCAGGCCCCGGTACCCCACCATGACCGCAACCAGGACATTGATCAGCGCGAGGAATTTCGTCGGCGAGGAAAGGAGCATGCGGCTAAAGAAGACAAACATTCCCAGCCCCAGCATGGTGGACACCTGGTTGGGCCCGAAACCTCCCGAGGTCTCAAAATTGGATCCCGTGCCCGTAATGACGTCGCGGATATTCGGTGTGTACAGGAAGAGATACATGGCGCACGACAGTGTGGGAAGTGCGATCAAAAGCAGGATCGTCCCGAAATGTTGCAGCGTAATCTTGCGGGAATAGGTATAAAGCGCCGAAAGCCCCAGGCACAACGGACCCGACAGGTTAAAGGAGATGACCTTTCGGATATCGGTGTCATAATCGAGCACCAGGGCGGACAGGACAACACCAGGGACCAGCAACGCGATATAGATCCAATAGGGTATCGCAAAACGCGAAAAACCACTGAAATACATTCCGATCACGATGAAACCCATGACGCCGTACTTCGTGAATTCGTACAGCGGGTTGCCGCCGGTCATGCGCAGGAACACTTCGCTTCCCACCAGGTATGCGCTCACGAAAAGCACTTCCTCGTTGCGGTTGCGGTTCTTGAGTACCCAGTAGAGGCCGCCAAAAACCATCGCGATCCCGTAAAGCTTGGATATTGCGGGGAACATATAGATCGCGATCCCGATGCCGATGTGGGCCAGGATGAGCAGCAGGTAATTTTTCTCGTGGTTGCTCATGATATGCGCCTCAGCCAGTTCAGGTATTTCTCGATGACCGCCTCTTCCGAATTGTTCCGACGGACCGTTTCATAAAGCGCGTCGCCG
Organism: Bacteroidota bacterium; assembly: GCA_023390775.1. Classification (GTDB taxonomy): domain Bacteria; phylum Bacteroidota; class Bacteroidia; order Flavobacteriales; family Flavobacteriaceae; genus Flavobacterium. Next base: position 8,118 of record JAEWCF010000057.1, on the reverse strand, counting down.
AATTCCACCCGAAGTTGTGGGTTCAAGATCAATGTGCGGAGTGCGCTCGCAAAGCCCTCGCAATCTCCCGGTGGCACCATGAGCCCATTGACCCCGGAGTCGATGATTTGCGGAATCTCACCCACCGCGGTCACGACCACCGATTTGTGGTGCAACCCGAATTCAAGCAATGCGACCGGAAGACCTTCTGACTTGGAGGTGAGTATCGCAATATCCGATTGTTTGATCACGGCCGCGATATCGTCCCGTGTCCCATAAATAAACACGTGCCGGGACAGGCCAAGGTTCTCCACCGCCTCCCGCACCATCGCCGAATAGGCGTCATTAAAATCCTTGCCCACCAGATGGAAGGACCAATCGGGGAATTCGGCGGTAATCTTTTGTGCCACGTTCAAAAGCAACATATGGTCCTTTTGTTCGCGCAGGTTTGCCAGGCAAAGGATCCGGCGGCCCGGACTTCCAAACAACGGTTCCCCGGCGGGCGCGGTGAGTTCGCGGTGTGTGAAATTGGCCAGGTAGATCACGTGTTTGCTGTACAATTCGCGCAACGCCCACTCCTTTAACTGGTGGTTGACCACGACAATTCCCCTGAAAAAACGGGACGCCGACTTAAGCACGATGGATTCGCGGGACCGCAGGAATTCGCTCATCCCGTTATGATCGTGCCAGATCACGCATACCTTGGGCAACATGAGCCGCACCATCATTGCGATGAAGTAGGAACTCGAATGCGCGTGCATGAAGTTGACGCGGTTCTCGATGCAGTACCTCCGAAGGGCGAAAATGGCCCTGAAGTCCAGCGTTTTGCGGCGCTTTAAAAATAAGTATTGGACACCGTCGGCGATATGGGCCTTGAGATTTCCCTCGGCACGGGTGGCCACCAATCCCGAAAATTCGATCTGGCCATTGAGCGCGTTGGCAAAGTTGACGGCCATGCGTTCGGCGCCGCCCACCTCAAGCGAATCGATAATCTGCACTATCCTCATCCGTTGGCCATTTCCTTGATTTCCCTCTCGAACAAATCTACGGTAAATTGCCTTGACCACCTCATGCCGGAAACCGCCATCGCCTCAAAGGCCGTGCGGTCAGCGAGCAGGTCCGTCACCGCCTTCAAATCCCGGTTGAGATCGAGTGTGAGCAAGATCCCGCGCTTTCCGTAATCCAGCATGAAGGGTACGCAGGAAACCGGTGTTGCAAGGGCGACACAGCCCCAGAACATGCCTTCGGCCACGGCCTTGGGCCAACCCTCGCTTCGGGAGGGCAAAATCGCAAAATGGGCGCGTTTGCAGGCCTGGCGCACCGATTCGGCCGGGCGGTTGCCGTGCAGGATTACAAAATCCTCCAAACCGTGGTTTTCGACAAAGCGTTCCAGGTCGGCCCGCTGGTTTCCGTCCCCAAACAGCTCCAGCCGCGCATCGATGTCCGCCGATCGCAATTTGCGGGTGAGTTCGATGGCGTAAAGGGGCCGTTTATTGGCCGAAAGCGTTCCCGCGAAGACGAGCGTGATCGCGCCGGACGGATTTCTGGGCGGGGTTTCGGCCTTGTCGGATTCCAGGTACGAAGCCGTGAAAAAAGGTTTGATATTGACCGAAGAACCTGGCCACTTACCGTAAACCAAGACCTGGATTCGGGTAAGGAGTTTCGGGCTGTTGAGGATCATGCGCTGCAGGCGGTAACTGGCGGGTTGTGCCGATGCGGGGTCCCAGTTTCCGGCATATTTTGCCGTCTTCCTGACGCGCCGGAACAAGATCGCGACCAGGCAGCCGAGAAGGCTGATATTTCCCGGACACCGAAGATGGATGTGATTCGCCCAGCGCATGCCCTTAAAAAGCGAAACGAGGGTAAACGGCAACGACCACACGGCTCTCAAAATGCCCGGCAAGGTCTTGATATCAAAGGAGGTTACGGGGTATACGCGGTCAATCGAAAAATCGAGTTTCTCCAGCAACCCTTCCCCCTGGCCATCAACGGGACAGACAAAGCCAATCGCGCCGCAATGCTTTGCCCACAGCCGCATTTCGCGTACATAAGGCGCATAGCCGTAATATCCGTCAGGTTTTTTGATGAGGCCTGCCGAGGAAATCACGATCATGCGGTTCAGGTTTTTCATAGTGTCGTGAGGATCAGTCGAGGCGTTTTTCGATGATGTAGCGGGGCCGGCGCTTGACCTCAGAATAGATCTTGCCCACATATTCGCCCAATATCCCGACGCAAAGAAGTTGGATCCCACCCAGGAAATACATCGGAAGAACCGTGGAAACCCATCCCGGAATCGCTTTTCCCATAAAAAGGGCGGCAAGGGAATAAAAGCTCATGCCCAGGCAAAGCACAAAAATGACGAATCCGGTCACCGTGACAAATTTGAGCGGCATGGTGCTGAAGGACGTGATCCCGTTCCATGCGAATGACAGCATTTTGCGAAGCGGGTATTTGGACTCGCCCGCCTCCCGGTCCAACCGGTCGTAATAAACCACTTCCTGCGAATACCCGATGGATGGAATAAGACCGCGCAGGAAAAGGTTGACCTCGCCAAATTGGGAAAGCGCCGTGAGTGCCCGCCGGCTCTGGAGCCTGAAATCGGCGTGGTTGTGCACAAGGTTCACGCCCATTCTTTTCATGATGGCGTAAAACCACAGAGCCGTGTTGCGCTTGAACCAGGTATCGGTGGTGCGCTCGCGCCGGGCGCCGTATACCACATCGGTACCGGCTGCAAATTTTTCCACCATCGGTTCCACGACCAAGAGATCGTCCTGCAGGTCAGCATCCATGGAAATAAGCGCATCGGCATCGTCCATAAAGGCCATGAGACCCGCAAGCAACGCTTTTTGGTGGCCCGCGTTGGCAGCCAGTTTGAGCCCTTTGACGTTAGGGTTGGCAGCCAATGATTCGATGAGTGGCCAGGTCCTGTCGCGGCTGCCGTCGTCCACAAATGCGATGAAACTTGAGGGAGATACCGCGCCATTTTGCTTAAGCCGGCCCAGCAGCGCAAGCAGTTGCTCCGATGTCCGATGCAGGACCTGCTCCTCATTGTAGCAGGGCAACACGATCCCGATTACGGGTTTTGCGTTTTCCATACGGGTTGCGTTTGCGGGTAAAAAATTCTCTCCAGACGGTTCATCAGCGAAGCGACCGCCCCGATGCGCATCAGTCCGGCGGCTGCCAGAATGTGGAGCGCGGCTTTCGACGGAAACAAATACCGCGGCTCCATGTAGGAGAGCGCGTGAAATGCGATAAGCGCCAGTATTGCCGACCACAAAAGCCACACGCGAAGGTGGTTCTTTTCACTGAAGAGGAAAATCAACATTCCGGTAACTATGGCAAGGTTGACCAAATTGATGACGGCATGCAAGGCATAATAGGCGGCCGGCCCCTTGAACGGACCCATGGAAAAATTTTGCGGTGTCACGCTGTTGACGATGTAGACATGCCCGAAGGCGACCTTGACAAAAAATTGACGGATCAAAAGACCTGGATTATCCAGGGCATCGGCCACGAGCCATTCCCGATAGACATCCTTGTACACGCGGCCGGAATTGGCCATTACCTCATGCAGTTCCCTGTGGCTTTGCTTCCAGTTAAGGTAGTCACGGCTGTCCGGCCGGTTGGTGCTTTCCCAATAGCGCCAATCGAGAGGTTCCTCCCTGAACTGGAACCTGCCTTCGTGCAGCACATAATACAAAAGGGTTTCCTGTGTATACGATTTATCGGGTCCCGATATGGACTTGGCTACCTGCAGGCATGAAATCCCGAGGATAAGGACCGCAGTAAAGACAGCCGCGAGCCGCCGGGAATGCCGGTAAAAAAAGGGTTTTGCCCAAATATAAGAATAAGCCATCACAAGCGGGATGCAGCACAGGACAAGCATCGCATTGGGCCTGTTGAGCACCAGCAACAAAAGCCCCAGTGCAATGAGCCAATAACCACGGCTCCTGTTCGGGTTCTCGACACATCTTGACCACCCGAATATGGCCAGCGACATTGAAAAGAACGCGGGAACTTCGCCCACTATCCCCAGGGAATAATAGCAATGGATGGGAAAGACAAGAAACAACAATACGGTCAACAGCGCGGTCTTCCGGGAAAATAGCGCCAACGCCGACCGGTACAGCAACAGCATGGAAACCGTCAGCAAAATCGTGGTCATGGCAACGCCGTAAAACCATAGCGTTTCGTCGTCAGATCCGGAGGGCGCAAAAAAGTAAGCCGGCGTATAAAACAGGACCGGCCCGGGCGCTTTGGTGATCCGGACGTTCGAAGCATCGAATTGCCCTTTCAAAAAAAGGGCAAGATCGCGTGATTCCTCGTGGAAAGTGTCGTCGCCGAAGGGTTTGATCTTGAAGGGAAGGCTCGCCACGGCAATCATGGACATCACCGAGGTCAGGATGATGAAAATATAAGCGTTCCAGTGCCCGGAAAAGATTCGGTTCATGGTTGCAAATAACGAGAAAGGAAAATTTACCCGCAACACCCCAGGCCACAAAAGCGTCCCTTAAATCGGGCGGGGTTTGTTCCACAGCAGTGCAAACCAGCCGGCCGTTCTCCCCAGGGATTCGGTAAATGCCTGCATCCGGTCGGGGCCCGAAAATGCGTTGCCCAGCCTGACAATCGTCAGCAGCCAGGTGGTCATGTGCCATTTCACGATGCTTTTAAAAGGAGGATCGGGGCAGGCGACGCGCCAGACATAATACCCGTTCCGCACCACCATCTTCCCGTAATTGAACTGGTTTGGGCGTCCCGAAGGATCGTGGTGGTGGTGAAGCGTGGCCGATGTGTTGAGGTACAAAGGCCCCGCCGCCGACACGCGAAGGGTAAAATCGGCGTCCTCGTATAGCCCATATCCTTCGAAGTAATGCGAAAAGGAAAACCTTTTGAAAACCTCGGCCCTGAAGGACGAAACGCCCCCCATCAACTGCCGCACGGGGTAAATTTTACCGGACGGGGGCAAGAAACCAAGGCTCCTTCCATGGGAGAACGAAGGCGAAAACCCCGGGGGCACGTCGCTGTCCAGACCCAGCCTTTTCCTCAGGACGAACCTGCTCGGATCCCGGCGCACATAGCCGTCATAGGCGAATTCGGTTATCGAAGGCCTGTAAGAGGAATCGACCCGACGCCACAGGGCTTCACCCAGAATGTATCCGCCGACGCCCAGCGCATCGGGAAATGTGTCATAGGTCGCGATAAGGTTGGCAAAATAGTCCGGCTCGAGGACGATGTCGTCGTCGAGGAAGCAGGCGATTTCAATTTTGGGCGACAATCGCGCAATCCCGTAATTACGCTGGCGGGTCAGCCCGCGGTTGTCTTCGTCGACCAGAAAATACTCAAGATTGCCGAAAGGGGTCTCCGTCAGCAAATCCCGCGTTCTTGTATCCCTCGATCCGTCAACGACGATGATCTGGCCGGGGTAAAGTTCCTGCCGCCCGACCGACTCCAACAGGGCCAGCAAAGGCTTCGGGCGCATGTAGGTGCAGACGATGAGCGCAAAGGGCCTCATTTTATCCGGGGGCCCAGGGCCATTAATTTTTTGGCGTAAAAAAGCGAGCGGTTGAACTGGAGCTGCCGGTACGGAAAACGAACGATCCTGCCCAAAATGCCTCTCCACCCATTCTTGAATAGGTACAGGAAAAAATATTTGTGGCGGTACTCGCGGGTGATTTCGGGGCCGAAGTGCTTTTGGTAATAATACATCAGCGTCGGGCTTGGAACGGGCCTGATCGAGCGCACAGGAGTGTCAAGTTCCCAAGGCTGCGCCTTTCGTTTTTTTCCCGTCTTTTTGGCCTGGTTGCCCCAAACGCGGTATCCTCCCGCCGGCGGTTTTAAATGCAGGTTTGCCGAATATGGATTCTGAAGAAAAAGCACTCCCGTCTTGGCGATCGAAAAGCCAAAGTCGTTGTCCTCGCCATAACCCCCGTCATAATTGATGTCATTGCCCCCAATGGATTCCACGGCCCTGCGGCTCACGAACGCATTTGAATTGCTCATCAGTTGCGCACAACCGGCGCGTTTTTGCCGGGGTTCCATATCGCGAAGCTGCTGTTCCAGTTTGTCAAGCCCGTCGGTGTGGTGGTGTGCACGCACATCCAGCCCATTGGCTGCCTCGACGCCGTTTGTCTGCAAAAAACGGATGTGGTTTTCGATGAAGTCTCGCGGAATGCGGATGTCGTCATCCCCAAACGCTATGTAATCGCCCTTGCAGACTGCGATGGCCTCGTTCCGGGCGCGGCAACTTCCCTTGGTCGTTTGCCAGATCACATCAAGCCGGAAAGGAAAATCGGCAGGATTATAGACCGATTCATCGCGTTCTGCCGCCGGTGTCGCATCCACGACCACGACCTGGGCCGGCAAATAGGTCTGGGCCGCCAGATCGCGAAGCAATGTTAATGCGTAGTCCTGCCGGGACATGGTGGGAATGATGTAGCTCACCGAAGGCGTTCCCTGCATCGGGGCCAGTGGCCTAGGCTTGACAACGGGATATCCGGTGCGCAGGGGAATTTTTGAAGCGCTTAAAAAGGCCTTCCACTCACCCACTCTCCACAATCCTTTGCGCCATAGCATGAACAGCGCGTGCTGGCGTTTGAAATTCCGGGCGAAAAACTGGTACCGGTCCAGGGCAGAGATTTTAGGTTTGACTTCCGCCGGGCCGTATAGCCCGCTTACGTGCAGGATGACGGCACCCTGGTTGCGCAGGGCATTGAACGCAAAATCGAGTGCGCGCATATCCTCGCTCCCGATTTTGTCGTCGAACCCGCCCAATTGTTCCCATACGGACCGGCGCACGGCAAACGCACCGGGCTCCATTCGCCAACTTGGGCACACATGGAGGTTTTTGAAGTCGCGAACGTACCAAAAAAATACGGTGGCCTGATAGGCGATCTCGGGAAAAGCGTCTCGCCATCCGCGGTCCAGGCTGCTGTGCCAGATATCTCCAGGCCCTTCGGCCAAAGCATCCAGCATTTGCAGGTTTGGCGAGCCGGCATAGAAGATGCATTCGCCCGAAGGGGTATAATGTTCGTTGAACTTCATATCAGTTTTGAATAGAATTCCACCGTTTGCCTAGCCACGATGGCATTGCCAAATCTTTCGAGCACCCGCTGCCTTGCCCGGATACCCATCGTTTCCCGAAGGGCCTCGTCTTCCAGCAACTTTGAAATTTGCCCGGCAAACAGTCCGTGATCGCGGGGATGGGCCAACAGTCCCGAGATCCCGTCTTCCACGATTTCCGTCGCCCAACCGATGTTGCAGGCCACCACGGCTTTTTGCATCGCCATCGCCTCCAGCCATGACAGGGGAAGCGCTTCGGCAAATGTAGGGAAAACGCACACGGAAGCTCTTGAGATCAGCGCCGAAACGGATGCGTAATCGAGCGGCCCGATATATTTGGTCGCCTCCAGCGCCTGCGGTGTGAACAGGGGTTTCATCAAACTCCATGTCGATGGGTTTTTCGTCGCGATATCCGCGGCATCGCGTCCGGCGAGGATCAAGGTGGCTTGCGGATTGCGCTCGATCACGCGATTGAAGATGTGCGGAAGCTCCAACAAACCTTTCTTGCGGATCAGGGTTCCGAAGTACAATACGGTTTGTTCCGAAGGTTGCACATTTACGGGTGCGAACCTCGAAACCTCGATGGAATTCGGGATGATCTCAAAGTGCCTGCGAAGCTTAAAAACGCGATTGGTGACCTCGGCAGTGAACGCGCTGACAGATACCAGGGCATCGGCATTCTCTAACGCCCTCTTTTCGAGGAATTTATTGAACCAATTCACGGGACGGCCGTCCAGATGGCAAAAGTATGTATCGGAACCGTTGAGCCTGATCACCATCGGGCAACGCGATTTGACAAATGCCGAAATGCCCGTCCAGTCCGGGGCTTCGACAATATCGATCTCACCACCGGCGTGAAGTTTATTGATGAGTTTCTGGATTTTTTTTCGGGTCAGCAACCATGACAGGCCCTTGAACCGCACGTTTTTCAAGGTATGAAATCGGATACCGCCTTCTTCAAAGAAGGTGTCCGCAGGTTGGCCGTAAATAATGACGACAGGCTGATGCCCCAGCGCCAAAAGTCCCGCGCACAGGTTCATGATCCCCGTCCCGATTCCCCCTGCGGGCCCCAGCTTAGGG
>JAEWCF010000045.1 GCA_023390775.1 Bacteroidota bacterium | reverse complement strand
CTAGCCACTAACCACTAGCCACTAACCACCAGCCACTACCGCGACATCTCCGTAAAATACTTATAAAACAACGGAATCGTCTCAATCCCTTTCAAATAATTGAAGATCCCGAAATGCTCGTTGGGCGAATGGATCGCGTCGCTGTCGAGCCCGAAGCCCATCAGGATCGTCTTGCTCTTGAGTTCTTTTTCAAACAGCGCGACGATCGGGATGCTGCCGCCGGAGCGCACCGGGATCGCCGGAACGCCAAAGGTTTCGGTGTAGGCCTTGTTGGCTGCGCGGTAACCAATTGAATCGATCGGTGTCACATAACCCTGGCCGCCGTGGTGCGGTTTCACCTTGACGGTCACGCCTGCGGGCGCGATGCTTTCAAAATGTTTGGTGAACAGTTCGGTGATTTCTTCCCAATCCTGGTTGGGTACGAGGCGCATCGAGATCTTGGCGAAAGCCTTGCTCGCGATGACGGTCTTGGCACCTTCGCCGGTATAGCCGCCCCAGATGCCGTTCACGTCGAGCGTCGGGCGGATGGAGTTGCGTTCGTTGGTCACATAGCCTTTTTCGCCGTAAACATCGTTCAGGTCGAGCGCCATCTTGTATTTCTCCAGATCGAACGGCGCCTTCGCCATCTCGGCGCGTTCTTCGGCCGAAAGTTCCACAACCTTATCGTAAAACCCGGGGATCGTGATGCGGTTGTTCTCGTCGTGCATCGAGGCGATCATCTTGGCCAGCACATTGATCGGATTGGCCACGGCACCTCCGTAAAGCCCCGAGTGCAGATCGCGGTTCGGACCGGTCACTTCAACTTCAACATAACTCAACCCGCGAAGTCCGGTCGTAATGGACGGTTGCGTATTGGATATCATCCCCGTATCCGAAATGAGGATCACATCATTCCTTAACTTCTCCTGGTTGCGCTCCACAAACCAGCCCAGGCTCTTGCTTCCCACTTCTTCCTCGCCCTCGATCATGAACTTCACGTTGCAGGGAAGGTTATTTGTTTGCACCATAAATTCGAGTGCCTTTACGTGCATATAAACCTGGCCCTTGTCATCGCAGGCGCCGCGGGCGAAGATCGCGCCTTCGGGATGGATGTCGGTTTTCTTGATCACCGGCTCAAACGGCGGCGAGGTCCACAAATCCATCGGGTCGGGCGGTTGGACATCGTAATGGCCGTAAACCAGTACGGTGGGCAGGCTGGGATCGATCATTTTCTCGCCGTACACGATCGGGTAGCCGGGTGTGTCGCAGATTTCCACCTTATCGCAGCCCGCCTTCTCGAGGCTCGCCTTGACCGCATCGGCCATATCGATTACATCCTGGGAATATGCGGGGTCGGCGCTCACCGACGGAATCTTCAGCAGTTCAACAAGTTCGTCAATAAAACGCTCGCGGTGCTGCGCGACATATGATTTTATGGAGTCCATTGGATTGGTTTTGGCTCAAAAATACACAAAATCGCGCGATTAAATTTTTTAGAAAAATGCCGCGATATTTCAAATCATGCGTATATTTGCACCCACATTTGTCGGCAACGGCACATGCGGGTATGGTGAAATTGGTAGACACGCCAGACTTAGGATCTGGTGCCTCACGGTGTGTAGGTTCGAGTCCTATTACCCGCACAAAGCTCCTCTTTTTGAGGGGCTTTTTTTTTTGGAATTTTTTGGGCGTTGCGGCGCATCGACAATCGATTCTCACGCATGATTTTGCGCGCCGCCGGGCTGTCCGCTGTGGTTTTGCCAGACCTCAAAGGTCTCGCAGACCTTTGAGGTCTCCCCGGCAAAAGCCGCCGCTTCCATCCCTAACGCGCTTACAATTCAACTCCCCTCAACCTAAGGGAATTCACGATCACCGAAACCGAACTCACGCTCATCGCCGCCCCCGCGATCATCGGCGAAAGCAACGTTCCCGTGATCGGGTAGAGGATTCCCGCCGCTATGGGGATCCCGATGATGTTATAGACAAAGGCGAAGAACAAGTTTTGTTTTATGTTCGCCATGACCTTCCGGCTCAGCCTGAACGCACGCCCGATTCCGTTGAGGTCGCCCTTGACCAATGTAATCCCGGCGCTCTCGATCGCCACGTCGGTTCCGGTGCCCATCGCGATGCCAACATCGGCCAGGGCCAAAGCCGGCGCGTCGTTGATCCCGTCGCCCGCCATCGCCCCTATTTTGCCGCTTTTTTGCAGTTCGGCGATTTTGTCGCGTTTGCCTTCGGGAAGCATTTCGGCCTCGAAGGAAATTCCCAGCTTCTCGGCCACGAAGGCCGCCGCCTGCGGGTTGTCGCCCGTGAGCATGACCGTTTCGATACCGGACCGCTTCAGTTCGCGGATGGCCTCGTGCGTCGTCGGCCGCAATTCATCGGTAATCGAGATGAATCCCGCGGCGCGTCCATCGATGGCGATATAGGAAACCGTTTTTCCCTCGGCCTTCGATTTTGTCGCCGCGTCGTCAAGTTCCTGCGGAATTTCGATCTTGAAGTGCGCAAGGCTTTTCGCATTGCCCAAAATCACTTTCCTGCCGCCGGATGTGCCGGCCACGCCCATTCCGGTCAGCGATTTGAATACTGTCGGATTTGGGATTTCGCCCATTCTTTCGGACGCAAAATCAACGACCGCTTTTGCCAGCGGGTGCTCGCTCTGCCGATTGATGGACGCAATCAATTTCAACACTTCATTTTCATCAAAACCATCTATAACGTGAATCTTTTCCATGGATGGTTTACCCAATGTGAGGGTTCCCGTTTTGTCAACAATCAATGTGTCGACCTTGCCCAATTTCTCCAGCGCTTCGGCATTGCGGATCAATATTCCGGCCTGCGCGCCGCGCCCGACGCCTACCATCACCGACATCGGCGTCGCCAATCCCAAGGCGCAGGGGCACGCGATGATCAACACCGAGATCGCGTTCACCATCGCCATGACCATCCGGTCCTCGCCGCCAAAGATGATCCAGGCAATAAAAGTCAAGACTGAAATCCCGATCACAATCGGGACAAAGTACCCCGAAATGCGATCGGCCAAATTCTGGATCGGGGCGCGCGATCGGCTCGCGTCGTTGACCATGTGGATGATTCGCGATAGCATGGTCTCGCTGCCCACTTTCTCGGCCTGCATCACAAAAGAGCTGGCGTTGTTGATGGTTCCGCCGATGACTTTGCCGCCCACGCCCAGTTCAACAGGAACCGGTTCGCCCGTAATCATCGATTGGTCCACGGTTGCGTGCCCTTCGGTGATGATTCCGTCCACGGGGATTTTCTCGCCCGGCCTTACGCGCAGCAAATTTCCCTTCATGACATCGATTACGGCAACCTTGCGCTCGGTTTCACCTTCGATGACCGTGGCCGTTGCCGGAACCAAATCCAATAGCGACCGTATCGCCGAACTCGTCTGCGAATGCGCCCTCGCCTCGAGGACCTGTCCCAAAAGCACGAGCGTCAGGATCACCGCCACCGATTCAAAGTAGACGTGAACGCTTCCGTGATGGCGGAATTCTTCGGGGAAAATCTGCGGCCACACCATACCCGCAAGGCTAAAAAGAAACGCTACGCCCGTTCCCAGTGCGATAAGCGTATACATATTCAAGCGCTTGTTCCTAACCGAGTTCCAACCGCGTTCAAAATAGGTGCGGTTGAGCCAAACCACCGCAGCAGTCAGCAGCAATTGGATCCAATTCGCGGTTTCCATGCCAATCGATCCCGAAAGGGTCCCCGGAAAAACCATGTCGTACATGGAAAGCACAAAAACCGGAAGGGTCAAAACAGTCGAAACGATAAGCCGGCGCAACAATTTTTTGTATGCGCCATCGTCCTGTTCCTCGGCTTCGCTAGCGACGAGGTCCATCCCGCAAATGGGGCAACTTCCCGGTGCGTCCGACACTATTTCGGGGTGCATCGGGCAGGTGTAGTGTTTTGCCGTGGCCGTCAGCCTCACCGATTTCTCGAGATCCATCCCGCAAACGGGGCAGCTTCCGGGCTTGTCATAGAGTTTGTCGCCCTCGCAGTGCATCGGGCAGTACCAGGTGTCGCCTTTTTGGATAGTTTCGGGCTTTTTTTCGGGCAGCGGCGGAGGCATATCGCCCGGAAGGTAGATTCGGTATTTGCCATCGCCCAGCGCCTTTTGCAATTCGGAAATGGGGATGTGGCGCGTCATCTCGACCTCCACCGATTCGTCGGGAAGCGATACATCGGCACGGCTGACGCCCCTGGCTGCAGACAACCTCCTGGCAACGGTATCGGCACAGCCCGAGCACGTCATGCCCGCGATTTTATAAGTATGTTTCATGACTTACGTTTTGGCAAAGTTCGGAAGGCTCCTGCTTTCAGCCGTGCACTTTTCCCGGTAAGGTTTGCATCATTCCGGCGCCAGTCCGGTGCGAACGGGGCGCAATTTCCTGAATTCGCCGGGTGTCATTCCCGTGATTTTCTTGAACTGACGCGAAAGATGGGGAGCGCTGCTGTAGTTGAGGGCATCGGCGATCTCGTTCACGTTCATTTCTCCGTAAGCCAAAAGTTCCTTGGCGCGCTCAATTTTTTGGACGATGTAGAACTGCTCGATGGTAATGCCTTCCATCTGCGAAAAAACATGGCTAACCTGGCCGTAATCCTGCCTGGTCTTATCGGCAAGATAGTCCGACAGGTTGCTCCTTAGATCATTGTTTTTATCGTAGATCAATTCGATGATCAGCGTCTTGACACGTTCGATCAGTCTGCTACGCTTGTCATCCAGCAGCTCAAATCCTAAAGGCTTCAGGAGCGCATCGATTTGCCGCGGATCGAAGGGGGAGAGCATTTCAACCTCGCCGAGTTCAACCGAACCCAATCGATATCCCGAACCCTCAAGCACATTTCTCACAGCCATCTTGCACCGGGCGCAAACCATATTTTTGACATGGAGCTTTTCGCCACTCATAAAATGTAGAACATCAGCCCAATATTGAGCGTCTTCATCCGAATGTCGTTTCCTTCAATTTCCGCCGATTTAAAAAGGGGATTCAGGCCATAGTAGACATGGGCGTTCCAGGTATTGTAGCCTGCCGACAGATACGCGCCATATTGGAATTTGTTCAAATCGCCGTTGCCGTCAATGGAATAATCGCCGCCCGCGCCACTGAATTTGTAGTTGTCAAAAAACAGGTAACTGACCTTGAATCCCGTGTAGACCCGCCAGAATTTATGGCTCTGCATGGTCGAGGTACGCCAACGGATTTCGACGGGAAGATCCACATAATGCAGGATCATCTTGTTCTTGTCATAGTCAACATCGGTACCGATGAGCCCGTAAGTGGGTTCGTTTGTGCCGATGCGCGCGATCTGAAGGTTGTGGTTGAAGTTGTTGAGCGAATAACCGAGGCCTGCCGCGATGGCGAACGTACGTTTTTCGTTTAAGGGCATGTCGCGAAGAAAGCCGAGGCTCAACCCAAGGGAGAACTTATTTTGGCGCACCTCTTCAGGCCGTTGCTGCAGGACGTTGTAGGTTAGCCCAAAGTAAAACTGGTCCTCGCGATAGAGTGAATCCAGCGCCGTGAAATCCGGCGGATTTTCCTGTGCATGCACGAGACCGGAGAATAAAAGGATGAAAAAGAGCAGCGAGCGGCGCATGACAGGTTTTGGGTTAAAAATACAAAAATCCGCGTTCCGATAAAAACGGTCCTTGCGGGTTAAAGTTTACCTAAACTTGAACATTACCGCCTTCCTGATGAAACCATCAGCCGAAAAATTAGGTAAATTAGTGTATTCCAATCCATTCCAATGGCAAGCGCGGCAGGCAGGTATTTTGGCAGGACGCCTGAAGGTCAGGATGTGCAGCTTTTAGAGGTGCAGGCTCCTGACGGGCTAAAAATGACCGCCTGTACATACGGCGCCGCCATCGCCTCGCTCGAAGTCCCGATTGGGCACGGCCGTTATCTCGACGTGGTGCTCGGCTTTGAAAATGTCGAAGACTACGTCCGATCGATCGACCTTCCCGCACCGCCTCATTTTGGGGCCGTAATCGGGAGATGGGCCGGCCGGATCAACAAGGGAATCTTTACTTTCAAGGGTCACGAATATCGGCTTAGACCCAATAACAACGGACATTCGCTTCACGGCGGCCGCTACGGTTTCAGCCAGCGGGTGTGGTCAATTTCGCGTTATGAACCCGATCACCTTATTGAGTTCCGCCTGGACAGTCCCGACGGCGACGAGAATTTCCCCGGCCAATTGGAAGCCATCGCGCGGTATGAAATTGAAGGCCTTTCCCTCAAGGTAACCATGGAGGCCTACGCCCATGCCGATACGATCGTCAACATGACGCAACATTCGTATTTCAATCTGGATGGGCATGACGCCGATGTCACCTGCCAGAAGTTGTTTGTCCGGTCGGATGCATTGTTGGAAACGCGCGACATGATCCCGACGGGAAGGATAAACGCCGCCGAGGACACGCCGTTTGACCATCGGGAATTCCGGCAGGTACCCGATGAAGTCGACGCAACGTTCATCCTCAACCGCGAACCGGGTCCTGCAGCTACCCTGCAAGGCACATCGGGAATCCTGCTCAATGTTTTTACCAACCAGCCGGCAGTCCATATTTATGTGGGCGGCGATTGTTTTGGCCTCATTCCCGGTAAAGACAAAGTGGCGTACCATTGGCACAGCGGGATTTGTTTCGAAACCCAAAACTATCCGGATGCGCCCAACCACCCGCATTTCCCTTCGCCCGTCCTTGCTGCTGGCCACACCTATAGAAATGAAACGATATACAAATTTGAGAAAACGTAAAAGATGAGCCCACTCTCACAGCATACACTTGATGGTTTCAGGACCAGGTTTGGCGGCGATCCCGAACTGGTCGTCCTTGCGCCCGGACGCATCAATATCATCGGCGAGCATATCGATTACAACGACGGCTTCGTGTTGCCCGCGGCCATCGATCGGTACACCTGCTTAGCGATCCGGAAAAATGACACCCGATCGGCCCGCCTTGCGGCATTGGACCTGAATGATGAAATCTCGGTAAACCTTGAGGAAGTTTTTTCCCCGTCCGATAAAATGTGGGCGAATTACCTTACCGGGGTCTTGGAACGATATAGGCAATTGGGGCACGAAACTTCCGGATTCGACCTTGCGTTTGCCGGAAATATACCATCGGGCGCGGGAATGTCATCATCGGCGGCGCTCGAGTGCGGATTTGGATTTTCGGTTGCCGAATTGTTCGAACTCGGCATTCCGGACGAGGAAATCGCGCTGGCCGGTCAATGGGCCGAACACAATTTCGTAGGGGTCAAATGCGGGATCATGGACCAGTTTGCCAGTGTTTTCGGGCGGAGCGGGCAGGTAATATTATTGGATTGCCTGACGCTTGACCGACGTTACATCAATGCCGATTTAGGCGATTATTCACTGGTATTCCTCAACAGCAACGTTTCGCATGAACTCCACGATTCGCAGTACAACAACAGGCGGGAAGAGGCGGCAAAGGCACTCGAAGCGGTAAAGGCAACGTTTCCCGAAGTCCAAAACTACCGGGGCGTACGGCGCGATCATCTCGATGCGGTTCGCCACCTGATTGGGGAAATTCCTTTTAAGCGGGCACTTTTCGTGATTGAGGAAATTACCCGTGTGGGGGAGGCGGTTGACGCCTTGGAACGGGGCGATATGGCAACCCTCGGCAAATTGCTGAACCAAACGCATGAAGGGCTTTCCCGATTGTATGAAGTGAGTTGTCCCGAACTCGATTTTCTCGCCGGCGCAGCCGCCAGGGATGGTGCGGTTGCCGGATCGCGGATGATGGGCGGCGGATTTGGGGGTTGCACGATCAACCTGGTAAAGAAAGGGGCCGAGGGGGTCTTCATTTCCGACATGGCCGAAGCGTACGCGACCGCATTCGGATTGGAACTCACGCCCTACAGGCTTTCCCTCTCCGACGGCGTCCATAGCCTGTCAAATGCCGTAAAACCATGATGGCTTTCGATCCGGGCGAACATCCGCACCGCCGGTACAACCCGCTCCTGGATGAGTGGGTCCTGGTCTCGCCACACCGCGCCAAACGTCCGTGGCAGGGGCAGCAGGAACCCGCGCATGGCCATGACCTGCCAAAATACGATCCCGCCTGTTACCTGTGTCCCGGAAATACTCGCGCCAATGGGGAAGTCAATCCCGGTTACGAATCCTGTTATGTGTTTGACAACGATTTCCCGGCCTTACTGGATGTGGAGTTAAAAGACGACAGGTCGGATAACAACCTGTTCCGACAGAAACCCGAGCGCGGGATCAACCGCGTCGTGTGCTTCTCGCCGCGCCACGACCTTACTATTCCTGAAATGACCGAAGCCGCCGTTGTGGAAATCGTCCGTACCTGGCAAAATCAATTTACCGAGCTCGGCGCTTTGCCGCACATCAACCACGTGCAGATTTTTGAAAACAAGGGCGCAGTCATGGGATGCAGCAACCCGCACCCCCACGGGCAGATATGGTCGCAATCCTCGCTTCCCACCCAGGTGGCGCGCACGCAGGAAAATTTGTTGGAATACCACGCTAAATTCAGGCGCAGCCTTCTCACCGACTACCTCGCCGAAGAATTGACCCGCCGGGAAAGGGTCGTACTCGAGCATGAACACTTCGTGGCCTTGGTTCCTTTTTGGGCGGTATGGCCTTATGAAATCATGGTCATCAGCAAACGGCATTGCACCGCCATTACGGATATGGACGAAGCGGAAACCCGCGACTTTGCCGCCATCCTGCGCCGCATGACCATTCGGTACGACAACCTTTTCAATACTTCGTTTCCGTATTCGGCCGGGATCCACCAGCGCCCCACCGACGGCGATCTGCATCCAGAGTGGCATTTCCATATGCACTTTTACCCGCCGCTGTTGCGGTCGGCGACGGTACGGAAGTTCATGGTAGGGTATGAGATGCTTGGCGAAGCACAGCGCGATATTACTCCGGAGCGGAGTGCAGAGATTTTGCGGGGGTTGCCCGATATCCATTATAAAGATTCAATCTGAAAAGTGAGGTGAACTAAAGTTCACGTACCTGACAGCCACTGGCTGTCCTCCTTTTAGTTTTAAATGCGCGGCGTGTTTGCGGCGCCTGCGGCGGGGCTTGTTTGCGGCATCTGCGATGCCGAATGCCTACCGGCGGTGTCCTTTTGGCTACGCCCCAAAAGGACCAAAAAGTCGGGGGCGGCGGCGGAACCCGGCTAAAAATCTAAAGATTCCCGCGGTTAAATCTCGCGAAACTCGCACGCTGGCGCGGTGCTCAAACACGCGGATTTTTGACCGCTCCCATCTTGGATTTTTCACGCCGGAACCCACAAGCCGCATTAGCGGCCGCGTGTCGCTGGGATAAATATCTTTCGCCGGAGCTGGTCCTCGAACCTTCACAGGGGAGGTAGCTGAAAGATATGAGTGTTCAGAATATCCAGCTTACGCTTTTGTCTATTTTGGATGAGCGGCAGCTCAACGGCCTTTGCATAAGACCTCGTAAAAAATCAAAGTTGACGGAGCGTTAAAAATTCCAACTGTTTGAGTGCAGCGAAGCGGAGCGAGTTTTGGAATTTAGCGCAGGCAGCGCAGATTTTTAGAGGTCGTTGCCGGCCGCCAGCGCACTTTTGTTACTTTTGGTGCGCCAGCCAAAAGTAAACTGCCGGCAGGCATTCGCCGAAGGCAATTAATTTGCGGCGCCGCAGGCGCCGCAAAACTCCCGTCGGAAGACAAAACATCATTTCGGCTCCGCGCAGCGTGAGCGATGGCAGCGGCATCCTTTTGCGAACCTGCAGGGAAGCAAAAGATACAGCGAACAGCGCGACGGCGCTGTTCTATTGCGCCATCAATGGAACAGACGGCTTCGGCGCCGCACGCCATAAAAAAAAGCACCGGTTTCCCGATGCTTCCCTTATTGATAAAAGAAAAATTACTTCTTCTTTCCTTTTGCCGGTGCGCCTTTCGCAGCTTTCGCAGCTTCCTGAGCGGCCTTCATCGCGGCACGAGAGATCTTCACTTGGGCCACAACCGTGTTGTCCGGGTGGAGGAGCTTGAAGTTGTCGGTCTTAAGCTTGGTGATGTAAAGCTTGTTACCCATTTCGAGTTCGGAGATGTTGGCCTCAACGTAGTCAGGAAGGTGCTTTGGAAGCGCCTTAACCTTAAGTTTGCGCGTGTTGAGGATGAGGTTACCACCGCCCAAAACGCCTGGAGAAGTTCCAACAACTTTCACAGGAACGTCGATGGTGACATCTTTGTCCTCGAACAGCTGGTAGAAGTCAATGTGCAGGATCTTGTCACTGATAGGGTGAACCTGGATGTCCTGCAACACCGCGTCGAACTTCTTGTCTCCAAGATCGATCACGACCGTGTGTGCGTTTGGAGTGTAAATTAGGTTTTTGAAAGCGCCTTCTTCTGCTGAGAAGTGAACTGCCTGATTTCCTCCGTAAAGCACGCAAGGAACCATTCCAGCATTACGCAAGGCCTTGGTCGAAACCTTGCCCACGCTTTCTCTTTCTGATCCTTTAATCGTAATCGATTTCATTGTAAAAATATATAGTTAATAAAAATTCTGTCTAATGTCGCACGTCACCCGAGGGCTATAGCCCGAATTGTATGGAGCGATAGCGGAATAAAATGACGAACGGTTTGGGCGTTGCCTTCGGCCCGCGCTTTCGGCTATATCTTTCTCTTCGTTACACTGCGAGAAAGGATGCCGCCTCTATCGCTAACGCAATGTTCCTTTGATGTGTCCGTTCGACATTTGTCATTCGTCATTCGTCACATTAAAAACTTCCCGCTGATCGAGTTGTTGTGCTGCACCATATGCATCACCTCTGCGAAAAGGGGCGCGCAGCTCACCACGCGGATCTTGTCGCTCTGCCTCTTGAGCGGAATCGAGTCGGTCACGATCAATTCGCTCAATTGGGACTTCTCGATCTTGTCATACGCGCTCCCCGAAAGGATCGCATGCGTACATATCGCCCGGACGCTCAAGGCGCCCTTTTCCATCATAAGGTCGGCGGCTTTTGCGAGCGTGCCTCCCGTATCGATCATGTCATCCACCAGGATGACGTTTCTTCCTTTCACTTCGCCAATCAGCTCCATCGAGTCCACCTTGTTGGCGATCTTGCGCTGTTTGTAACAGATCACCACGTCCGACTCGAGGAATTTCGAGTAGGCATAAGCCCTTTTCGATCCTCCCATGTCGGGCGAAGCGATGGTCAGGTTCTCCAACCCGAGGCTTTTCACGTGTGGCAAAAAGATCGTCGAGGCAAACAGGTGGTCAACCGGTTTCTCGAAGAATCCCTGGATCTGGTCGGCGTGCAAATCAAGCGTCATGATGCGCGTGGCACCCGCCGCTTCGATCAGCTTGGCGACAAGCTTGGCCCCAATCGGGACGCGCGGCTTGTCCTTGCGGTCCTGGCGTGCCCATCCAAAATAGGGAATCACCGCCGTGACGTGCCTCGCCGAAGCCCTCTTGGCCGCATCCACCATCAGGAGCAGTTCCATCAAATTGTCGGCGCTTGGAAACGTCGAACAGATGATAAATACCCGAATTCCCCTAATGGACTCCTCGTACGAAGGCTGAAACTCTCCGTCACTATATTTAGAGAACGTTACCTTACCCAGCGGAATGCCGTAATGCTCGGCAATTTTCTCTGCCAGATACACGCTTTGCGAACAGGCAAAAATCTTTGCCTCCGGTTCAAGGTGTGGCATCTTAATTTGTTGTTTGGTAGTTAGTTAGTTGTGTGTCGCGTTAGCGAGGTGCAAAAATAGGAATTAAATCCATTTGTAAACGGAATAATTACCGTAATTTTTTTCCATCAAATTTATTATTTGCTACATTTGCACCCACAAACGCCCGGATGGCGGAATTGGTAGACGCGCTGGTCTCAAACACCTGTGGGAAACCGTGCCGGTTCGAGCCCGGCTCCGGGTACAAAGCTTCTCAGAAATGAGGAGCTTTTTTTGTGCCCGGAAGAGACGGGCTCAAACTTTTTAGTTTAGCCCGGCTCCGGGTACAAAGCTTCTCAGAAATGAGGAGCTTTTTTTGTGCCCGGAAGAGACGGGCTCAAACTTTTTAGTTTAGCCCGGCTCCGGGTACAAAGCTTCTCATAAATGAGGAGCTTTTTTTGTTCTGTTCTTTTGTCTGGCAACAAAAGAACCAAAAATGCCCTTGCGACTCTGTCCGAACCTTGATTTCTACGTCGCGTCGCGCCGCGCGCCCTAAGCCGATCGTCGTTTCCTCCTCGTCTCTACGGGCGCTTTCAAGGGCCTGTGCTGCGGTAGTGGCTATCGCCTACCTGAAGCCCACAGGGCTTCCTCCTTTTAATTTCAAATCTCGAAATCTATGGTTCTCCCAGAAGCCGCCTTAGCGGCCGCGTGTCACCGGATCATTATATTTCGATTGATACATGTAAAGGATGGGATGTTTTGAAAGCGGCCAACGTGTGCCGATGATGAATATTCTTTAAAGGGCGCAGAAGAAATTAACCTCCGGTGAGATGATTGAAAATTATGAAATTCTGGCAGCTCAAGCGGCTTGTAGGTTCCTGCGTGAAAAATCAAAGATTGGAGCGCTCAGAAATCCGCGTGTTTGAGCACCGCCTCAGCGTGCGAGTTTCGCGAGATTTTAGCGCGGAAGTCTTTAGATTTTTAGCAGGGTTCCGCCGCCGCCATCGACCTTTTGGTCCTTTTGGGGCGTAGCCAAAAGGACACCGCCGGTAGGCATTTCGCCGAAGGCAATAATTTGATCGGTGCCGCAGGCGCCGCCCTCTTACCGTCAGAAGACAAAACATAATTCCGGTCCCGCGCAGCGTGAGCGGTTGAAGCGACCCGAGGCCGAAGGCCGAACTGGCGAAGCACATCCTTTTGTGAGGAACGAACAAAAGATAAAGCCGAAGACGCGACGGCGCCCCATTATAATTATAATCTAAAATATATAATTCGCTGGGGCGCGTCACGCCCAAAAACAAATCATAATCTTAAGATAATGCCGCCTTTTTGCTTGAACGGCCGCAATTGATTTCGTAACTTTAGGGAAACAAAAACCAACATCATGCACATTCAATTCAACAGCGATAACCACGTTGATGGTTATCAGCGCCTGCAGGACTACTGGTCAGGTGAGATATCAAACCAATTGAGCCGCTTTGAAGATAAAGTCACCGGGCTGCACGTTTTCCTGGGAGACGAAAACAGTGACAAGGAGAGTTCGGGGGACAAGAGATGTTCAATGGAAGCACGGATCGCGGGACTGAATCCCGTTGCTGTGGTCAACCACGCCGATACCGTCGAGGCAGCCGTCAAAGGTGCCACCGACAAAATGAAAAAAGTCCTGACCACTACATTTGACAAAATGAGGACACACTAAAAAGTTGCAAAAAGCAACGGCCTGGACGGCGCCGCGTCATTGACGAACGGCGCCGTTTGTATATTAAGTAAGTACGTTCCGTCGGGAATGTCGTTGGGAACAAAGATGAGTTCGGTTATCGTGCTGGTGCGGCGCGCATCGAGGTTGAGACGTTCGGTATTGGTGACATTCCAAAAGGCTTTATGAGCAAGCAGTTTACCCTCGTCGTGTTCGCGGTCCACGCTGGGAAGGTCGATCAGCAGGTGCATCACTCCGATTTCCCGCATGAATTGCGCCGCCTGCCCATCGAGGTAAGGCGGGTTGGTGTTTGAATATTGCATGGAGCGCTTGGCATTTTCGTTAGGGAGCGTGCGGATTACGACCGCCTGCGGCTCTTTGCCAGACAACGCTTTTTTGATTTGTTCCAAAGTTATGATCTGGTCTTCGCCAATGGTTTCGGGTTGGGCCGAAATAAGTTCGGCGACAAAAAAATATTCCTTAAAAGCGTCGTGGACGCTGTAAAATTCGCGGGTGATGTGCCCGAGGCATTCGGTGTGCGTGCCGTGACCGTGCGGGTTGAAGAGGATGTTGTTGAAATTGGTTGACGATTTTCCTTCCGATACCTTTCCGATCCAGTCGCCGAAACGCACGGGTTCGATGACGGGCTGTTCGAGGTACCAGGCAATCGGGTTGTCGGGCGAGGCAGAAAGCGGCAGCGAGATGTCAAGCGGTTTTGTCAGGTCGGCAGCCAGCGATTTGCCATTGTATTCAAATGTCGCGCGGATGTTCATGTGTCCAAATTAACCAAAAACAGGTCGCTGGCGATGCCGTCGGCCAAAAATTTGCCTTTTTGGGTAGTCGTAAGTGAACCCTGTTCGATTTTTAGCAGATTTTCGGAGATGAATCTATCGGCACGTGAAAGCAAATAGTCGAGCATACCCTCGCCGAATTTTTCCCTGATAGTTGCAAGCGAAACGCCCCAGATCGTGCGCAGCCCCGTCATGACGGCTTCGTTGTATCGGTCGGCCGGTGAGAGTGTTTCGGATTCGAAATCCCGGTTTCCGGACTCGATTCCCTTGAGGTAAAGCGAATTGTTTGCGATGTTCCAGCTTCGCGCAATTCCATCGTAGGAATGTGCCGAAGGACCGATCCCAATGTACTTCTTGCCCAGCCAATACGCCGAATTGTTTCGGGAAAAATAGCCCGGTTTTCCAAAGTT
Source organism: Bacteroidota bacterium (assembly GCA_023390775.1). Classification (GTDB taxonomy): domain Bacteria; phylum Bacteroidota; class Bacteroidia; order Flavobacteriales; family Flavobacteriaceae; genus Flavobacterium. Next base: position 20,168 of record JAEWCF010000045.1, on the reverse strand, counting down.
CGACAACTCGTAATGGACGAAGCCATTTCGCGGGAGTTTATCGACCAGAAGTTGGAATTGTTCGGCGGCGGATTCCTCCGAAGGTTGTGCAACTCGGTTCTCCCGGACCATTTTGTTCAAGGCGGTGCGTGGTTCTACGGTTAATGCATAGCTTGAGATGTGCGGCACGCCCGATGCGAGTGCGTAATCGATGTTGGCTTCCCATCTTTTATTGGAGAGGCCAGGGATCCCGTAAATCAGGTCGATGGAAATATTGTCAAAAATCTGCACCGCTGCATTGAGCGCCCGGAGCGCCTGGCCCGCATCATGTGCGCGGTTCATGAGTCTCAGATCTTCGTCAAAAAAGGATTGGATGCCGATGCTGAGCCGGTTTATACCCGTCTGCCGAAGGGCCTCAAGCCTTTGTGAGGGAAGATCGTCGGGATTGGCCTCGAGAGAGATTTCGGCATCGGGTAAGACGTCGTGATTGTCGCGGACCGTCTGGATCAGGTGATGGATTTCGTCATCGGTCAAAACGCTCGGTGTGCCTCCGCCAAAATAAATAGTCTCGATTGTTTCGGCCTCGTCGCGGCGCATCCGGATCTCATCGGCGAGCGCCAAAACCATCCGTTCGCGCTTGGCCATCGACGTCGAGAAATGGAAGTCGCAGTAGTGGCAGGCCTGTTTGCAAAAGGGGATGTGGAGGTAGATGCCGGACAAGATAATTAGGAAATTTGAAAATTTGAAAATTTGAAGATTAGCGACCCCAGGCGAAGCCGAACAGAACGGAGCGACAGCGGAGTTAATTAGCAAATTAGCAAATGGTATAATTAAGCGATCCGCTTTTCATTCTGCTTCACGAAAGCTTCCCAACCGGAGTAACTTTTTCCAACCGATGTTTTGCCGGAATTGAAAAAATGGCAAACGGCGGCGGCGAGGCCATCGGTGCTGTCGAGGTTCTTGGGCAATTCCCTTAGCGAAAGCAATTGCTGAAGCATCTTGGCGACCTGTTCCTTGCTGGCGTTTCCGTTGCCGGTGATGGCCATCTTGATCTTTTTGGGTTCGTATTCGGTGATGGGGATTTGGCGGGAAAGCCCGGCTGCCATCGCCACGCCCTGTGCACGGCCAAGTTTTAGCATCGACTGCACGTTCTTGCCGAAGAAAGGCGCCTCGATCGCGATTTCGTCCGGGTGATGGGTCTCGATGAGTTCGATGGTCCGGTCAAAAATGACCTTGAGCTTGGTGTAGTGGTCGGCGTATTTGTCGAGCAAAAGCTCGTTCAATTGCATGAATTCCATCTGTTTTGAAACCACGCGGATGAGCCCGAAACCCATGATGGTCGTACCGGGGTCAATGCCGAGAATGATGCGCTCGTTTGCCATTTTATTCCGTATTTTGCGCCATGCAGCTACCGCGCAAAGCTAAACATTTCCTCATTGCCGCAGCGAAGATTCTGATTGTCGCCGCGGCGTTCTATTTTATTTGGACACGGCTTCGGGATGAAAAATCACTTTGGGAGCAGGCCAACCTTGAAATGGTTCCCGCCTGGGGCTGGGCCGCGTTGCTCGTCCTGGCTTTCCTGAACCGCTTTTTCGAAATCCTGAAGTGGCAAAACCTGGTTGGATCGTTCAAAAAAATCTCCGTCGGTGAAGCATCAAAGCAGGTCCTCGGCGCACTGACCGTGTCGATCTTTACGCCCAACGGCATCGGCGAATACGGCGCGAAAGCCCTATTTTATGAGAAGTCGCGTGCCAAACGAATCGTCTTCCTGAACCTCATCTGCAACGGAATCCAACTCGTGCTGACGGTTATCTTCGGCGTGTTCGGATTACTGTATTTCAACGCGGCGTACGGCGTCATCTCGACCCAAACCGTCATATGGCTGTTTTTGATTTTCACGATCGCAACCGTGACGGTCTTCTCGATACGGAATATCCACATCGGAAAATATTCGGTAGTGACGGCCATCAGCAAACTTCGGGAAATCCCGGCAAAAATCCATCGCAAAAACACGTTGCTGGCCGTCGGGCGCTACCTGTTTTTTTCGCATCAGTACTATATTCTTTTTCTCGTCTTCGGCGTTGAAGCCCCTTATTTATTGCTGATGGCCGCGGTGATGAGCACGTACTTTCTCGCATCGGCACTGCCCACTTTCCAATTTCTCGACTTTGCGGTAAAGGGCGGCGTGGCGGTCTATTTTTTCGGGTTGATGGGAGTCAACGAGTGGATCCCGGTGCTGGTGACCGCGATGATGTGGCTGCTCAATGTCGTGCTGCCCGTGGCGGTCGGCAGTTATTATGTGATAACCTTTAAGTCCCAATGGAAGCAATCCTGATCATTCTGCTGTTTTATTTCGCTTTCTACATGTTCTACATGGTGCGGCTTGCCATGGGAATCGAGCGTGTTGCAGGTTTCGGCACAACTCCCGTCCTGCGTCCCGTAACCACTTTCACCATTATTGTTCCTTTTCGCAATGAAGAGGAACACCTGCCCAGGTTGCTCGATAGCCTGGCCAAAATGCATTATCCCCGTGAACTTTTTGAAGTAATTTTCATTGACGACGGATCCGTGGACGCCGGGCAGTCATTGGTGTACCGATGGAGGATGAAGAATGGCAGTTTGCACGCCACGTTGCTGGAAAATATCCGCCGAAGCGGTTCGCCCAAGAAAGATGCGATTTCGCGCGCGATCCCGATTGCGACCGGCGATTGGATCGTCACCACCGATGCCGACTGCATTGTGCCGGAGGAATGGCTTAAGGTCCTGGACCAATATGTCAGCCGATCGGGCAAACGTATGATTGCGGGACCGGTTTGTTATGGCGAATCGCATGGACTGGCAGGTATTTTTCAACGGCACGACCTACTGGCTATGCAAGGCGCCACGATGGGCGGTTTCGGGTTGCGGAAACCGTTTATGTGCAACGGGGCCAATTTTGCGTATGAAAAAAAGCTCTTTCATGAACTCGGCGGTTTTTCGGGAAATGAAAGTAAGCCCGGTGGCGATGATGTTTTCCTTCTGCACAAGGCAACGGCAGCGGGGGTCAACGTCGCGTACCTAAAATGCCGCCAATCGATCGTTGTCACCAAACCCGAATCAAATTGGAAATCCCTGGTCAACCAGCGGGTCCGTTGGGCGTCAAAGTCCACGTCGTATCAAAGCAGTTTTGCCGAAGAGGTCGCGCTGGCCGTCCTTTTTGGCAATGCGGCCGTATTGGCGCTGGGAGTATTGGCAGCTTTGCAACAGGTACACTGGCTGTTTTTTGCCCTTCCCTTCGGCATGAAATTTTTGGTCGATTGGAGAATCATGGCCGCCGCGAACAGCTTATTGAAACAACAGAGATGGCTGTTCCCGATTCTCTCGTCGGTGATCTATCCGATCTTTACATTGATTGTCGCGCTATTGGCCATGCGCGGTAAATACACGTGGAAGGGACGTAAATGGGCCAGTAGGGGATTGCGGGCAGGTAACTAATCTTCCGCCCTTATTCCATCTGCAGGATTACGGGCAACATGAATTCGCATTTTACGGGAACGCCTCTCTTGATGGCCGGACTGACCTTGGGGAAATCGGCGAGCCGGGAGTGCAGGATGCTGTCGATCCTGATCGTGTCGTACGCCACGGTGTCGCGAGAGAATCGCGGTTCGAACTTCAGCGTCGAATCGGGGAAAACCGTAACTTTGACTTCAATGGTGTCGAGCTCGGGGTAGAGGATATCCAATTTATCGCCGGAGAGCCTTTGCTGGATGGCCTGCGTGAGGTATTCAAAAAAGCATTGCCGCCGCTGGTCTTTGGATGACAATTGTTCGCAATCGGCAACCGAAGGGTATTCGTCGACCTTGTTCCAGTCGATTTCTTTGAGCTGCTTTTGCAATAACTGTTCGCGGTCGGGCGCCTTTTCGATGTATTGGCAGGATCCGAATAGCAGGATTGAAGCGAAAAAAATGGCTTTGTTCATGGTGGTGCCACGTTGACGCCGAAAGTACTCAAATTTTACCAAATAGCGCTATTGATGGATATATTACTGGTCTCAATCGGATTTTTGTTGGTTATTGTGGGATTGTTCGGCAGCTTTTTACCGGTACTTCCGGGACCGCCGCTTAGTTGGCTTGGGTTGATGCTGCTCTATTTCACCGAAGCCGTCGAGATGAACTACTGGATGCTGGGAATCACGTTCACGCTCGTTCTTATTGTTTCGATTTTGGATTACACTATTCCCGCCAAAGGCACCAAGCGCTATGGCGGAAGTTCCTACGGCGTTTGGGGAACGAACATCGGTTTGATCGTGGGCATATTCGCGCCGATTCCACTCGGATTCATCATCGGGCCGTTCGTGGGCGCTTTTGTTGGCGAGATGATTTACAATTCCACCGATCACAAACGCGCCCTCAAGGCTGCAACGGGTTCGTTCATGGGATTCCTCGCCTCCAGTTTTATCAAGTTCGTCCTGTGCATGGTCATCTTGGGACTGTTTATCACCGTTGCCTGGCAGAACCGCGGCGCGCTTTTCCAATAAAAAAAGCCCCCTTTCGGAGGCCTTTGTTTTAATTCTTGATCAGTTTCTGTACCGATCGCGTCCCGTCTTCCAAAGTGACCTGCATCAGGTAAAGCCCCGAATGCAGCTTGCCGATATTGACATTGGGATTTTGTTCCGATGATTCCAGCTCCATCACGATCTTGCCGGTCATGTCGGTTATGATCAATCGCGCTACGATTCCCGAAGCGTGAACCTGTACGATTTCCGATGCCGGATTGGGATGGATCTTGAGGGAGGCGGTTCCGAATCCCGGAGTGGACATCGGCGCCATGAACTCGGTCTGGAAGGTATTGGTGACGATCGCCGGATTGAAGTCGAAGAAAATCGCCGCGGTATTCGGGATGATGTCGCCCACTTCCAGTCCCGCCATGGGCTTCACCGCAAACGTAATGTACCCATGCGATCCAACAGGATCCTGCATCGTCGGCGGAAGGTTGACATCGTCAAAGAACCAGCTCAGCGACTGCCCGTTTTTGGTCAAAACATAATCGTGGCTCGCCGAAATCATCCGCAGCGAACCCGCGTCCAATTGCGCATCGAGTTCGTCCTCGACCGTGATGAAGCTTGCAGGCGCCGTTCCGGTATTCTCGAACCTTATCGTATAGATCAATTCCTCGTCCGGCGAAAATTGTTCAAGGACGATCGGCCCACCATGCGCCTCGACCTTGTCGTTGGGATCGTAGGAACCTATGATATTTTGCGTGAGCGAATCCATATTGTTGCCCGGTAGGATGTCCCCGGCAGGAACCGTGATCGCCACCGAGTTGGTCAGCATCTGCCCGAGGCTCACCGTCGGGATGGTGGGAACGTTCATCATGACCGTAAATTCCCGGGTCTCGAACGGCAAGAGGTTGGTGAACGCATACGTAAAGCCCGAAGAGGTCGCAACGGCGCCGCTTGGCATTGAAATGACCGTTACATTGGAATCGTTGGTAAACGTTACGGTGCCGCTTTGCTGCGTTGTCCCAAAATTGGAGAACACCACTTTATTGGCATAGTTGAACCCGGGCTGCGGATTGTTGATCGGGATGAGCGAAACGACAAGTTCCGTGATTTCCTGGGGCGCACTGACCGCAAAGAAAATTTCCTGAACGCCAGGGCCCGCGGTCGCTGTGGCGGATGACGGATTTACCGAGAAGCTGCCTGCATAATTCGCACTGAGCGAATAGGAAACCGCGTAATCGTTGTTATTGTTTCCGTCGGCAATAAATACCGAACCCTGCAGCGACGAAAGGTTGACCGCTTGACCGCCATTCACCGTATAGGTGAAACTACCGTGCGGAAACGGAACCTCGCCCGAATCCATCGTGCCATTGCCGTTTGAATCGAGGAATGCGGTGAGCAGGATACCATCGCACGTTCCCGCTTCGAGCGTGACCGTGGAGACGGTTCGGCATCCGGTCATGTTGTCCATTGCGGCAACATAAAGGGTCTGCGGATTCATGATGTTTTGGTACTCTTGCGTATTCCAAATCTGATTTGATCCGTTCGCTGCATCTGCCATGGTCTCATAGAAATTGACGCTCCACGTATTAGGCGTTTGTCCGCTTGCCGTAAAAATCTGCTGGCTGACCGTATTCAGGTTGAAAACCGCAAGCCCATTACCGTCGGGGTCACAAACGTCGAGGAAATAACCGCCGTCGATTTCCGGAACCGGATTAAGGATGACCATCAGTTCAAATAACTGAAAAGTACCCGGGCTGTCGAGATTGTCGGCCCGGACGATGATCATCGTCGTGGGGACCATCGCCATTTGCGGCAGCGGATTGACCTGATCGCCCGCATCCGCCTCCGATAGATAATAACTGAATTCGTAATTCCCCTCAGGCATCTGCCCTTCGAATTCCATATTGTAGATGCCAAGATCGACGAGTTCTACACCGTCGTTGTTCAGGTCGCACACCTGCACGGGCGGCAAATTTCCACCACATGTATTGACAAGAACCCCTGCGGTCCATGGGCTGTAGAATTGCTCGCATACAGATCTTACATGCACCATATAGGATGAACATTGCAGGCCGGCCACCACAAAGGGATTCACGGTGGCGATCATGCCCTGGTCATTGGGCCCTGGAACCGTACCCGCCGGCACGACGATCACTTCCCATAAGGTTCCGGGCCCGGTGGTCGTCCATGAAACAGTGAACGAGGTGGTGGTGACATTCGTAACTGATACTTGGATTGGCGGAAGGCACTGCGAATAGCCCAGCCAAGATCCGCAAATTAGAAGGAGTAGTAATATTCTTTTCATAAGAGATTGGTTTAGGAAGACCAATTTACGGCAATTATTAGACGACTGATAATCAAATACTAAATAAATGTTATTGAATACTCGATGATTGCATGCATGCGTTACAAAGTAAATTCATGAAGATGATGCAATCCCTTTTGAGCCGATGGAACCTTCTGCTTTTGGCACTGCTGGTGCTTACCGGCGCCGGCGCACAGGTGCACGATCATTTCGCCTGCAGCTATTATGGTGAGGACATTGCGGGCGACATTACGCTGACCGCACCCGACAACACCGCCACCGAGGTTATCCGCCAAATCATGCAGGTCGTGGGCCTCAAGCCAAATTTTGAGATCCGTGCGGCCAATGTGCCCAATGCCGCTGCCGTCGTGCTGGAGGGCAAACGGTACATTCTCTACAACCGGAAATTCATGAACGCGATCAATTCGGTTTCGGGTACCGACTGGGCAGCCATTTCGATCCTCGCGCATGAGATCGGGCACCATTTGAACGGCCACACCATAGACGGGCAGGGGAGCAGGCCTGAGATCGAACTCGAGGCCGACGAATTCTCGGGCTTCGTCCTTTCCAAGATGGGCGCCACTCTTCAGGATGCGCAGGCCGCGATGAATGTGGCTGCCTCGCTGAAGGCCTCACATACGCATCCGGCGCGAAAGGACAGGCTTGTGGCCATTGCGGGCGGATGGAACAACGCCACCAACCAGATGGGCGGAAGGCCTTCGGCGGAAGCTCAAAAATCGGCCAGGGCGATCACCAAACCCGCAGAGGTTCGCACCGAACCGGTATTGGGCGAAGCCATTGCCGAGAAATACATTGCGTTTGACGTGTATTTCAGTGCCGATGCCTCCGGATCGTATTTCATCACGACCAAGGGCAACCTCATCAATGTCGAAAACGGGAACCTGTACGTCATCGGGCGCCTGGCCGATTCCAACCGTCGCGGTTACAAACTGATGCTGCACGACAAGAATTACAATTATCTGTACATCACCTCGAAAGCTGATATCGTCAACGGGAACGGCCGTAAGGTCGGGACGATCCGCAAGCATTCACCCCTTTGAAAAAGTTATCAGCCTGCCATTGTGGCGTGCATCTTCGAAATCAAAAGTTTCCCGGATATAGTTGATCGTCTGCGGGCGGTAGATAAAAACATGCGTAGGGTCGTTCTTGTAGTACCATTTCGCGAATTCGCCCGAATCTTCCCAAACATGCGTCATGCAGAACAGCTTGCCGCCTGGATGCAGCAGGCCGAAAAGCCGCGCGAATTCCCGGGCAGGATCATGGAAGTGTTCCATCACTTCACAACAGGCGATAAAGGAGTATTGCTGTCCCAATGCTGAAGTATCGGGCGAGAAAAACGGATCGTATTCCACAACCGCGTAACCGCGCTCCCTAAGGATGGCCCCTACCGCCGAATCGGTCCCCGAACCAAAGTCCAGTCCGCGATGTCCGGGATCAAAGGTGGAGGAAATTGCGTCGCATAAAGGCATGACAAATTTTCGGTAGCCCTCGTCGGCAGGATCGTTGTGATGCAGTTCGTAGCGATGCTTTTCAAAGTCGGGATTGGGCAGATGCTGGGCCGGCCTGAAAATTCCGCGGCATTTGGGGCAGTCGTGAAAGACGTGGGGCCCGGGCAGGGTGGAAAAAGCCTCGGCCCGGCATAGCGGACAATTCATCCCTAAAGGTATAAAATCAAAAAAGCCCTCCAAATTAATGGAAAGCTTTTCATTGGTCTAACTACTAAACCTGAGGCTTTCGCCTCGAAACAACACAACTAAGTTTAATGCTTTTCTCAAAAAAAGCACTTCAATCTGAAGTGCTTCTCCCAATTTTAGCGGTCTGGACGGGACTCGAACCCGCGACCCCCTGCGTGACAGGCAGGTATTCTAACCAACTGAACTACCAAACCTCGCTGTAATTGCGGTTGCAAATATAGGGCAAGAATTCATTATTGCAAATCTTTCGGCACAAAAAATTATTTTTTAACAGGGTTGTTTATCCGAAGCGCTGCTTCTCAACCAGATACGTCATCAGCACTTTGTCAAAGCTGTCCCCCGCCGGAACCTCCACATACCGGATGCCGTTCTGCGCGCAATTGAGCGCGACTTTCTTGTAATAGGCCCGCGCCTGCTTTTCGTAGGACTCCCTCACGTTATCGGCGAAAATATTGATTTCCTCGCCGCTCTCCACATCGATGAACTTGCGCGGCGCATTGTCAAAGTCAAACTTCAGCTCGGTCTTTTGATGCGAAACATGGAAGAGCACCACCTTGTGCTTGTTGTGCCTCAGGTGCTGCAACGCGTTGAAGATTGCGGCGTCGTCCTGATCCTGGAACATATCGGTAAAGAGTACGATCATGGAACGGCGGTGCACCTTTTCGGCGATCTGGTGCAGGAAAATCACCGTGTCGGTTTTTTTTGCCGAACGCGGTTTTTCCAATAATTCCTCGAGTTTGTTGAGCAGCATCCGATGGTGGCGGTCGCTCCCCTTTTCGGGCGCGTAATACTCGTACTGGTCCGAATAAATACTCAAACCGACCGCATCCCGCTGTTTCTTCAAAAGGTTCATCAACACCGCCGAGGCCAAAACCGCAAAACCGATCTTGGAATGGTAAAACGGTTCGTTGCCCTCGAGTTTCGGGTAATGCATGGAAGATGAATTGTCCAGGATGAGGTGGCACCGCAGGTTGGTCTCCTCCTCAAACCGCTTGGTGTATAGCCTATCGGTCTTGGCGAACAGCTTCCAGTCGATGTGCTTGGTGCTCTCGCCTGAATTATAGACTTTATGCTCGGCAAATTCCGCTGAAAAACCGTGAAAAGGACTTTTGTGCATGCCGGAAATAAACCCCTCGACCACCTGGTTGGCCAAAAGTTCCAGATGCCCGAAGCTGGAAATTTTCTCTAACTGTGATTCGATCTTCATATGTGTAAAGATAGCGATTTGGGCGAACGGCCGGGCTGTCCGCTATAGCTTTTGAGGCCTCACTGCTCTTGGAGACGTGCGAGGCCTTCCAAAAGGCTGCCGCTTCCATCCCTGTCGCACTCTGCGGGAAAGGCGGCGCTGCCCAGTATTATTTGGCAAAAAAAAACCGGCCAAAAGCCGGTTCCAAATCTATATTCTGTCATTAAAGGACCGCGTTAAGCGAATCGGCATAGGTTTGCTTGGGGGCAACGCCAACCTGACGGCCAACAACCTCACCGTTCTTAAACACCAATACCGTCGGGATATTGCGCACGCCGTATTTGGCCGCGAATTCCTGATTCGCATCCACGTCCACTTTCCCTACTACCGCTTTGCCGTCAAATTCTTCGCTGATCTGGTCGATGATCGGGCCCACCATGCGGCACGGTCCGCACCACGCTGCCCAAAAGTCCACCATTACCGGTTTATCCGATTTCAAGACCACATCCTCGAATGTTGCGTCTGTTATTGTTTGTGCCATGATATTCGTTTTATGTTTGCCGCACAAATTTAGGCATTATAATTATAAATTCCTGTTAACCACATTGGTTTTGGTTATAGGGGTATCAGGGCGTTTTGAGTTTTTAGTAATGAGTTTTGAGATCCGGCACATCTGTCGTTGTTGCGAAAGTAATCAGCTGTCAGCACTCAGCCGTCAGTTTCATGCGGACTGAATTCAATTCGTAGGAGCTTTATAGACTTTCTACCTTTACGCTTTACGGTGGTTTTTCCGTAGTATGTTGTTGTGCCGATCGCGACCTTGTCGGGCGGTGGGTGGGGCGCGCCTGTCCGGTTGCTGTTGCCAGTCATCAGCAATAGCGGTCAGCTGTCAGCACTCAGCCGTCATTTTGAATTGTGGGCAACTGGAAGACTTCATCTCAGGGAATCTTTACAGATTCTCAACTTTACATATTGCGGTGGTTTTTCCGTCGTGTGATTGTCGTGCCGATCGCGACCTTGCCGGGCGGTGGGTGGGGCGCGCCTGTCTGGTTTCTGTCGTCAGTCATCAACAATAGCGATCAGCTATCTGCTGTCAGCCGTCAATTTAGATGCGGACAACTGAGCACTTGAATTTAGGAGGACTTTACAGACTTTCAACATTACGTTTTTCGACGGTTTTTCCGTCGTGTGATTATCGTGCCGATCGCGACCTTGTCGGGTGGTGGGTGGGGCGCGTCTGTCTGGTTTCTGTCGTCAGTCATCACCAATAGCGATCAGCTATCTGCTGTCAGCCGTCAATTTAGATGCGGACAACTGAGCACTTGAATTTAGGAGGACTTTACAGACTCTCAACATTACGTTTTTCGACGGTTTTTCCGTCGTGTGATTGTCGTGCCGATCGCGACCTTGTCGGGCGGTGGATGGGGCGCGCCTGTCAAACTGCCGGCCAGGGGAACCATAAGCTGCTTATTCTCATTAGTCAGCGAGTTTGATATTTACTTCGCTAGCGCTTCCCACAGTTCGCCCTGCGGTTTCGGGTCGACGTTCCTATTAATTAAACCTGAACCTCACATCCATGCGCTCCAGTTCCTTGAGCAGTTCGGTGCCCGCTTTTACCCGGAGTTTCCGGCTGGGCATTGAGAGTTTGGTGACAACCTTTATTTCCTCCGATTCGGCAACCATGATTTCCTCGGGTATTTCATCAGGGTTGTCCGTCGGAAGGGGAGCTTCGGCCAACGGCGCCTTCTTGATGATTTTTTCAAGCTCGAGCACTTCAAACACTACCGGGACATCGCCCCTGTTTTGTTGGAAAAGGTGGTTGAGGTCGTGGACAAATTCGTTTTTGATATCGTGGATATTTAAATTAAGGGTGAGCTTCTTGGCCTGCGTGGCCAATACGTCCTGCAATTGCTTGACCTCCAGAAATTGGATCCGCGGCTCCGATCGTTTTCCCGTTTCCTTATTGACCCAACCATCCTTGACCATTACGCGGAAATACAGGAACCGGTTCGGTGCCAAAAAGTGCCGGAATTTGAGGTAATCCTCGTCAAAAATCCTGAAATCATGGCTTTCCTCGAAACCTTCCAGCGTAAACATGCCCCAGTCCTTGCCATTTTTGGCCGTACGGTATTGCATATCGGTCACAATGCCGGCAAAGGTCAAATTCTTGTTGACATACTGCTCCAGGTTTTTGAGCGCATCGAGCTTGACGGTGCAAAAGTGTTTCATCTCGTATTTGAAATCGTCAAGCGGATGCCCCGAAATGTAAATTCCCACCACTTCCTTCTCGCGTGCCAGTTTTTCCATCGTGCTCCAGTCTTCGCAGGGCGGCACGACCGGTTCGGGAATCTGCACCTCGCTGGCCTCGCCAAAAAGGCTCACCTGCGCCGAATTTTCATTCTCCTGGAACTTCGCGCCGTATCTGACGGCCTTCTCCAAAAAGGTAATTCCGTCGCCCTCGTCGTGGAAATATTGGGCGCGGTGCGTATCGGTAAAGGAATCAAAGCCGCCCGCCAGGGCCAAATTTTCAAATGACTTTTTATTAGCCGCCCGTAGATCGACCCGTTTGGCCAGATCGAAAATCGACTTGTATTTTCCTGCTTTCCGGTTTTCTACAATGGTTTGCACTGCGCCATTGCCCACGCCTTTGACGGCGCCCATCCCAAACCGGATCGCGTAATTTTCGTTTACAGTAAACTTGTAAAAGGATTCGTTGACGTCGGGGCCCAAAACCTGAAGCCCCATCCGCTTGCACTCCTCCATGAAAAACGAAACCTGCTTGATATCGCTCATGTTGTTCGAGAGCACGGCCGCCATGTATTCGGCGGGGTAATTGGCCTTGAGATATGCCGTTTGGTACGCAATCCAGGCGTAACAGGTAGAGTGCGATTTGTTGAAGGCGTATTCGGCGAAAGCCTCCCAATCCTTCCAGATTTTCTCGAGTTTGTCGGCCGGATGGCCGTTCTCCACCGCCTGGTTGACGAACTTGGGTTTCATCTTGTCCAGGACGTCCTTTTGCTTCTTACCCATGGCTTTTCGCAGAACGTCGGCGTCGCCCTTGGAAAAGTTGGCCAGTTTCTGCGAAAGCAACATCACCTGTTCCTGGTACACCGTGATTCCGTAGGTGTCCTTCAGCAATTCCTCGCATGCCGGCAGGTCATAGGTGATCTCCTCCTCGCCGTTTTTGCGTTTGATGAAGCTGGGAATGTAGGCAATGGGCCCCGGACGGTAAAGCGCGTTCATCGCAATCAGGTCGCCAAACACCGTGGGCTTGAGTTCCTTCATATACTTCTGCATACCGGGACTCTCGTACTGGAAAATCCCGACCGTTTCGCCTCGCTGGAACAGTTCGTAGGTCTTTAAATCGTCGATGGGAAATTTGTCCGGATCCAGTTGTTTGCCGGTGCGGTATTTTACGAGTTTGACCGTGTCCTTGATCAGTGTCAGGGTCTTGAGGCCGAGGAAGTCCATTTTTAACAGCCCCGCACTTTCCACTACCGAGTTGTCAAACTGGGTCACAAATAAATCGGAATCCTTTGCCGTCGCGACCGGGACGAAGTTGGTGATATCGTCCGGAGTGATGATTACACCGCAAGCGTGGATTCCCGTATTCCGAAGCGTTCCTTCCAGTACTTTGGCCTGCCTGATGGTCGTGGCGCCTAGGTCGTTTTCCTCGGCCAAACTGATGAGTTCGCGAACCCGGTCAAAATCCTCCTGACGAAGCGCGGCCTTTAATTTGTCCCTGTCGAGGCTGAAGATTTTCGCCAGGCTCATCGTGTTGGGGATTAGCTTGGAAATTTTCTCGGCTTCGAAAAGCGGAAGGTCGAGCACGCGCGCCGTGTCCTTGATGGACGATTTGGCCGCCATCGTTCCATAGGTAATGATCTGTGCGACTTGCTTGGAGCCGTATTTTTTGATCACGTAATCCATGACCGATCCGCGTCCCTCGTCGTCAAAGTCGATGTCGATATCGGGAAGCGAAACCCTGTCGGGATTCAGGAAACGCTCAAAGAGCAGGTTGTATTCAAGCGGGTCGATATTGGTAATGCCGAGGCAGTAGGCGACCACCGATCCCGCCGCCGAACCCCTTCCGGGCCCGACCGAGACGCCCATTTCACGTGCCGCCGCAATAAAGTCCTGTACGATCAGAAAGTATCCCGGATACCCCGAGTTTTCGATTGTGAGCAATTCAAAATCGATGCGTTCGGTAATTTCTTTTATCCGTTCCGCATCGGTCTGGGCGATGAGTTCCGGATAGCGCTTTCTCGCGCCTTCATAGGTGAGGTGCCGCAGGTATTTGTTCTCGCCGCGTTTTCCGCCGTCGGCATCTTCGGCCACGACAAATTCTTCGGGAATGTCGAATTTGGGAAGCAGCACGCCTCGCGAGAGCTCGTAAGGCTCGATCTTATCGATCACCTCGCCGATGGAAAGGATCGCTTCGGGAAGGTTCGCAAACAGCGATTTCATCGAATCGGCGTCCTTGAAGTAATATTCCTGGTTGGGAAGCCCGTAGCGGTAGCCGCGGCCGCGCCCGATCGGCGTAGCCTGTTTCTCGCCGTCGCGCACGCAAAGCAGGATGTCGTGCGCATTGGCGTCCTCCTTGTCGATGTAGAAAATGTTGTTGGTCGCGATGATTTTCACCCCATTCCGGCGTGCCATCGGGACCAGTGATTCGTTGACCCGGTCCTCGTCCTCCTGCCCGTGGCGCATGACCTCGATGTAGAAGTCGTCCCCAAATTCGGCTTTCCACCAATGGAGCGCTTCCTCGGCCTGGTGCTCTCCCATATTCAGGATCTTGTTGGGGATCTCGCCGCCCAGGTTACCCGAAAGCACGATCAGGTCCTCCTTGTATTGTTGCACGACGCTCCGGTCGATGCGGGGAACGTAATAAAATCCGTCCGTGTAGGCAATCGACGACATTTTCGCGAGGTTATGGTACCCGCGCTTGTTCTTGGCCAGGAACACGATCTGGTAACCGTTGTCCTTGCGGGTCTTGTCACGGTGGTCGTCGCAAACGTAGAATTCGCAACCCACTATAGCTTTAAGGACGGTTTCGCTGGGCGATTCGCCGGCTTCGACCAGGGCTTTGTTTTTGGCCTCCGCCGATTTATTGTGGCTGGTCACCTCTTTGACAAAGTGAAAGGCTCCCATAAGGTTGGCGTGGTCGGTCATGGCAACGGCCGGCATCTTGTGCTTCACCGCGGCTTTGACGAGCGCAGGTACGCTGATGGTGGACTGCAAGACCGAAAACTGCGTGTGATTGTGCAGATGCGCGAACGGCGCGCCCTCAAGCGAACCCGCCGGCGCCGATACAGGTTGGTCGACATCGGTTTTTAGCGACTGCCGCAATGCCTCCGAAGCCGCGCGCAGGTTGATATGTTTGAGCCCGATAAGCTGGATCGGGGCCGGATTCTCGAGGTTGTACCGGTCATAATAATCCTGCGGGAGGTCGAGCTCTTCCTTCGTGAAGGCCTGCCTGCGCAGAAGTTCGAGGAAACATCTTGCCGTTGCCTCGACGTCGGCCGAAGCGTTGTGCGCCTCAGAGAAAGGTTGCCCGAAGAGGTATTGATGAAGTTCGGTAAGCGTGGGGAGCTTGAACTTACCACCACGGCCTCCGGGGAGTTTCAGGATATCGGCCGTGCATTCGGTACAGGTGTCCAGCACAGGCATCGAGGTGATCTCGGATTCGATTCCGAGACGGTAGAATTCGGCACCGAGGATATTGATGTCAAACCCCACGTTCTGCCCGACCAAATACTGGGCGCGGGCCATGGCGTCCTTAAACTTTGACAGCGATTCTGCCAGCGGAATCCCGTCGCGAAGGGCAAGTTCGGTGGAAATGCCGTGAACGCGTTCGGAATCGTACGGGATATTGAATCCTTCCGGTTTTACAAGGCAGTCGAAATGCTCCAGGAGGTTCCCGTTCTCATCGTGCAATTGCCACGCGAGCTGCACGCATCGGGGCCAGTTCGCACTGTCCGAAATGGGAGCGTCGTACCGCTTGGGAAGTCCTGTGGTCTCTGTGTCGAAAATTAAGTACATGACTGATAATTAAGTCGTTGCGTGGTATTTCCGGCAGCGGTCACCGATGATTCAAAAATAGCGGTTTCGACCTTAATCATGCGCTCAAGTTATCAACAATAAAAAAGCCACCCGTTTGGATGGCTTCTTTGAAAATATGGTATTCGGATTAGTAACCGCCACGGTTTCCGCCGCCGCCGTAACCACCGCCGTAGCCTCCGCCACCGCGTGAATCACGGCCACCGCCGCCACCGTATCCGCCGCCATAGCCGCCTCCACCGCGTGAATCACGGTTGAAACCTCCACTGCGACGCTCTCCCTCGGGACGCGGCTCCGATTTGTTTACAACAATTGCACGGCCCTGTACGGTTGCGCCGTTCAGTTCATTGATCGCTTTTTGTGCTTCGTCGTCATTCGGCATTTCCACAAAGCCGAATCCTTTGCTTCTTCCGGTAATCTTGTCCATAATGATCTTAACGGAATCAACTTCCCCGTAAGCTTCAAATGACTCTCTTAAATCTGCTTCCCCAAGACTGAACGGAAGGCTTCCAACGAAAATATTCATAACAAGTAATTTAGATTGTAACAAATATAACCTTTAATTTCAGACGACGGGCCAAATAATTCATTTAATGACAAATAAAGGTGTTATAAATTTTTAAAAGCCAATTTCCTGTGTGTCAGCACGAAATAAAAAACCGCCCTGAGGCGGCTCATTAAAACAGTTCGGGAACGACGGGGAGCTTGTAAAACCTGCCATATTGGTAATTGAGGATTTCCCCTCCAAGCGGATTTTCGTCGACATTGACGGCATTGAACCTGAAGGTCCCGGTCACGGTCTTGTTCTCTGTGTCGTATTCTTCAATCTTGATCTCGCCATCGCCGATACCGGTCCCGGTGGTATAGAACAGCGATTCGCCGTCTTGTTCATAGAGGTAACTCGCTTTGCGGTTTTCGCTCACTCCCAATACGTAGACGCCTTCGGCCGTGCTCTGGGTCTGCAGGGTAAGGGTTTCGTTCTGGGTCAGGCCCGTGATGATTAAGGATCCGTTTGTCGATAGCGTGGCTTTGGCATCTATCGCCCGCCAGAACACGTCGTCCTTCCAACCCTGGAGCGCAGGATTGGGCCTGCTGATGTCCTGACTGCAGGATGCCAGCGCGAATGCGATAAAAAGAAATGAGGCAATCTTTTTCATAATTAATATTTTAACCCTACAAAAATATAAAAATTGATGAATGACGAATGACAAATGACAAATGTCGAATGACAAATGTCGAATGTCGACCCGAGCCCGCAGGGCGAACTGTACGGAGCGATAGCGAAGTAAATGTCAAATGTCGAATGAAGTTATAAAGTTGGCAAGTTGTAAAGTTTGGTCATAAAGTCATAAGGACATAGGGTCCTAAAGTCATAAAGTCATAAGGTCATAAGGTCTTAAAGTCATAAGGACATAGGGTCCTAAGGTCATGAAGTCAAAAAATCCCAAAGTCATCAGGTTTTAAGTTAGAAAGCTTCGGGTTTCTACCGATAAGCACCCGGCTAGAGATACTGACGACTGACGACTGACAACTCAAAACTAAATTATTCATTATTAATTATTCATTATTAATTGTATATTTGCGCCCTCAATTAACAGAGGTCGAGTACCTCAAAATTTAATCATTCGATTATGCCAGTAAAAATTAGATTGCAAAGACATGGTAAAAAAGGGAAGCCTTTTTACTGGGTTGTAGCGGCAGATGCCCGCTCAAAAAGGGACGGTAAATACCTCGAGAAACTGGGTGTTTACAATCCAAACACGAATCCCGCGACTATCGAGATCAACCTTGACAGCGCCGTTCAATGGCTGCACAATGGTGCACAGCCAACCGACACCGCCCGTGCGATCCTGTCGTACAAGGGAGTATTGCTGAAGCACCACCTTGACGGAGGCGTTAAGAAAGGCGCCCTGACCCAGGAGCAGGCCGACGAGAAACTCAACAAGTGGATCGAGGAGAAAAACGCCAAGGTCGACGCCAAGAAGCAAGGTTTGAGCACTTCAAAAGAAGAGGCTAAAAAGCAAGCGCTTGCCGCCGAGAAAAAAGTGAACGAAGACCGTATCGCCGCTGCCAAGCAAGCCGAGGCCGACCTGATCGCAGCCCAGACTGCATCTGAAGAGGCTGAAGTGGCCGAAGCCGCCGCCGACGAGTCTGCCGACGCTCCCGTAGCCGAGTCAACTGACGAGGCTGTAGCCGAAGCCCCTGCACAGGAAGGCGAGGAGCAGGCATAATATTTGGCGATCATGACCAAGAAGGAGTGTTTCTACCTGGGCAAGATCGCCAAGAAATTCAGCTTTAAGGGCGAAGTCCTGGCGTATCTCGATACCGACGAGCCCGAGCTTTATGAAGAGATGGAATCAGTGTTTGTCGAGACCGGCAACCATCTGGTTCCATTTTTTATTGAGCATTGTTCGCTCCACAAGGATTTCCTCCGGATCAAGTTCGAGGACGTCGATACTGAAGCCGCCGCCGACGAAATCCTCGGCTGTGCGCTCTACCTGCCGCTTTCGGCGCTGCCCAAACTCGAGGGCAACAAATTCTACTACCACGAGGTGATTGGTTTCGAGGTCCATGACAAACGCCTGGGCAACGTGGGCGTGATCCAGTCCATCAACGATTCCACCGCGCAACCGCTTTTCGAGGTCCTCAAAGGCCACACCGAGATCCTCATCCCCATGATTGACCAATTCCTGGTCGAGATCGACCGCAAAAACAAGCGCGTGGTCATGGATTTGCCCGAAGGGCTTATCGAGATGTATCTGTAGGGCGTGACGCCGCCTCTTCGAATTACAAATTATAAATTTTAAATTATAAATGCGGCGCCGTCGCGTCTTCGGCTATATCTTTTGTTCGCTTGCTCACAAAAGGATGCCGCCTCAACCGCTCACGCTGTGCGGGGCCGAAAGTATATTGTGTCTTCCGACGGAAGTATGCCGGCGCCTGCGGCGCCGCACAAATAATTGCCTTCGGCGATTGCCTATCGGCGATGTACTTTTGGCTAGCGCACCAAAAGTACCAAAAGTGCGCTACGGCCGGCAACGACCTCTAAAAATCTGCGTTGCCTGCGCTAAATTCCAAAACTCGCACGGCTGTCGCCGGTGCTCAGACAGCGCCGATTTTTAGACGCGATCGCCTTTGATTTTTCACGCAGGAACCCACAAGCCGCGGAGCTGCATTCCCGAATATTTTGAATTTTGAATTTTGAATTTTGAATGGGAGCGGCCGCGTGACGGCGGAGGTTAAATTCCTAATCCGTCCTTTGATGAATATTTATCATCGGCACGCGGTCGCTTCCAAAACATCCATTTCCTTCAATATACTAATCGAAAGATTCCATCCGGATACACGCCGCCGCCAGCGCACTTTTGTTACTTTTACCTCACCGCTTGTTTATTTGTTAGCGGTGTTCGGTGAACCTCCTTCGTCGGTTTGGTGCGCCAGCCAAAAGTAAACCGCCGGTAGGCATTCAGCATCGCAGATGCTGCAAAAACCAGCACCGCAGGTGCAACAGCGCCTTGGCCGCACGCCAATAACCCCTACTTTTACAAAATGAAATTTAATTTCAAATCCTTCAGCCTCCGCCAGGAAAAATCGGCAATGAAAGTGGGTACCGACGGCGTCCTCCTCGGCGCATGGGCCCCAATCCACCACCATCCTCAAACTGTCCTGGACATTGGCGCGGGAACGGGCCTGATCGCTCTGATGATCGCGCAGCGCAGTGGTGCCCAGCAAATCGACGCGCTCGAGATCGACGAGGCGGCTTATGAGGAGTGTGTTGAAAATTTTGAGCAGTCGCCGTGGGGCGACCGGCTCTTTTGCTTCCACGCGGGCCTTGACGAATTTATCGACGAGCCCGAAGATGAGTACGACCTAATCGTTTCCAACCCGCCATTTTACTCGGCCGAATTTTCTTCGGGCAACGAGGCGCGCGACCGTGCGAGGTTCGCTTCGGCAATGCCACTTGAACAATTGGCCGAGGCCGCCGGGCTTCTTTTATCCGATCGGGGAAAATTTGCCGTGATCCTGCCGTTTGAAGAGGAAGAAAAATTCATCGGCCTTGCAAGTTATCACGACTTGTTTCTGGAAAAGGCCACACGGGTCCGCGGCAATGTCTCGTCGGCAATCAAGCGAAGCCTGATGGCTTTTTCCCGAAGCGCATCGAAACCGGAAATTGAAGAACTGGCGATCGAGGTTGCCCGCCACCAATATACTTCGGAATATACAGCTTTGACGCGCGATTTCTACCTCAGGATGTAATCACGGATTTGCCGCGTCTTCGAGCTTGTAGCGCTTGATTTCCTCCATCGGTTCGATCGAGGCGTGGTCCTTCCAAAGCGTCGGGTCGTATTTATTTATTCGCTGGTAATTGAATTCCTTTTCGGCAATGCCTTCAAATGCTTCCGGCGAAAGGTCATCGCGCTGGATGTTCTCGATCAGCGC